>JAFEFM010000541.1 GCA_018240585.1 Pseudomonadota bacterium
CAGTGAAGCTTTACGTGGGGCTCGGTGCGTCGGGTGATCATGCGCGCCAGCGTGTCGAGCGTCACCTTGGCCCAGCCGTGCAGCGCAAGCTCATGCATCTTGTACAGCGACGCGTACATCAGCATCGCGAACTTGCCCTCGATGAACAGGTCGCCCTTGGCCAGGCCGCCCATCATGTTGCCGACGGTACTGAACTTGCCCAGCGACACCAGCGAACCAAAGTCCTTGTAGCGGTAGTCCTGCAGCGGCTTGCCAACGAGGCGGCGGCGAATCTGCTTGAGCAGGTGCGAGGCCTGCTGGTGGGCGGCCTGCGCTCGCGGCGGCACGAAGCCCTTGTTCTCCGGCCACGGGCAGGCAGCGCAATCGCCGAGCGCGAAGATGTTGTCGTCGAGCGTGGTCTGCAGCGTCTGCCGCACCACGAGCTGGTTGATGCGGTTGGTTTCGAGGCCGTCAAGCCGGGTCAGCAACTCGGGTGCCTTGACCCCCGCCGCCCACACCACGAGTTCGGCGGGCAGCAGGCGGCCGTCGGCCAGGCGCACGCCGTCGGGCAGCACCTCGGCAACCTTGGCGTTGGTGTGCACATCCACCCCGAGCTTGCGCAGCAGACTCTCCGTGGAATGGGAAAGCCGCTCGGGCAGGGCCGGCAGCACGCGCGGCGCCGCCTCGATGACCGACAGCTTGATGTCCTTGTCTGCATCGACACGGTCGAGTCCGTAGGCGACGACTTCGCGCGTGGTGTGGTGCAGTTCGGCGGCGAGTTCGACGCCGGTCGCACCTGCGCCGATGATCGCCACATGCAGTTGCTCGGGTCGCAGCGGAGTCGTCTGCGCATGGGCGCGCACGCAGGCATTCACCATGCGCACATGAAAGCGGCGTGCGTCGGCTGGCGTCTCGAGCTTGAGCGCATGCTCGCGCACGCCGGGCGTGCCGAAATCGTTGCTCAGGCTGCCGACCGAGATGATCAGCGTGTCGTAGGGAAAGGATCGCGCCGGCGTGACCTCGTTGCCGTCCTCGTCCATGAAGGGCGCGACGTGGACTTCTCGCCGGGCACGGTCCAGCCCCGTCATCTCGCCGATGCGGAAGTGGAAATGGTGCCAGTGCGCCTGGGCGAGGTAACCGACCTCGTGCTCCCCGATGTCCATGCTGCCGGCAGCGATCTCATGGAGCTTGGGCTTCCAGATGTGCGTGCGCGTGCGGTCGATCAGGGTGATATCGGCCTTGCCCTTGCGTCCCAGCGTATCGCCAAGCCGGGTGGCAAGTTCGAGACCGCCGGCGCCGCCGCCGACGATGACGATTCTGTGCAGGGGTTCTTGGACACGCGCATTCATTCTTGACCTCGGTGGGGGGGCCGGTCAGGCACAAAATCTCGAGAATATCAGTAAACCCGTGCACCGAGTCAGGACATGCGTCGCACAAAAACAACAGGTTGCAACACATCGGGGCGCTGGGGGAGAGCCGGTGATTATTGCTCGCAGTGCATCGACCCATCCGCAAGGGCCGCAGTTAGCGTGCGCCAGGCGCCCGCCGATTCGATCAATATCGCCGGAAGCACTCCCGGATCCGCTCGGTATCGCGCGTCACGCACAAGGCGACCATCAGCAGGATGCGCGCCTTGTGCGGGTTGAGCGAATTCGCCGCGATGGTGTCCAGCACCGCATCGTCCGCAGCGTCGGTCACCACGCCCTGCCCCACCCGACTCGCGCGCACGAAGGCCACCCCCCGGCGCTGCGCCGCCTCCGCGCCCAGCCGCGCCGATGGCGACAGGCTGCCGTTGCCGGTCGCGGCAAGCACGATGCCCCTGGCACCACTGTCGATGGCCGCGTGATACAGATGCGCGCCTGCGCCGAGGTAATCGAAAATGATGTCGACCTGCGGAAGTTCGTCGATGTCCCCGAGCGAGAACTCACTGTGCACGGTATGCCGCCGCGTGGGCGCATTGAAGAAGTGCACGACGCCACCTGCGATCTCACCAAGACTGCCCTGCTCCGCCGAGACGAAGGCATCGGTCGCGATCGTGTGCGACTTGGTGACGTGGCGCGCCGCGCCGATGCGGTCATTGAGGGTCACCAGCACGCCCTTGCCCGCTGCCTCACGGCAGGTCGCCAGGCGGAACGCGTTCAACAGGTTCAGCGGGCCATCGGCACTCAGCGCGCTGGCGGGCCGCATGGCGCCCACCACCACCACCGGCTTGGCACTGCGGAGCAACAGGTTGAGGAAGTAGGCGGTTTCTTCCAGCGTGTCGGTACCGTGCGTGATCACCACGCCGTCGATCGCTTCGTCATCGAGCAATGCCTGGGTGCGCCGCGCGATCATCAGCAGCCCGGCAGTGTCGATTTCGTGGCTTTCGACGTTCATCAACTGCTCGCACCGGACCTCGGCAAGCTCGCGGATCTGCGGCACTGCGCGGAGGATCGCGTCGACCCCTTCGGTGACGCGGTAGTCGTGCAACTGGGCAGCATCCGCGGCGGACGCGGCAATCGTGCCGCCGGTGCCGAGCAGCGCAATGCGGGCGGGCACCGCAGGCCGCGCCGCGGGAGCCTGGCCGCAGGCCGACCGGGCGTTCGTGATCACAGTAGCCTCTCCTCAAGCCAGCCGGCATCGAAGCAGGCGCGACGCCATCCCGATGATCCGGCCGTCACAAAGACAAAACCCGCAGAGCCGGTGGCTGTGCGGGTTCTGACGGTTTTCCTGGCGGAGACGGAGGGATTCGAACCCTCGATGCGAGTTTTAGCCCGCATGCTCCCTTAGCAGGGGAGTGCCTTCGACCTCTCGGCCACGTCTCCTTAAAGAAGGCGCGATGATAGCGAGTCGCCTCGCGCGGGTCAAACGCTATGTCAGCTCGATGATGGCCGCCAGCGCATCCCATGCGCCGGGCGGGGAGCCGGCTGCCGATGTCTCGCGCCGATGCGGGCGCAGATGCCGCTTGCGGCGACGGCGACCATCACTTCGCCACGTCCCCGGCCGGGCCGCATGCGGAGCGTCCCGGAAACGATACCTTTCCTGCGTTTCGTCTCTGAACCAATGGGAGCGTCGCCGCATCCAATGGTCGTCATGCAGCGAACCGGACACCTTCGGCCAAAGCCCGCTCGCCCGGAAGATCAGCGGGCGCACGCAAATCCGAAGGAACGACGCGCCGTCGCGGGGGCGGCGAGAAAATGACACGGCGTAGCCGCCCGCTGGCTGACACCGGTCACATTTCACGGTCCTGGTGAATATCACTTACGGCTAACCCGCATTTACTGAAAATGCACATTGAATTTATGCGGAAGGCTGGTCTATACTTTGCATGCGATATAACTTTAGTAATAGAACGATGCAGCAGCAGGGCATCCAGCCGACGCAGTCGGCAAGTGCCAGTCCAGACCACATCGACAGGGCGAAATCATGAAAAGCACAGACAAGATCGACGTACGTGAAATCCGCCGCAAGCTCGGCATGAACCAGTCCCAGTTCTGGTCCAAGATCGGCGTGACACAGAGTGGCGGCTCCCGATACGAGAGCGGCCGCAACATTCCCCGACCGGTTCAGGCGCTGCTTCGCCTGGTCCACATCGAGCAGATCGATATCGACAAAGTCCGGAAGGACGACGTGGACGTGGCGGAATACCTGAAGGCGACCAACCCGGATCTGTACAAGTCGCTAAAGAAAGAAGCCCGGGCGAAGCGCAAGGAGCGCTGACCCCGGCACAGCGCGAGCACATCAGGGGCTGACGCGGACCGTCAGCCCCTGTTTTCTGATGCGCGCGCCGATCTCCTCGAGTTCCTCGGGCG
Source organism: Pseudomonadota bacterium (assembly GCA_018240585.1). Taxonomy (GTDB): domain Bacteria; phylum Pseudomonadota; class Gammaproteobacteria; order Burkholderiales; family Rhodocyclaceae; genus Thauera. Next base: position 3,771 of record JAFEFM010000541.1, read on the forward strand.
CGAGAGCTGACAGCCGCGTGGCCTCCGGCTGCATGGACGGGCGCGCGACACCATACAGCAGCACGCCCCGCAGTCGATCGAACCCGGCAGCGCGCAGCACGGCCAGGTAGGCGTCAAGCTCGGCGTCGGTCGGCGCAATGCCGTCCCAGCGGAACATGCAGGTCTGCACCCAGGTTGCGCAGAGCTGGGCACAGCATGCCAGGTGGCGGGCAACGACTTCGGGTGCCAGGTTGACGCCGTTGATGCGCTCGATGGTGGCTGCGCTGCCGCCATCGACCTTGAACCAGGCTTCACCGCCCGCCGCGCCCAGTCGGCGCACGCCGTCCTGCACCCGTACCTGTCCCAGCAGGCTGCCGTTGGTGATCAGGCGCACCGGTACCGCCCTGCCCTCATCGCCCAGGCCGAATTCATCACGCAATCGCAGCACCAGGTCCACCGCGTCCGGAAATTCCGCTGCACTGGTCGGCTCGCCATTGCCCGAGAACGCAATGTCACGGATCACGCGGGCCCCTTCCGGTGCATGTCGCTGCAACCAGTCGCCATGCACGAGCTCGTGCAGAAAGCGGCGCAGCTCCTCATCCAGCAACCGCAGGTCGATCGTCGGCGCTTTGCCCCGCACCAGGCCGGGCACCTGGCAGTAGGCGCAGTGCCAATTGCAGGCATTGTTCGGATTGAGGTTGATCCCCACCGACACACCGCCCGCACGCCGTGACAACACCGGATAGACGTAGGTCAGGCCGGCAAGGTCGCGGTCATGATTGCGCACGGAAAGCGGAATTGCAGCCCGGGAAGGATCAGAAATCATCGTTTGCTCAATCACTTGCAAGCAGGGCCAAACGGGAGGCTGCTGCCGGGATGGTATAATCCGGCGCCCTGAAACCGAGGTTCACCATGCGCATCACCCGCCGTCTCGAATTCGATGCCGGACACCGCATTCCCGATCACGCCAGCCAATGCCGCCATCTGCACGGCCACCGTTATGCGATCGAAGTGACGCTGTCGGGCGAGATCATCAAAGCCGACGGCTTGCCGGTCAATGGCATGGTGATGGACTTCGCCGACGTGAAGCGCATCGCCAACGAACTGGTGGTCGGCCAGTGGGACCACGCCTTTCTCGTCTATCGGGGCGACACGCTGGTCGCCGACTTTCTCGCCAGCGTGCCGGGCCACAAGACAGTGGTGCTGGATGTGGTGCCCACCGCGGAGAACCTCGCCGCAGAAGCCTTCCGCATCCTCGATCCGGCCTACCGCGACATCTACGGCAACCACCTGCGCCTCGAACGCGTGCGACTGTACGAGACGCCCAACTGCTGGGCGGACGCCGTGCGCGCCTGACGGGCCCCGAAATCGCGGGCGGGTCCGCTCGCGCACATCACACCGCGTAGCGTCGCAGGCGCAGCGAGAACTCGCGCAGTTGCTCGATACCGCTCTGCTCGGCACGCGCCACCCAGTCGTGCAACTGCGCCAGGAGTTGTTCGCGCGTCGCGTTCGAGCGCGCCCACAGCGCGGTAAGCTCTTCTCGCATCGTCACCACGGTCAGCAAGGCCTGGCTGCTGGCAACGACGCCGCGCAACTGTTCCTTTTCACCATCCTTCAAGTGCCGCTCCTCGCCAGAGAGCACCCAGCGCTTGAGCGTGGTGACGTCGAAGCGGCCAGCCTGACTCGCCTTCAGGCGATCGACCTCATCCGCGCAGACCCGCTTCAGTGCACTCATGTAGCGCGTCATGACGTCGTAGCGGTAGGTGACGATGGCCTGCAACGTGTCGAAGTCGGGTGTCGGCTTGAGCTCGCCGAACTTGGGCGTCGAAATCACCTTCTTGGCCCTGGCCAGCCCCAGCGTCTCGAGCAGCCGGATGTACATCCAGCCGATGTCGAATTCGTACCATTTCGCCGAAAGCTTGGCCGAGGTGGCGAAGCTGTGGTGGTTGTTGTGCAGTTCCTCGCCGCCGATCAGGATGCCCCAGGGCACCAGATTGCGCGACGCATCGGCGCAGTCGAAGTTGCGATAGCCCCAGAAATGTCCGATGCCATTGACCACGCCTGCTGCCCAGAACGGAATCCACACCATCTGTACCGCCCAGATCGTCAAGCCAACGGCACCGAAGGCGACGAGATCGATGACCAGCATGATCGACACACCCACCACCGAATGCCGATACACCTTGCGCTCAAGCCAGTCGTCCGGCGTGCCATGGCCGTAGCGCTGCAGCGTGTCGGCGTTCTTCGCCTCGGCACGGTAGAGCTCGGCGCCTTGCCACAGGACCTTGCGCAGGCCGCGCGTCTGCGGGCTGTGCGGATCCTCCTCGGTCTCGCATTTGGCGTGGTGCTTGCGGTGGATGGCCGCCCACTCGCGGGTGACCATGCCGGTGGTCAGCCACAGCCAGAGGCGGAAGAAGTGGCTGGCGATGGGGTGCAGGTCGAGCGCGCGATGCGCCTGGTGACGGTGCAGGAAGATGGTCACCGAGGCGATGGTGACATGCGTGAGGGCCAGGGCCACGACAACGTAGCCCCACCACGGAAGATCGAACAACCCGCTGTACATTAGCTGCAATATCCTTTTGATTCCTGCATATGAAAAAACATGCGGCGCCCGGAGCCAGCCGCCCACCCGGGCCGCGGCACTCAAGCCGCCGGCTGGGCCTGCATTCCATCCGGTGACGCCCTGCCGGGCAAGACGTCGTCGGCACCTGCCTCCCGGTCCGGCAGACTGACCGCCACCGGCCCCAGCACCCGCAGCTCACGCTGCGGGAAGGGAATGCTGATGCCTTCGCGCTTGAAACGCCTCCACAGTTCCAGATTGATCGCGGAGGTGATGCCCAGCGTGCCTTCCTCCGGGTCTGCGATCCAGCACAGCAGCCTGAGGTCGATCCCATTCTCGCCGAAGCCGACGAGGAAGGCCTTGGGCGGAGGCTCGGCGAGCACGCGCGGATGCGCACCGGCAACTTCGACCAGGATCGCCAGCGCGCGTTCAACGTCGACTTCGTAACCGACCTGGATCGAGATCGGCAACGACACCTTCGTGTCGCTGAACGTCTCGTTCTGCACCACCGAACCGACCAGCGTTTCGTTCGGGATGATGGATTCGACGCCGTTGCCGGCCTTCACTACCGTGTAGCGGGTGGTGATCTCGCGCACCACGCCGCGATCGTTGCCGACGGTGATCAGGTTGCCGATGCGGATCGAGCGGTCGAGCAGGATGATGAAGCCCGACACGTAGTTGGCGGCAATCTTCTGCAGGCCGAAACCGAGGCCTACCCCCAGCGCACCGCCGAACACCGACAGCGTGGTCAGGTCGATGCCCACCATCGGCAGCGCCACCAACACCGCGACGACGATCAGCAGTGCCTTGGTGATGCGGGTGAGCACGGTGCGCATGTTGGCATCCAGCCCGCTCGCGACGACGATGCGGCGCTCCAGCAAGCCTGCCACCCAAAGGGCGACGAGCACGGTCAGCAGCACCATCACCAGGCCCTGCACCACCATCCACAAGGTCAGCTTCTGGCTGCCCATGGAAAAGGACACCGCCTCCAGCACGTCGATCAGCGCAGGCAGCCAGCCCAGGATGTGCAACGCCACCACCGACCACACCAACGCCGCGAATGTCTTCTCGAATCCGCCGAGCCAGCTCGAGGCGCCACCTGCCGCCTGGCGCACCGTATAGACGACGAAGCGGATCACCGCCATCGACGACAGCAGCGGCACGGCAAGATCGAGCAGGTGCACCCTGTGGTACTGCGCCAGCACCGCGCGCGTGATGAGCACGAGGATCAGGGCTGACAGCGGGAACACCACCCGGCGCAGGCCACTGCGGCCGAAACGCAGCGCGGCGTGCATGTCCTCGAGGACAGCGCCGCCGGTCCGTTGCCGCACCAGGCGTTGTATCAGCCAGCCGCCCAGCAGACAGGCCAGCAGCGCGCCCACCTGCCACAGCACGAAGGGGTCGTGGAGATCGTCCCAGATGTTTCTCAACAGCGAGGCGAATTCGGTCGTCACGGCTTCGGCGCTTGCGGGGATGGGCTGCGCGGGTCCTGCCATCGTCATGGGCTCCAGGGTAGCTGGTTGATCGGGGTGGCGGCAGCCCGATGGCGCTGCCAGTTGTCACGGTAAGCGTCGGCCAGCGCGCAGTGCCGGCGCAGCACGAGCAGATTCTCGGCGTTGCGGTTCTGCGCCGACCAGGTGAAGTTGTAAGAACCGGTGACCACCGTGCAGCCGGGGCCGTCGGCATCGGCGATCAGCACCTTGTTGTGCGCCGCGTTGTAGTCGGTTTCCAGCGCCACCGGGATGTCGGCCTCGAGCAGCCGCGGCAGCGCGTTGCCCCTGGCGCGGCGGTTCATCGCGGCGTCGGCGAGCACCTCGACCCGCACGCCGCGCCTTTTCGCCGCCACCATGGCGTCGGCGATGTTGCGGCTGGTGAAGGCGTAGGCTTGGACGAGGAGACTGCGCCGCGCGTCGCGAATCACGTCGATGAGGAGCCCTTCCGCATCGTCTTGCGGAGTGAACGCCACTTCCACTTCACCACGCGCCTCGAAGCGCTGGCCGGCGAGCGCAGACGTCGCCGCAGCGAGCGCAAGCAGGCACGCTGCGCCCGCCGCGAATCTTCGTCGGTCAGGCATCGGCACTACGCTCCAGCACCGCAGCGAAGAACCCGTCGGTGTCGTGCGCCGCCGGGGACAAGCGCAGGCGTTCGCCCGTCTGCAGTTGCACGCCCTGCTTCTCGAGCACGGCCTGCGCAGACAGCGGCCGGAATTCCGGATGCGCGGCGAGGAAGGCATCGACGACGCCATCGTTCTCCTCCGCAAGCAGGCTGCAGGTCGCATAGACCAGGCGGCCGCCGGGACGCACCAGCCTGGCCGCAGCGGCGAGAATGGCGCCCTGCTTGACGACCATCTCATCGACCGCCGCTGCGCTCTGGCGCCACTTCAGGTCGGGATTGCGACGCAGCGTGCCGAGCCCGCTGCACGGCGCATCGACCAGCACGCGATCGGCCTTGCCGGCGAGGCGCTTCACCTTCGCGTCGTTCTCGTGCGCGATCAGCACCGGATGCACATTGCTCAGCCCGGCACGCGCCATGCGTGGCTTGAGCTTGGCGAGGCGCTTGTCCGACACGTCGAAGGCGTACAGCCGCCCAGTGGAGCGCATCATGGCCCCCAGTTGCAGGGTCTTGCCGCCAGCGCCGGCGCAGAAATCGACCACCAGTTCGCCGCGCTTCGGTTGCACCAGCAGGCCGAGCAACTGGCTGCCCGCGTCCTGCACCTCGAAGCTGCCGTCCAGGAACAGCGGGTGCTTCTGCAAGGCCGGCTTGCCAGCCAGGCGGATGGCCTGCGGCGACAGCGCGCCCGCCTCCGCGCCGATGCCGTCCTCGCGCAGGCGCGCCAGCACCGCGTCACGGTCGGCCTTCAGCACGTTCACGCGCAGGTCCAGCGGTGCCGGACGATTCAGGCTGTGCGCCAGCGCCAGCAGGGCAGCTTCGTCATGCGTGGCACGCAGGCGATCGGCCAGCCAGTCAGGCAAATCGGCACGCTCGGCCAGCGAGCCGGGCTCCAGTTCTGCCGCCTTGATGCCGGCCAGCCAGTCGCGCTCGGTCGCCGAGGCCAGGCCTTCGAAGGCTCGCATCGGCCAGCCTTCTCCGCGCGCGCACCAGGCGAGCAGCAGCTCGCGCGGCGTGGCGCGGTCGCCGGCCAGGCGGCGCAGCCAGCGCAGGCGGCGCAGCACGCCGTAGACGGTCTCGGCGATGAAGGCGCGGTCGCGGTGGCCGAGTTCGCGGTTGTCACGAAAATGCCGCGACAGCACCGCGTCGGCCGGATGCTCGAAACTCAGCACCGCGCCCAGCGCCTGTGTCGCCTGGATGAAAAGCGCGCGCGACACCGCACCTTCGGCCTTGCCGGCTGCCTTGTCGGCCTTGGCGTCGCCGCCGTTCGGTTTCTTTGCGGGGCGCTCGCCCTTGCTGTGTTTTTCCATGTCCTCGAATCAGTTCCGGTAAAGGTCTTGCTGCAGCCCGGGAGGCGGCGGGGGTTCTTCCTTGAGTTCGATCATCTGCGGCTCACCCGCCGCGGCTGCCACCGCGTGGCCTGCGACCGCGGCTTCGTCGGCCGGCGGTGCCAGCCGCAACTGGATCGCCTGCTGATCGAGCGATTCGCCTTCATCGTCGACCAGCCGGATGCGCACCGGCAGCATGCCGTAGTTCTTCGCCAACCAGATGTCGATGGTCAGGCTGCCGTCGGTGGCCCTCGCGCGCAGGCGCAGGGTGTCTAGCCGTCCGATCGGCAATTTCGCGTTCTCGGCGCCCACCACTTCGAGGAGAGCCGACTTGGCGGCCTTGTTGCTGACCACCATGATCGTCTTCGGCAGGCCCGCCGCGCCGACGATGCCGATCTGGTGCCACAGGCTGAGCACGTCCTGGTCACCCGGACGGATCTCGGCCGAGCGCCGCTCGCGCCCATCGCGGCGGATGCTGACACGGCCCGCGGCCCAGTCGAAATCGGCGCTTTCCGGCTTCTTGCCGCCCTGCTCGACGCTGAAGCGCAAGGGTTTGAGGCCCTGCGGGCCCAGTTCGCCCTCGCTGCGCTGCACGTAGTGCAGGCTGCGCATCAGGCCGACCAGGCCGGTGGTCCGCAGTAGCGTTTCCATGCGGTAACTGTGCTCGTCGTGCGACCACTGGTGCTGGGCCTGCCCGACCTCGAAACCCTTGTCGCCCATGAACACGCGGAACACGATGCTGCCGCGGTCCGGCCAGCCTTCGCTGTCGACTTCGTCGGCCTGTACGCCCTTCTCCGCAACCTGCATCGGCGCGGCCGGCACAACCGCCTCATCGGTAGTGGCGGGCACCGGTGGCAGTGCGGGCGCATCGGGCATGGCGTCGGTCTTTGTGTCCGACGGTGCCACCATGGCCACCGGCGCAGGCACGGCGGCCGGGCGCGGCCTTGCGACCGGCCTGGGACGCGGCCTGGGTTGCACGCGGGGAGCCTCCTTCGAGTGCACGTCAGGGGGCAGTGCGGGCGGCTGAATCACCGGTGGGGGCTCAATCAGACGCGCCTGCATGACGGGCGGCAGTTCGGGCTCGACGCGGGGCGCGAAGGCGAAGTCGCCGCCAACCAGCGCCACGCCGTGCAGCAGCACGGAAATCCCCAGCGCGGCAATTGCAGTGCGTCGCATCATCGCTCGTCGCCGCTCAGCATTCGAGGGCGGGAACCGTCCACGCCGACTCGTCCGGCCGCTCGTCGCGCAGCCTCACCCGGCCATTCGCGTCCACGCTCAGACGTCCCTCGGCGAACCAGCGGACCGCCTGCGGGTAGATCCGGTGCTCCTGCGCCAGCACGCGCTCGGCCAGCGTCCTTTCGTCATCCTGCGGATGAACCGGCACCACCGCCTGCACGACGACGGGGCCGCAATCGAGCGTCGGCGTCACGAGATGCACGGTGGCACCATGGACCCGCACGCCCGCCTCCAGCGCCCGCCGATGCGTGTGCAGTCCCGGGAAAGCAGGCAGCAGCGAAGGGTGGATGTTGATCAGGCGACCGGCATAGCGACGCACGAAATCGTCGGTGAGCACACGCATGAAGCCGGCAAGCACGACGAGGTCGGGCTGGTGGCCGTCGATGGTTTCGGCCAGTGCCGCATCGAACGCAGCACGATCCGCGAACTGCTGGTGGTCGACGACGGCGCAGGTGATCCCGCGCTCGGCGGCGAAGGACAGTCCGGAGGCGTCGGGCCGATTGCTGACGACCGCGGCGATGCGTACGCCGGGGATCTCCGCGCGCACGATGGCTTCCATGTTGCTGCCACGACCGGAAATGAGGATAACGATGGACTTCATTGCAAGACGGTACTGAGAATGATTGCCGACCGGATCAGGGTATCGGCAGGAATACGGCTGTCGCCAAGTTCTGGACCACGCGGGTGACGGTGCGTTCCGTCTGTTCCTCGACGATGTCGGTGAGGGTGTCGAGCGAGCCGATGACGCGGCCGAATTCACGCTCGAAACTCAGGTTGGCCTCCGGATGAACGGCGTCGCCCGGCTGGTTGGACAGCAGCAGCAACTCTCCCCGCTCGTCTCGCGCCGCCGCGAGCTTCCACGCCGCGATCTCGACGTTGCGGGCAGCATTGTAGAGGCGCTGCGCGTCGAGAGCATCCAGCATGAAGAATTCGTCCCGATCGCCGAAGGCCGTCTGCACCATGCTGCCCAGGCCGACGACGAAGGCCTGTACGCGGTCGCCGCGAAACTCCGGGTGCAGCGCCACCCGCAGGGCATCGAGGTCGCGGCGGTTGCCCAGCGACTCGAAACGCCAGCGATGCGGCGCATCGAAGATGCGCGCCACCGCGGCGTCGATGTTGTCTGCGCCCGATTTGCGCCATTCGCGCGGGTTGCGCTTGTACAGCTTCACCGCCAGCCGTCTCAGACTGGCGAAGATCTGCTGCTGGTGCGCCTCCGCGACGCGATTGAAATCGCTCTTGAGCAGATGCTGCGGTGCATAGTTGGATAGCTTTCCCGGCCTCGGAGCCGAGCCCGGCGAAGCGCATGCAACCATCGCGCCGGCCAGTATCCACAGCACGATGTGGCGGCCGTCCGGAACGCATCCCCTGCCTTCTGAACGTGCCATCGGCTGGCGCCCTCTGCGCGGTCTCACAGCCATGATACCGGAGGCGAAGCGGGCGGTCTGCCCGGGCGGCGCCCGTATAATCGACCGCCTGTAACCGGAACGCCGCCTCGATGACCGTCATCCAACGCCTTTCAGACCTGCTGATCAACCAGATTGCCGCCGGCGAGGTGGTCGAGCGGCCGGCTTCGGTACTGAAGGAGGTGCTGGAGAATGCGGTCGACGCCGGCGCGCGCGCCATCGAGGTGCAACTCGAGCAGGGCGGCGTGCGGCGTATCCGCGTGGCCGACGACGGCTGCGGCATCGGCCGCGAGGATCTCGCGCTCGCGCTGGAGCGACACGCCACCAGCAAGATTGCCAGCCTCGACGACCTCGAGCGCGTGGGAACGATGGGTTTTCGCGGCGAGGCGCTGGCGGCGATCGCCGCGGTGGCGCGCACCACCATCACCAGCCGCGGAGAAGGCGAGGCGCACGCCTGGCGCATCGACGGCAGCGACCGCCAGACTGCGCCGGCAGCCCTGAACCAGGGCACGGTGGTCGACGTTGCCGATCTCTATTACAACACCCCGGCGCGGCGCAAGTTCCTGAAGTCCGAAGGCACCGAGTACGCCCACTGCGACGAGATGTTCCGCCGCGTCGCACTCGCACGCCCCGACGTCGGCATGCAGTTGTCGCACAACGGCCGCGTGATTCATCGCCTGCCGCCAGGGGCGCCTTTCGCGCGCATCGGCGCGCTGATGGGCGACGACTTCCTGCTGCATGCGCGCGAAGTGCAGGCCGAGGGCGGCGTCCTGCGCCTCACCGGCTTCGCTTCGCTGCCCGCCTATTCGCGCGCGAGCCGCGACGCACAGTACTTCTTCGTCAATGGTCGCTTCGTGCGCGACAAGCTGCTCGCCCATGCGGTGCGCGAGGCCTACGCCGACATCCTGCATGGCAGCCGCCATCCGGCCTATGTGCTGTTCCTGGAGCTCGACCCCGCAGGGGTGGACGTCAACGTGCATCCCGCCAAGATCGAGGTTCGCTTTCGGGAAGCCCGCGCGGTGCATCAGTTCGTGTATCACGCGCTGAAGCGGGTGCTGGCCGAATCCGGCGCAGCGCTGGCGGGTGACAATCCCGCATCGGCAGGGAGCGCCATCGCGGGCGCGTCGGCTACGCCGCGCTTTGGCGGGACCGAAATTGGCGGCGCGGCGGCCGCCCCGGCGACATCCCAGGCAGCGGGCAATTCAAGGATCTGGCCCGCGTCAGCGCCACAACAAGGCCGCCTCGCCATGGAGTCGGCCAGCCGTTCGTACTTCGATTTCGCCGCCATTGCACGCAGCGCGGCCACCGGCGCGGCGCCAATGGCAGGTTCCGCCGCCCCCATGTCAGCGCCCTCGCTGCCCGCCGGCGACATCGCGCCGCCGCTGGGCTACGCGCTCGCCCAGTTGCACGGCATCTACATCCTCGCACAGAACGCCGCCGGCCTGATCCTTGTGGATATGCATGCTGCGCACGAGCGCATCCTGTACGAGAAGCTCAAGACCGTGCTCGACGGCCGGCCCTCGGTGCAGCGGCTGCTGATCCCGGCAGTGTTCTCTGTCAGCGCCAAGGACATGGCTGCCGTCGATGAATGCGCCGACGTGCTTGCCGGGATGGGCTTCGAAGTGTCGGCTGCCGGCCCGCAGGAACTGGCTGTACGCAGCGTGCCGGCGCTGCTCGCCAGCGCCCCCATCGCCGAACTGATGCGCAAGCTGCTGGAGGAGTTGCGCGAATTCCCCGCCTCGGAGGTCGTCACCACCCGCCGCAACGAGTTGCTGGCGACGATGGCCTGCCACGGCGCGGTACGCGCGAACCGCCAGTTGACGATTCCGGAAATGAACGGGCTGCTGCGCGACATGGAAGCCACCGAGCGCGCCGACCAGTGCAACCACGGCCGCCCCACCTGGACCCAGCTCACCATGGCCGACCTCGACCGCTTCTTCATGCGCGGTCAGTAGGTCCTGCCCACCCGGACGCCGATCCCCCCACGATTTCCCATCGCTGCAACCAGACTGGACGCCCTTGCGGCCTGGTCAATCATCCACCTGGCGCGAAGGCAGCCGGCGCTCGGCCGGCCGCGGCGCCTGCGTCGAACGATCCGGGTTGATCGGCAGCACCGGCTTGGGCATGCCATCCAGTGCCGGCTGGGTCTGCCGCTGGCGTGGCGGACGCTCGACCGGGCGGTAATCGTCGTCATCGTGGCGTGGCCAATGCCCATCGCGCGGCGGACGCAGAGGGTGGAAGCTGCGCGGCGGAACCACGATGTACCCCGTGCTGCGGGGATTCCCTTCCTCGTCGCAAGGCTCGCGAAAGCGGGCCTCGCACTCCGCCCGTGCCTTCTCTCGCGCACGGAGTGCCTGCTCCTGCGCGTCGCGTTCGCCTTCGGCCCGTTCCTCGGCCTCGCGCCGCAAACGCTTCTCCTGCTCGAGCGCCGACTCCAGACGCTCAATGCGACGCGTCGTGTCGTTCGCCCCCGCCGCTCGGGCTGGCGCCGCCGGCACCACCGTGACACCGCCACGCTCCAGCAGTTCGGCCTTGACCCCGGGCGGCGGCTGGCTGCCGTAATTTACCCGGCCATTGACATCCACCCACCGATAGACCGCATCGCCGCCCATCGTCCAAACGGGTGCGCATAGAGCAAGAGCCCCGGCAACCAGCGCTGGCAACGCGCGTCGCGATACCGGGAGCCGCCTCATCGATTGCATGTCACGCCCCAACCGTGCGTTCTGACCGGATGATCATATCTCCCCCTCGCCCTGCGCAGCACCCAGCCAATTCACAGGGCAGCGCCTTTTCCCCAGATGCCGTGAATGAATGCCGGGATAAGCTGTGCACAAGTGCCCCAAGTGATTCACGGCAAAGGGGAATCGGCCTCCGCCTGCGAATTGTGCAATGCAGTTGGTCATTGGCGGGCACGGGCCCAGCCCATGCGCTCGCAATAACGCGAGCACCAAAGCAAGAAGCCCATGTTTGCTAGACATGGGCTTCGCGAATCTTCGGCCTTGGGACTTCGCGCCAAGGCAGTCGGCAATTTGCCGTTCGGGTGCTACTCGGTCATCTCTTCGAACTGCGGCGGATTTTCAATCATTCAGCCTCCAGTTGGTTGTTTCGGGGAGGCCCGACCAACCGTCGGTCAGGCTTCGATTTCAGATTACTCCTCTGAGCAGAAAAGTCCACTGCATCGCCAACGTACATCTGGAACAGCTGGTGCGTCGCAGCCAGGGTGCTCGCGCGTCGCGGCGCCATGCCCTGACGCGAGGATCTGGATGGATCCGCGTTTTCCCCAACCGACGTGAACACCACCCGGGAAAAGCTGTGGATAACAGTGGCAAGTGGATGATTCACAAGACGATCAGAACATCGCCTCATTTTTGTGCAGAACGCCACACCGTGGCATCGGCACCACATCTCACGGCAGCACGCGCTCGCGAAGGAAGCGCGGAAAGCGCGGCAGCCCCTGCCCGGTCAGTTCGCGGTAACGGTAAGTCACCATTGCGCCGATCTGCGGCGGCTTCCGTCGGACCGCATCACTGAGCCCGGATCCGATGCGAAAGCGCCGGCCATCGGAGGCTTCCACCAGCAGCGCGCCGACGCTGCCGGCAAGCCGCCCCTTGCCCGGCACATGGGCGATGACACGCGCCTCGGCATCGAGCCACGGCGTGAGCTTACGCAGGGCTTCGCTGCGGCCGGGCACCCATGACGCATCGACGTGGTGCAGCATCAGGCCCTCACCACCGGCCTGGACGATCGCGGCCATGCGTGCCGCAAGGGCGGTGCGATCACGCACGCGAAACTGCGGCACGGCCTGCAGCCAGGGCGCGCTCTTGCCCTGACCGGCAATGACAGCATCGATGCGCTGCACGCGCTCGGTGAATGTGCCCGGATCGCCCGGCAGATCGAAGATCATGTAGCGAACCTTGCGCCATTGCGCATCGTCGGGCGAGTCGCGCCGCACGATGCCGGACAGCGCTTCGAACTGCCCGCGCCCCAGCCAAAGTTCGCCGTCGAGCGGACGCGCAGGCAAGGCCGCGACGAACCAGGATGGGGCTGGAATCGGCAACCCGCTGCGGAATCGCAGCCGTTTTCCGTCCCAGTGCGCACGTACACCGTCCAGCTTCTCGCTGACCCAGTACCGGGCAGGATCAAGCGCATCGTCCCAGCGCTGCGCCAGCATCAGCGCGGGCGCAGCGTCCGCAGTCACTTCCGGCAGGGCCGAAGTGCCGTCCGCCGACGCGGCCGCGCTGGCAACGAAGGGCAGCGCGGAGAGTAGCGCAACCGCGAGCAGGTTCAGCGCAAGGGCCGGGACGCGTCGGGACATGATGATCGACCTCGAATTGGGAGAGCGTCAGCATAAATGCTTTTCGCATATAACGGGTCATTGCCGCAGGTGACGAGGTAATGCGCACGAGGGACCGAATCCATGCCGGCTGCGGCCGGAGGGCACTTTCCGCACGAGATCTCCGCCGGACCTGCCCTCGCCGATGCCACGCCGGCAGGCGTAGCGCGCCGGCCTTTGCGCCCACGGCCCGCGCCGGCGGATAATGCCGCGCCTGTCAACTCGATCGCCACACCGTGCCTACTCCTGCGCGCCCTGCCTGCCGAGACTCCGGCCTGCCGCCCGCCCTGCTTCTGCTTGGCCCTACCGCGAGCGGCAAGACCGCATGCGCGCTGGCCCTGGCGCACGCGCTGCCGGTTGAGATCGTCAGCGTCGATTCGGCACTGGTGTATCGCGACATGGACATCGGCACGGCGAAGCCCAGCGCCGCGGAGCTGGCGAGCTGCCCGCACCACCTGATCGACATCGTGTCGCCCGAGCACGTGTATTCCGCCGCCCGCTTCCGCGCCGACGCCGTCCGTCTGATGGGCGAGATCACAGCGCGCGGGCGCATTCCGTTGCTGGCCGGCGGCACCATGCTGTATTTCAAGGCCTTGCGCGATGGCTTGTCCGATCTGCCGCCGGCCGACGCCGACCTGCGCCGCGCCATCGATGAGGACGCCGCCGTGCGTGGCTGGTCGGCACTGCATGCCGAACTGGCAACGCTTGATCCGGCCGCTGCGGCGCGCCTGGAGCCAACCGACGCGCAGCGCATCCAGCGCGCGCTGGAAATCGTGCGCGTCACCGGCCGGCCGCTGGCCGACAGCTACGCCAGGCGGGAAGATGACACGCTGCCGTGCCGCCTGCTGCCGATCGCGCTGGCGCCGTCCGATCGCGGCGTGCTGCACGCGCGCATCGCGCAGCGCTTCGACGCCATGCTCGCCGCCGGCCTCGTCGACGAGTTGCGCGCGCTGCGTGCGAAGTACCGGCTGGAACCAGGCATGCCGTCGATGCGCTGCGTCGGCTACCGGCAGGCCTGGGAATTCCTCGACGGCCAGATCGACCGCGACACGCTGCGCTTCAAGGGCATCGCCGCCACGCGACAGCTTGCCAAGCGCCAGCTCACCTGGCAGCGCCAGTTCCGCGAAACCTGGCCTGAACTGGTGGAACTCGATTGCATGCGGGCGGACCTGCCAGGGGCAGTGCGCGATGCCGCGCAGCGCCTGCTCGACCACTGAATTCACAAGCAAGGAAGAACACGCTCATGGACCAGCAGATCATCGACGACGTGCGCACCTGGCTCGACGACGTCGTCATCGGCCTCAACCTTTGCCCCTTCGCCGCGAAGCCGCGCAATGAGAACCGCGTGCGCATCGTCGTCAGCCACGCGCGCACGGAAGAGGCGCTGCTCGACGACCTGCAGCACGAACTCGAGCACCTCTCCGACACTCCGGTCGCCGAACTGGAGACCACGCTGCTGGCGATCCCGCACATGCTGGAAGACTTCGCCGAATACAACGACTTCCTCGACGCGGTGGACCTGTGGCTCGAGCAGTTCGGCTGGGAAGGCGAGCTTCAGGTGGCGAGCTTTCATCCGCACTATCAGTTCGCCGACAGCGCGCCGGACGACGCCGGCAACCTCACCAACCGCTCGCCCTGGCCCCTGCTGCACATCATCCGGGAGGAAAGCCTGGAGAAGGCCATCGAGCACTTCCCCGATGTGGACGGCATTCCCGAGCGCAACATCCGGCGCATGGAGGCGCTGACCGCCGAGGAGCGGCAGCGGCTGTTCCCTTACCTGTTTGGCTGAGACGGGTGCCGGCTGGCACGCGGGCGTGCCCCGGAGTAGAGTGGAGTCGAAGGCTCACATTCCAGCTTGCCGTCAACCCATTCCAGAGGAGTGTGCCGATGTTTCCCGAGTACCGCGACCTGATCACCCAGCTCAAGACCAGCGACCGCCATTTCGTGCAGTTGTTCGACCAGCACAACGAGCTCGACCAGCGGATCAAGAACATCGAATCTCATGTCGAGCATGCCACCCATGAAGAAGTGGAAGTTCTGAAGAAGGAGAAGCTGCTGCTCAAGGATCAGATGTACGCGATCCTGAGGAAGTGGCAGGCAGCGGCGACATAATCAGCTGCGCACGCAGTGCGGCCTCGACGCCGCGAGGAGCCCCGCCGCGGACGCCGTCTGCGCGCGGGGCTCGGTTTTTGCGGATGCCGCGATGCGCCGGCCGTTCACGCCGACGCCGCGGACGGCACTGCGGCATCGACCGCCTCGCGCTCGCGGCGAGCCAGCAGCGTATAGACGGTGGGCACCACGAAGAGCGTGAAGAAGGTGCCCAGCAGCAGTCCGCCGACGATGACCCAGCCGATCTGCTGCCGGCTTTCCGCTCCTGCGCCGGTGGCGAGGGCGAGGGGAACCGAGCCCAGCACCATCGCGCCGGTGGTCATCAGGATGGGGCGCAGACGCAGCACCGCAGCCTCCACCACCGAATCACGCAGCGTGACGCCGCCATCGCGAAGCTGATTGGCGAATTCCACGATCAGGATGCCATGCTTGGTGATCAGGCCCACCAGCGTCACCAGGCCGATCTGGCTATACACGTTGAGCGTGCCGCCGGTCAGCCACAGGGCGAGCAGCGCGCCGGCCATCGACAGCGGCACGGTCAGCATGATGATGAAGGGGTCGCGGAAGCTCTCGAACTGCGCCGCCAGCACCAGATAGATGAAGGCAAGCGCCAGCACGAAGGCCAGCGCCAGGCTGGACGAACTCGTCCTGAACTCGCGCGACTGGCCGTCGTAATCGGTGCCGAAGCCGGGCGGCAGGATGCGCGCCGAGGTGTCCTCCATCCACTTCAATGCCTCGCCCATGGCATAGCCCGGCGCCAGGTTGGCCGAGATCGTCACCGCGCGGCGCTGCCCGAAGTGGTTCAGCTCGCGTGGCGCCACCGATTCGTGCACCTTCACCAGGCTGGCGAGCGGCACCATCTGCCCGCTCTTCGAGCGCACGAAAATGTCGTGGATATCGCGCGGCCCCACGCGGCTGTCGGCCGCCACCTGCACGATCACGTCGTACTGCTCGGCCTCCTGCTTGTAACGCGTCACCTGGCGGCCGCCGAGCATCGTCTCCAGCGTGCGCCCGATCACGTCGACCGGCACGCCCAAGTCGGCGGCGCGGTCGCGATCGACGTCCACCGCGAGCTCGGGCAAGGTCAGCTTGAGGTCGGTGTCCGGCGACAGGAAACCGGGATTGCTGCGCATCTCGTCGAGCATGCGCTCGGTGAGACGCGCGAGTTCGTCGTACGACTCCGACGTGGTGATGACGAAGCTCACCGGGCGTGAGCGCGGACTCTGGCCGAAGGACGCCGGCTGCACCGGGAAGGCATTCACGCCCGGGATGGCGCGCAGCCTGGGCTGCAATTCCGCGGCAATCTCGCTCGCCTTGCGGCTGCGCGCCTTCCAGTCCTTGAAGCCGACGAAGGAGATGCCCTGCGACACCGTCGGGTTGCCGGCGATCACCAGGTAGCGGTCGACTTCGGGCAGCGCGGCGTAGATGTCCTCGATCTCCTTCGCGTAGCGGCCGAGGTAGTCGATCGTCGCCCCTTCCGGCCCGCTGAAGATGCCGATCACCCGGCCGCGATCCTCCAGCGGCGCCAGCTCCGATTTGAGCTGGCCCAGCAGCACGCCTGCACTGCCCGCCACCGCCAAGAAAGCCAGCATCACCAGCCAGCGCGCATTCAAGGCACGCTGCAGCACGGCGCGGTAGCCCTCGGTCATCCAGGTCAGGAAGCGCTCGATGCCGTTGTAGATCGGGCCATGCCAGGGCTCGTGGCGCAGCAGCTTCGAGCACATCATCGGCGACAGCGTCAGCGCGACGAAGCCCGACACGATCACCGCGCCTGCCAGCGTCAGTGCGAACTCGGTAAACAGCTTGCCGGTGCGCCCGGTCATGAAGGCGACCGGCGCATACACCGCGGCGAGCGTGATCGTCATCGCCACCACCGCGAAACCGATCTCTTTCGCGCCCTTGAACGCAGCGGCGAGCGGCGGCATGCCTTCCTCGACGTGGCGGTAGATGTTCTCGAGTACCACGATCGCGTCGTCGACCACCAGGCCGATCGCCAGCACCAGCGCCAGCAGCGTCAGCGTGTTGATGGAAAAGCCGAAGGCGAACATCAGCGTGAACGCCCCCACCAGCGACACCGGGATCGTCACCAGCGGCACCAGCATCGCGCGCCAGTTGCGCAGGAAGAACAGACATACCACGGCGACCAGGATCACCGCCTCCCAGATCGTGGAGAACACTGAGGCGATCGAGCGGTCGATGAACACCGTGGTGTCGTTGGCGATCGCCATCGTCATGCCTTCGGGCAACTCCGCCTGCAGGCGCGGCATCATGTCGTCGAGCGCACGCTTGACGTCGAGCGGATTGGCGGTCGATTGCTTGACCAGACCGATCGACACCGCCGGCTTGCCCATGAAGCGCGCCGCCGTGCGCTCGTCCTGCGCCGCGACTTCGACCCGCCCGATGTCGCGGATGCGCACCGGATAGCCGTCGGGTGTGGCCGGCTGGCGCACGACGATCGCCTCGAACGCCGCCGGCTCGGCCAGGTCGGTGCGTGCCACCACTGCGAACTCGCGCTTCTCGCTTTCGATGCGGCCGGCGGGCAGTTCCACGTTCTGGCGGCGGATCGCATCCTCGACGTCCTGCGCGGTGAGCTTGAAGGCGGCGAGGCGGTCGCGGTCCAGCCAGATCCGCATCGAGTAGCGACGCTCGCCGAACAGGCGCGCATCGGCCGCACCCGGCAGTGTCTGCATGCGCGGCTTGACGACGCGGTTGGCGAAGTCGCTGATCTCCAGCGGGCTGTGCCGGTCGGAGAAGAACGCCACCCAGATGATGGGATTGGCGTCGGCCTCCACCTTGGCGATCACCGGCTCGTCGATGTCGTCGGGCAGGCGCTTGCGCACGCGCGACACGCGGTCGCGCACGTCGGCGGCGGCGCTGTCGGCATTGCGCTCGACGCGGAAACGCACCGTGATCTGGCTGCGCTCCTGGCGGCTGATCGACGACAGCACGTCCACGCCCTCGATGCCGGCGAGGGAATCCTCCAGCGGCTTGGTGACCTGCGATTCGATGATCTCGGCGCTGGCGCCGGTGTAGGTGGTGTCCACCGTCACCACCGGCTCGTCGATGTTCGGATATTCACGCACCGTCAGGCGCGAGAACGCCATCAGCCCGACCAGCAGCACCAGCAGCGACAGCACCGTGGCAAACACCGGACGCTTGATGCAGATCTCGGACAGCACCATGGCCTTTTCCCTCAGCGAGTGACCGGCGCCTGCGCTGCCGCGGCCGGCGACGCCCCCTCGGCTCGCGCTTCCCGCTGCACGATCTGCACCGGCACGCCGTCGCGCAACTTGAGCTGGCCGGCGGTCACCACCAGGGCGTCGGGCGACAAGCCGGCGACGATCTCGACCATCGCATCCCGTCGCATGCCGGTCTTCACCTCGGTGCGCTGCGCCTTGCCCTCCGCCACCCGATAGACGAACTGCACATTGCCGGGCGCCGGTACGAGCGCCTCTTCCGGCACCAGCAGCGCATCCGCACGCTGGTCGAGGATCAGGCGCACGCGCACGAACATGCCGGGGCGCAACCGTCCCTGCGCGTTCTGCAAGCGGGCGCGCAGCACGACGGCGCGGCCCTGCGCATCCACCAGCGGGTTGATCGCATCCACCGTGGCAGCAAAGCGCTCGCCCGGCAGCACGTCGCTGCTCACTTCCAGCGTCTGGCCGGGACGGATGCGCCCGAGGTAAAGCTCGGGCAGGCGGAAATCGACTTTCAGCGTGGCGATGTCCTCGACATTGACCAGCGCGTCGCCATCCTTCACGAAGTGGCCGGGGCTCACGTCACGGATGCCGACGACGCCAGCGAAAGGCGCGCGGATCTGCGTGCGCTCCAGCCGCGCCTGCGCCAGCGCGGTGGTCGCGCGCGCGACTTCCAGCTGCGAGCGCGCCGTGTCGAGGCTGCTCTGGCTGACGAACTTGCGCGCGAACAGGTCCTCGGTGCGGCGGATGTTGGCGTCCGCCAGCCTCAGGCTGGCCTGCGCCTGCTGCAGTTCCGCGCGCTGCACCGCAGCGTCGAGCTCGACCAGCACGTCACCCTTCTTCACCACGGCGCCGTCGCGGAAGCGGATTGCCGAGATCCGCCCCGCCACCTCGGGGCGCAGCACGACGGATTCGTTCGACACCAGCGAACCGACGGCGGTGACATCGTCGGCCACCGCCCGCTGCTCGACGGCCCGCACCTCGACCAGCACCGGCCCACCCTGCGCCGCCTGCCCGCCCGCGGCAGATGTGCCGCTGCCTGCGGGCGCGCTGGAAGTCGCCGCGGATGGCGCGGCGGCACCGGATGGGCGGTGATTGCCATACCAGGCGAGGGCGCCGAGGCCGATGAGGCCGGCCAGACTGAGGACGATTACGAGATGACGGCTGGATGGCATGAAGGGGAGCGCAAGGGGAACGTCGTGGATCGTGCAGGACAGGATGGCGCGCGGCGGGGCTGAGGCAGCCCCGCCGCCAGCCTGCGCGGCGAATGTCGAAGTTTAAGGACAAACGCCAAGGCTGTCCGGTTCCGCGGCAAGCGCAGTCATTGCGGCGGCGGGGGCGATTACGCACCGCCGGACGCGTCGTGAGCCGCGCGTCCGAGCAGTTCCAGCGTTCTGTCGTCCCGGCTGCCGCCGTAATGGCGCGCCAGCACCTCGGCAAAGACGGGGGCCGACTGCGGCAGCGCCGCGAACAGCGTCATCGACGACTTCAGCTTGAGCACATCCGGATAGCCGAAGATGTCGTCCGCCGAGCGCCGCTGCACCTCCAGCACTGCCTGCGCGCACTCCACCAGGCGCGGCCCCAGCAGCGGATGGCGCAGGTAGGCCTGCGCCTCGGCGAGGCTACGGATGGCGTAGTACGTGGCCGTGGGGCTGAGGCCCAGGCCGGCGATCTGCGGAAAGACGAACCACATCCAGTGTGAGCGCTTGCGCCCGGCCCGGATCTCCATCAGCGCCTGCTCGTGGATTCCCTGCTGTGCCTCGACGAAGCGGCGAAGATCGAAGCGATCCTCTTCGGCATCGGGGTGCGATGAACTGCTCATCATCGGTCTCCACTACCGGCAGCGGCCGGCCTGACATCCCGCCAACTGGTGCAGGCTCACGGCCGCCCCGGCATGCACGTCGCGCGCCCTGCGTCAGCCGCCCATCAACGACAGATGGATGTCGCTGCCGTAGCGGCACACGATCTCGCGCTTGGCGGCGAGGAATGCCTCGACGTCGCCTTCATGCCCGCCGCGGCGGATGCGGTGGCGCGCCAGCTCGTCGGCGATCACGTCCAGGAATAGCTCGGCGAGCAGCAGCCGCGCCGAATCGCGGAAGTTGCCGCGGCCATCGACGTACAACTGCACGGTTGGTGCGGCAGTGTTGATGATGATCTTGCGCTCCGCGGCGCTATAGACCGCCCTGTCCTGCTCCCTGCCGAGGTAACGGAACTCGTAGCCGGTGAACATTGCCTCGCCATGATCCCGGGTCACGCGATGCCCGACCGCATGCACGCAGGCCTGATGTCCGCGATGTGCCTGATGGGCGGCCTGTTCCGCAACGACGATCTCGCACCATGCCAGATAGCCGCCGACGCGCACGACGATCTCGCCGCGGTCGCCGGACGCGGCGCCGGTTGCAGTCCATTCGATGCATGGGTCGTCGCCCAGGGCGCGGACCGGCAACTCCTTCGGCAGCGGCGCGAGGCTGAGCCCTTCGCTCGTCGTCGCCTCGATGCTCAGCACCGCGTCGGCGCCAAGCTGCTGCGGATCGACCAGCAGCCGCACGTGGAACGGGTGGTTCGGCCTGCGGTAGTAGAACGGCGTGGAGAAGCGCAAGGCGGCGCGGTCTTCCGCCGCATCGGTGCTGCCGGTCGTGCCGTCCCGGCCCTCCGCCGCGCCGACCGCCGCTGGATGCACGATGCCGAAATCGTGGATCGCGGCCAGGTTCATGCGCTGCAGCAGGTGTTGGATCAGATGCGCGGTGCGCCCCGAGGTGGTGGCCCGCTCGAGGTGCCTGAGCTTCTCCTGCTCGGCCATCACGCAGGGCGCGATCATCTTGCTGACCGCGCGATAGAAGGCAGCGACGAAAGGCTCCTTCGGGTTCAGCCCCGCGCGCTCGTCGCTGATGACGGCGACGCCCTGCGCGAGCTTCTCGACCAGCGCCGGACACCTCACCGTGCCGAACAGGTATTCGGTGCCGACCTGGTTCTCGTAGTCGAACAACTGGCAATCCAGCACCGCCGTGCCCGACACCACCACCAGGCCGTTGGTGCGCTCGTCGCCACGCGGCGTGAGTTCGGCATCCAGCGCGCGCTTGAGGGTCAGGGTGAAGGAATGGGTCTGCCGTTCGTGCTGGAACTGGCCCTTGAGCTCGGGGCCGAGCAGCACGACCGAAGGCGGCTCCTCGAAGCGCACCGGGCCGCTGCGTTCGATCTCCACGCCGTCCTTCAGGTGCGCCACCCCGACCTGCCGGCGTGCGAGCAGATCCCGCAGGTAGAAGTTGTTGGACAGCGACTGCACCAGCGCGCCGAACTGCGAGATGCTGGCCTGCGGGCTTTCGACGACAATCGCCACGCGCGTGCCGTCGGCCGCGATGCCCAGGCGCTCGCGATCGCCGGCGGTCACCTCGCGGTCGTGCCCGCCGTCATCGTAGAGGTAGCCGCCATCCTCGCCGCGGAACAGCTCGATGCGCGACAAACGTCCCGCGTGAATGGTCTCGATCCAGCCGCAGCCCAGGCCGAAGATCGCCTGCTTGAGGCCGCGCCCGAAATAGCCACGCCCGCCTTCCAGGCCCTGCGCAAGCGCACTGTGGGCACCACCGTAGCTGAGGATGCGGCAGGCCTGGTCGAAGGCCATGCCCTCGGCCTCGTCGGCCACCGTCAGCAGCGCGCCGCGGCGGTGGCGCTCGTACTGCACGGCGATGCGGCCACCGACCGGCAGCCCGGCCCGCTCCAGCCGGCCGTAGCTGTCGTCGCAGTTGGTGATGAGCTCGACGATGGCCTTCTCGATCGAAGCGAAGCGCCGCGAATCGATGTCGATGACGCGCTGATCGACAGGTATCGCATTGATCGCCATCCGCTCTCCCCCTGCTACAAATGCTGCCGGCCGGCCTCGCCGGCCGGACCCGATCAGCCGACGATGGTCTGCGCCTCGCCGTCCTTGCGCGCATCGATGCGGCCGATGCGATGCACCGTCTCGCCCGCGGCCTCGAGCTTGGCCACCGCGACATCGGCGTCGCCGGCCGACACCACCACCGCCATGCCGATGCCGCAATTGAACACGCGGTACATCTCATGCATGTCGACGTTGCCTTCCTTCTGCAGCCACTGGAACAGCGGCGGCAGTGCCCAGCTCGCGGCGTCGATGCGCGCGGTGAGTTCGTCGCGCAGGATGCGCGGCACGTTCTCGGTGATACCGCCGCCGGTGATGTGGGCCATGCCCTTCACCACGCCGGGCATCGCCTGCATCAGCGCCAGCAACGACTTGACGTAGATGCGGGTGGGTTCCATCACCACGTCGCGCAGCTTCCTGCCGTGGAAGTCGGCGTCGAGGTCGGGCCTGGCGACGTCGATGATCTTGCGGATCAGCGAATAGCCGTTGGAATGCGCACCGCTCGAGGCCAAACCCAGCACCACATCGCCCGGCACGATCCTGCTGCCGTCGATGATGTCGGCCTTCTCCACCGCGCCAACCGCGAAGCCGGCGAGATCGTATTCGCCGGCCGGGTACATACCCGGCATCTCGGCGGTCTCGCCGCCGATCAGCGCGCAGCCGGCGAGCTCGCAGCCCTGAGCGATGCCCTTCACCACATCGGCGGCGGTGTCGACGTCGAGCTTGCCGCAGGCGAAGTAGTCGAGGAAGAACAGCGGCTCGGCACCCTGCACCAGGATGTCGTTGACGCTCATCGCCACCAGGTCCTGGCCGACGGTGTCGTGCTTGTTCAACTGAAAGGCGAGCTTGAGCTTGGTGCCGACGCCGTCGGTGCCGGACACCAGCACCGGTTCGCGGTACTTCTTCGACAGCTCGAACAACGCGCCGAAACCGCCGATGCCGCCCAGCACC
>JAFEFM010000542.1 GCA_018240585.1 Pseudomonadota bacterium
GACCCGCACGAGCGCATGGCCTACCTGCGCCAGGACCAGTTCGCTTACGAGGACAAGCGCGTGCTCGACGTGGTGATGATGGGCCACGAGGAGATGTGGGCCTGCATGGCGGAAAAGGACGCGATCTACGCCAACCCCGAGGCCACCGAAGAAGACTACATGCACGCGGCCGAACTCGAAGGCAAGTTCGCCGAATACGACGGCTACACCGCCGAAGCACGCGCCGGAGAGCTGCTGCTGGGCGTCGGCATCCCGACCGAACTCCACAACGGGCCGATGAGCGCGGTCGCGCCGGGCTGGAAGCTGCGCGTGCTGCTCACGCAGGCGCTGTTCGCCAACCCGGACATCCTGCTGCTGGACGAACCGACCAACAACCTCGACATCAACACCATCCGCTGGCTCGAGGACGTGCTCAACAACCGCGACTGCACGATGGTCATCATCTCGCACGACCGCCACTTCCTGAACCAGGTCTGCACCCACATGGCCGACCTGGACTACGGCACGATCACCATCTACCCGGGCAACTACGACGACTACATGGAAGCCTCGACCATGGCGCGCGAGCGCCAGTCGGCCGCCAACGCCCGCGCCAAGGAAAAGATCCAGGATCTGCAGGAGTTCGTGCGCCGCTTCTCGGCCAACAAGTCCAAGGCCAAGCAGGCCACCAGCCGCCTGAAGCTGATCGACAAGCTCAAGCCGGAAGACGTGAAGCCCTCCAGCCGCCAGTACCCGTGGATCCGCTTCGAGTACGACGAGAAGGACAAGCTGCACCGCCTGGCCTGCGAGGTGGATAACATCAGCTTCGGCTACGAGGGCATGGAAAAGCCGCTGATCAACAGGTTCTCCATCGCCATCGAGGCGGGCGAGAAGGTGGCGATCATCGGCGAGAACGGCGTCGGCAAGACCACGCTGATGAAGCTGCTGGTGGGCGAACTGCAGCCGCAGAAAGGCGCGGTGAAGTGGGCCGAGAAGGCCAAGCCCGGCTACTACGCGCAGGACCACTCGGCCGACTTCGCCAGCGACGTCAGCCTCACCGAATGGATCGCCGACTACTCGCGCATCACCGCCGCGGCCACCGGCGAGGACAACGAGACGCTGCTGCGCGGCACGCTGGGCCGACTGCTGTTCTCCGGCGACGAAGTGAAGAAGTCGGTGAAGGTGATCTCCGGCGGCGAGCAGGGGCGCATGCTGTTCGGCAAGCTGATGCTGTCGCGCCCCAACGTGCTGCTGATGGACGAGCCGACCAACCACCTCGACATGGAATCGATCGAGTCGCTCAACAGCGGCCTCGAGAAGTTCAACGGCACGCTGATCTTCATCTCGCACGACCGCGAGTTCGTGTCCTCGCTGGCCACCCGCATCATCGAGATCAAGCTGGATCACCAGATCGTCGATTACCGCGGCACCTACGAGGAATACCTGTCGTCGCAGGGGCTTGCCTGACCGGGACCGCGCCACGCCGCCGGGCCGGGCCTCGCGCGCTCACGACCGGGCCTGCCCGTCGCGCGCAAACCACCCGAAGCGCAGCGCCAGGCTGGGCATCACCAGCAGGTTGAGCGCCGTCGAGGTGAACAGCCCGCCGAGGATCACCAGCGCCATCGGTCCCTCGATCTCGCGGCCGGGATCGCCGCCGCCGATCGCCAGCGGCAGCAGGCCCAGCGCGGTGGCGAGCGCGGTCATCAGGATCGGCGTCAGGCGCTCCATGGCGCCGCGTGCGGCCGCCTCCCAGCCCCAGGCCATGCCTTCCACATTCACCAGGTGCTCGTAGTGTGAGAACAGCATGACCGAGTTGCGCAGGGTGATGCCGAACAGCGTGACGAAGCCCACCAGCGAGCCGAGCGAGATGCCGCCGCCGCTGGCGAACACCGCCACCACGCCGCCGGCGAGGGCGAACGGAAGGTTGAGCAGGACGAGGGCGAGGTTGCGCAGCCGCCCCAGCACGATCCACAGCATCAGCCCGATCGCGGCGGCGGCCAGCAGCGCATGCACGAGCAGCGTGCGCATCGCCGCCGCCTGCGCACCGGCGGTGCCGCCGAACTCGATGTAGCTGCCCGGGCTCAGGCCCAGCTTCGCCAGGTGCGTCCTGGCTTCGGCGACGAAGGACGCCACGTCGCGGCCGGCGACGTTGCAGGTGACGGTCTGGACCCGGCGGGCACCGTTGTGCAGCACCGCGTAACGGCCGGAAGCCGCATACACGTCGGCGAGCTGGTCGAGGCGCACGTGGGCGCCGGCCGGGCTGCGCAGCGGCAGGGCCCGCACGTCGGCGATGGAGCGCCGCGCCACGGGCGGCAGGATCACGTTGATGTTGAAGACGCGGTTGCCGTCGTACACCTGGCCCACCACCGAGCCCTGGAAGGCCGTCTCCACCGCCTCCAGCACCTCTCCGGGATCGAACCCCCAGCGCGCCAGCGCTTCCGGGCGCAGGCGCACCGCCAGCTCGGGCGAACCCGGCGGCGACTGCACCTGCACCTCGGCCGCGCCGGCGACCTGGCCCAGCGCCCGGGCCACGTGCTGCGCCTCGGCGTCGAGCGTGTCGAGGTCGTTGCCATAGAGGTTGACCACCACCGCCGCGGTGTAGCCGGACAGCGTTTCCTCGACGCGCTCGGTGAGGAAGGTCTTGAGCGCGAAGCCCACGCCGGGGATGCCGGCCAGCGCGGCGCGGATGTCCGCCTGTGCACGCTCGGTCTCCGCTCCCGACAGCGGCTTCAGCGCCACGTCGATCTCGCTGTAATGGGTGCCGTTGGTGTCATCGGCCTTCTCGGCCCGCCCCACGCGCTGAGAGACCGCACGCACCGCAGGCACCCTCATCAGCTCGTCCGTCACCAGGCGGCCGATGCGCAGCGACTCGGCGATGGAAGTGCCCGGTACGGCGGACATGTGCAGGATGTAATGCCCCTCCTTGAGCTCAGGCAGGAAGCTGCCACCGAAGAAGGGCAACATCGCCAGCCCGGCCAGCGTCAGCAGCGCGACAGCCGCCATCACCGCACGATAGCGCCGCTCGACGCCGGCGATGAGGCTGCCGTAGCGCCCCTTGAGCCAGCCGGCGAGCGCGGCATCGCGCTCGGGCAGCGCGCTGCGCGGCAGCAGCGCGAGGCACAGCGCCGGCGTGACGGTGATGGCGACCAGCAGCGACGCCAGCGTCGCCAGCAGGTAGGCCGTGCCCAGCGGCGAGAACAGGCGCCCGGCGAGCCCGGGCATCGTGAGCACCGGCAGGAACACCACGGCGATGATGAATGTCGCATAGACCACGGCGCTGCGCACTTCCAGCACCGCCGCCAGCACCACCTGCGGCGCCGGGGTGCCGTCCGCGCGGTGGCGATGTTCGCGCAGGCGCCGGTAGACGTTCTCCACGACGATGATGGCGTCGTCCACCAGCAGGCCGATGGCGATCGCGAGCCCGCCCAGGGTCATGGTGTTGAGGCTGATGCCCCACTGCGCCATCACCGTGGTCGCCGCCAGCAGGGAGAGCGGAATGGCGCTGAGGGCGATGACGGAGGTGCGCCAGTTGAAGAGGAAGAGCACCACCACCACCACCACCAGGATCGCGCCGAAGAGCAGCGAATGCGCCACGTTGCGGGTGGCGACGGCGATGAAGTCCGCCGGCCGGAACACATCCGCCTGCAGCTCGACGCCCTGGCCCTCGAGGCTGGGGCGCAGTCCGGCCAGCGCCTGCTCCACCGCCTCGGCGACTTCACGCGTGTTGGCGCCATACTGCCCCGAAATCATCACCTGCACGCCCGGCGTGCCGCCGATCAGCGCGGCGCCGATGGGCGGCTCCGGCGCTTCGCGCACCTCGGCCACATCGCCCAGCGTGAGGTTGGCGCCGTCCTGCTGGCGCACCACGGTGCGGGCCAGGTCGTCCGTCGAACCGGCGCGGAGGCGGGTGCGCAGGACGATGCGCTGATTGGCGGTGTCGATGAACCCTGCGCCGCGCACGCCGGAGGCTCGCCGCGCGACGTCGAGCACCTCGGACAACGCGAGGTCGTATTTGACGAGGCGATCGGGCCTGACCTGGATCTGGAACTCCCTGACCTCGCCGCCGAAGATGGCCACCTTGGCGACGCCGGGCACCGACAGCAGCCGCGGCTTCAACGTCCAGTCGGCCAGGGTGCGCAGGTCCATCTGCGAACGCCGCGTCGACGTGAGGCCGATCGTCAGCACCACGCTGCTCGACGAGGTCAACGGCGACATTGCCGGCACCTGGACGCCGCGCGGCAACTGGGTGGCCAGCGCCGCAAGGCGCTCGTTCACCGTCTGGCGGTCGCGCCAGATGTCGCTGTCCGGATCGAAGGTGATGGTGATCACCGACAGGCCCTGGACGGACTGGGAGCGCAGCGCCGCGATGCCGGCCACGCCGCTGATGGCGTTCTCGATGGGCTGCGTCACCAGCACTTCGACCTGCTCCGGTGCCAGGCCCGGCGCCTCGGTCTGGATATTCACCTGGGGCGGCGCGAACTCCGGAAAGACGTCATAGCGGGCGCCGCCGAGCATGTACAGGCCATAGGCGGCCAGCAGCACGGCCAGCGTCATCACCACGCCGCGATGGCGCAGCGAGAAGCCGACGATGGCGGCAAGCCAGCCGGCGTGCAGGCCTTCCCTCATGTGCCTTCCTCGCCGACCTGGATCTGGCTGCGCAACTCCTCCGACAGCAGGATCTGCGCGCCGCCCACCACCACCTGCACGGGCTCCAGCCCCGCGACGAACCAGCCCTCGTCCAGCGGCTGCGCATCGACCAGCTCGCGCCGCACGAAGCGGTCGGCGTCGCCCTGCACGTAGTACCACGCCTTGCCCTGCCACCACACCACCGCATCGGCGGGGACGATGCCGCCGCCGCGTTCGGCACCGACCGACAGGCGCGCGGGAAGCGTGGTGCCGGGCAGCAGCCCCCCGGCTGCGGCGGCATAGAAGAAGGTCGGCCCCTGGATGCGCGGATCGGCCTGCGGCGCGGGCGAAATCAGGACCGCATCGCGGAGCTGGCCGTCGCCGGCCACCACCCGCACGGTGGCCGGCGGCGCGGACAGCGTCGCGCCGGCCGGCGCCGCCACGCGCAGCAGCACCTCCCGCCCGTCGGCAAGGCGGCGGAAACGCGCGCCGTCGTCCGCGACCGCTGCAGCCAGCGCCGTGCCCCATCGCTGCCGCGCCCCGAGCGTCACCGCATCCTGGGCCACGACCGCGCCCTGCGCTGCCGCCTCGTCGGCCTGCCATTGGGCCTGGGCCGCATCCAGCGCCTTGGTCGAGACGTTGAAATCGTCGCCGTGCAAGGCCTTCATGCGCTCGTATTCGCGCCGGGAGGCGCGCGCTGCAGCGCGCGCGCGCTCGACCTCGGCACGGGCGGCGGCACCGGCCTTGCGCAGGTCGATCAGCTCCTGCGGCGACAGCACCGTCGCCAGCGCCTCGACCTCGCCGCTGCGGTGCGCCGGCCTTACGCGCGCGACGCGGATGCCGGCACGTTTGCGGGCCTCCTCATCCAGCTCCACCGCGATGCCATCCGCCTGGGCGAGCACGCGCGACCGCATCTTGATTGCGCCCTCTCCCTCGGCCTCGGCAGCGACTTCCTCGCGGCCCTCGACGAAGCCCCAGATGGCCAGGCCGGCGACGAGACCCGCGGCGAACAGCAGGAACAATCCTTTCTTCATCTCGACTCCACTGAAGGCTGCCGTCTCGACGACGTGATCCGCTCGACCTCCGGCACCGGCACGCCGCCCTCCAGCGGCCGGTGCAGGGCATCTTCCACGCGCCCCAGGCTCTGCTGCGCGCGCATGCGCGCCTGGACGGCGGCGAGTTCGCCCACGGCGGTTTCGTAGCGTGCGGATATCCACGCCAGGCGATCGGCTTCGCCGGCGCGGAAGGCGGCAGCGGCCGCGCGCTCCGTCCGGCGCTGGCCGCGCAGCAGGGCTTCGGCCGTCTCCACCGTGGCCAGCGCATGGCCATAACCGGCGAGCGCCTCATCGAGCTCTGCGATGGCCCTGGCCTGCACGGCGAGGAAGCTCGCCGCCGCCGCCTCCCGCCGCGCCCTCGCCTCGGCGATGGGCCCCTCGTTGCGGTCGAGCAGGGGCAGCATCAGGGAAAGTCCGAGCGACCATTTCACCTGACCGGCGTCCCAGGTGTAACCGGGCCCCAGCGAAATGTCGGGGTACTGCCGGGCGACTTCGAGTTGCAGCGCTGCCTGGGCGACTTCGTAGTCGGCAAGCGCCGCGAGCACGTCGGCGCGGCTGAGGAGAGCAGCGCGCCGCAACTCGGCCGACGGCAGGTCGGCGACCGGCGGCAGCCTATCGAAGGCGTCGAAGTCGAGCTCCACCCCCTGCAGCGCGGTGGCCGGCACGCCCACCGCGGCGGCCAGCCGCGCCCGGCTCTCGGCTGCGTGCTGCGCGTTCTCGCTCAAGGCCAGCGCCGCGCGGTCGAGCGTGAGGCGCGCCTGCGTGAGGTCCGGCTGCGACGCGAGACCGGCGGCGAAGCGGCGCTCGACCATGCGCGCGATGTCCTGCTGCAGGTCGCGTTGCAGGCGCAGCGGCTCGTCGACGGGATAGGCCGCCAGCAGCGCCGCGCGCACGCGGCTGCGCACCAGCCACACTGCCTCGGCTTCGCGCCAATGCGCAGCCTGCGCGCGCTGGCGCGCCTGCTCGATGCGGATATCGCGCCTGCCGGCGGTCTCCAGCGCAACGCCGAGTGCGAAGCCCCGCGTCCATGCCGATTGGCCCGCCGGGGCGTCCATGTTGCGCTCGAACGAAAGGCCGGCGGTGGGATTCGGCCATTTGCCCGCCGTGATGGCAGCAGCCTCTGCCGCCCTTCGCTGCGCCTGCGCGCGATCCAGATCGGGCTGGAAGTGGAAGGCGGCCAGCGCGAGCTGCTCCAGCCCCCACGCGCGGCGCGGCCAGGCCTCGGGCTGCCGGCCGGTTGCGCGCTCGATGAAATGGGCAAGTTCCGGCGCATCGAGCCGGCGGCTCTCCAGCGCCGCCTGCTGTGCGCCGGGATCGATCGGCCTGGCGGTGTAGCCGGTGCAACCTGCGGCCAGCAATGCGGTGCAGATGACGACGTTCGACGCGCGAATCATTCTCTCCTTTCGTGGCGGGCCGGACAGGGCGCATGGGCTCTGCGGCGGGCACCGAACGCAACCCGCCCGGTCCTGCGTCGGTGCGTTCGACCAGGAGCCACCATGCCCGACAGGCAGGAGCGGGGACCAGGTTCCGCCTATGATGCCAAGCGACGGCCCGCGCGGACAGCGGCACGGGCTCGCAAGCTCGCGCCCGCGCGTGATCCGGCGGCAAACGGAGGGACGCGTCTTCCAGCGCCGTCGCCCGCCCCATCGGCTAGAATCAGCGGCAACGAAGAGAGAGGCGAGATGATCGGCATTTTCCTGGTGACCCACGGCACGCTCGGCGAATCGCTGATCCAGTGTGCCTGCCACGTGCTCAACAAGCGCCCGCCGCAGATCGTGCAGCTCGGACTTGCGGCGCAGGACGATCCGCTCGACATCCTGCCCACCGCGCGCCAGATGCTGGGCTGGGCCGACAGCGGCCAGGGCGTGCTGGTGCTCACCGACATCTACGGCGCCACGCCCTGCAACGTCGCGGCCAAGCTGCTGCAGCCCGGCCATGTGGAAGGCATCGCCGGCGTGAACCTGCCGATGCTGCTGCGCGTGCTCACTTATCGCGATCGCGACATGGACACCCTGCTGCAGCGCGCGGTGTCGGGCGGCTGCGACGGCGTGCTGCACATCAAGCACGGCTGAGACCGTACGAATACCAGATAAGAACAGGGGGAGAACCGGACATGCCCAAGGCGGAAGCCGAAATCGTGAACAAACTGGGCCTGCATGCGCGCGCATCGGCCAAATTGACCCAACTGGCGAGCAGCTTCGCCGCCGACGTGTGGCTCGAGCGCGCTGGCCGCAAGGTGAACGCGAAGAGCATCATGGGCGTGATGATGCTGGCTGCGGCGCGCGGCGCCACGATCGGCGTGGAAACCGAAGGCAGCGATGCCGACCAGGCGCTGCAGGCCATTCTGGCGCTGATCGCGGACAGGTTCGGCGAAGGGGAGTGATGCCATGCCTTTCACCCTGCACGGCCTGCCCGTTTCCCAGGGGATTGCGATCGGTCACGTTCACCTCGTGTCGCACGCGCTGCTCGAGGTCAACCACTATCACGTCGCCCAAAAGCACCTGAAGGACGAGATCGAGCGCCTCGACGGCGCGATCGCCACGGTGCAGGGCGAACTCGTTGGCCTCAAGGCTGCCACGACGTCTGGCCAGGGCCATTCGGAGGTCGGCGCCTTCGTCGACCTGCAGATGATGATGCTCGCCGACCCGATGCTGACCGATACGGCGCGCGAGCTCATCCAGTCGCGCGGCTGCAATGCCGAGTGGGCGCTGGTGCAGCAGATGGAGCACCTGGTGGACCAGTTCCGCCAGATCGAGGACCCCTACCTGCGCGAACGCCAGGCCGACGTGGTGCAGGTCGTGGAACGTCTGGTGAAGGTGCTGCTGGGCCACCCCGGGCACCTGCCACCCAAGCGCCGCGACGGGCTGGGAACGATCATCGTCGCCCATGACCTGTCGCCGTCGGACACCATCGGTTTCCGTGATCACAACATTTCCGGCTTCGTCACCGACGTCGGCGGACCGACCAGCCACACCGCGATCGTCGCGCGCAGTCTCAAGATCCCCGCGGTGGTCGGCCTGCACCATGTGCGCGACCTGGTCGAGGACGACGAGCTCGTCATCGTCGACGGCACCCGCGGCATCATCATCGTCGCTCCCGACGAACGCATCGTCGAGGAATACCGCCTGCGCCGCAGCGAACTCGAGATCGAGCGCTCCAAGCTCAATCGCCTGCGCGACACGCGTGCAACGACACTGGACGGTGAGGTCATCAACCTCCTGTGCAACATCGAGACGCCCAAGGACATGGCCGCGGTGAAGGCGGTGAAGGCCGACGGCATCGGACTGTACCGCACCGAGTTCCTGTTCATGGGCCGCGACGTGCTCCCGGATGAGGACGAGCAGTACGAGGCCTACCGTACGGTGGTGAAGGCGATGCCGGACAAGCCTGTCACCATCCGCACCTTCGACCTCGGCGCCGACAAGGCGCTGGACCGCGCGCACTCGCGTGTCGAGCCGAACCCGGCGCTGGGCCTGCGCGCCGTGCGCTTCTCGCTCGCCGAACCCAAGATGTTCCTCACCCAATTGCGCGCCTTGCTGCGCGCCTCGGTGCATGGCCAGTTGCAGATCATGGTGCCGATGCTGGCGCATGCCCAGGAGATCGACCAGACGCTGCAGCTCATCGAGAAGGCGAAGGCCGAGCTGCGCGCCGAGAAGGTGAAGTTCAACGAGTCGGTGCCGGTGGGCGGCATGATAGAGATCCCCGCGGCGGCACTGGCGCTGGGCATGTTCATCCGCCGCCTGTCCTTCCTGTCCATCGGCACCAACGACCTGATCCAGTACACGCTGGCCATCGACCGCACCGACGAGGCCGTCGTGCACCTCTACGACCCGCTGCACCCCGCGGTGCTCAAGCTCGTCGCCGGCACGATCTCCGCCGGCGCGCGCTTCGGCATGCCGGTCTCGGTATGCGGCGAAATGGCGGGGGATCCCGAATACACGCTGCTGCTGCTGGGCATGGGCCTGCGCAACTTCTCGATGCATCCGTCCAACATCCTGGAGATCAAGCAGCAGGTGCTGCGCGCCGACCTCGGAGAACTCGCACCCCGCGTGCAGCGCATCCTGAAGATGGACGAGCAGGCGCGCGTACGCGAGGCGGTGGAGCGACTGGCGCTCTGACAGCCGCATGCTCTGACAACCGCATTGCATCACCACGGCCCGGCCATTAGAATGGCGGCCTGTTTCGTGCCGGCCCTGGCCGGCAGACCCGTCGAGCGGGTGTCGTATAATGGCTATTACCTCAGCTTCCCAAGCTGATGACGAGGGTTCGATTCCCTTCACCCGCTCCAGATGAATTCAAGCACAAGGGCCAGTCCTCACAGACTGGCCCTTGTGCTTTACCGGACCCGAGCGGCCGTCCTCTCACGGCCGCTCGGGTCAATCCTCCAGAACGTCCTCGGGCGTCAGCGCCCAGCGCGTCAAGGCATGACGCAGCAGGGTCTGTTCGGGCAGGGCGATGCAGCCATCGGCCTTGGCCAGCACCAGCATCGCACGGCAGGTGAGCTTCTGCAGCGCCGGATCGGTGATGCGATCGAGCAACTGTTCGGTACGCTCCAGATCGAGCACGCGCACTGCCCCACCGTGGATTTCCTGCCCGGCAAGCAGGCCCTTGCAGTGGTCGGCGACCGCCTGCACCAGGGCGTCGCGCGGCACGCCGAGAAGCTCGGCGATATGCAGCCGATCGATGGCATCGATCTCCCGGTTGGCAAGCTCACCATCTGCGACCAGTGTCAGCACGACGAGCTGGGTAGCGATCTGCCTGGGGTCGTTCGGTACGGGTTTCATGGAATTCCTCTGCATTGTCGAGTACGGATGACCGCACGACCGTGTGCCGGTTGCATCTGTTTCCTTCCGAAACATCCCGTGCGGCGCATTGCAGGCAACCGGCTTTGATCGCACCATGTCAGCCCCGTCATTTCCCCGCTCCCCGGCCCCATGCGCCCCGCCCGTGCCCTGATCGATCTCGCCGCCCTCCGTCATAATTACCGGCTCGCCCGCGAACGGCACGGAAGCCGCGCGCTCGCCGTGGTGAAAGCAAATGCCTACGGCCATGGCGCCGTGCAATGCGCCGGCGCGCTGGCAGGGCTCGCCGACGGTTTCGCCGTCGCCTTTCTGGAGGAGGCGCTCGAACTTCGCGCCGCCGGCATCCGCCAGCCGATCCTGCTGCTGGAAGGCGTTTTCGAGATGGACGAGCTGGCCGACGTACGGCGCCACGAGCTGTGGACCGTCGTGCACCACGAGGAACAGCTCCGCATGATCGAAGCGGCAACGCTGCCCGGCCCGATCAACGTGTGGCTGAAGGTGAACAGCGGCATGAACCGCGCAGGCTTCGTCGGCGATGCGGTACGCGCGGCCTGGCAGCGCCTGCACGACAGCGGCAAGGTCGCGTCGATCACGCTGATGACGCACTTCGCACGTGCCGACGAACCGCACGTGATCTCGACTACGGAGCAGATCGAGCGCTTCGACGCGGCCACGCTCGACCTGCCGGGCGCACGCAGCATGGCCAACTCGGGCGGCGTGCTGGGCTGGCCGGCAGCGCATCGCGACTGGGCCCGCCCCGGCATCCTGCTGTACGGCGCCGACCCGATGCCCGGCGAAGGCAACGGCCTGCAGCCGGTCATGAGCCTGGAGAGCGGGATCATCGGGGTCCGCGAGATCGAGACCGGCGAGCCGCTGGGCTACGGCGCCCGCTTCGTCGCCGAGCGCCCCACGCGCGTCGGCCTGGTGGCGATGGGCTACGCCGACGGCTATCCGCGGGTGGTGCCGGACGGCACCCCGGTGGCGGTGGATGGCCTGCGCACGCGACTGATCGGCCGCGTGTCGATGGACATGCTGACGGTCGACCTGACCGACCTGCCCGGCGCCGGCCTCGGCAGCCGCGTCGAGCTGTGGGGCAGCAACATCCCGGTGAATCGCATCGCCGAGGCGGCAGGCACCATCGCCTACGAGCTGCTGTGCAACGTCAAGCGCGTGCGCTTCGAGTACGTCGGCTGACCTGCGACCGAAAGCGCGCCGCGGGGAACGCGACGCGGAGCCTTCATCCGCGCCCTGGGCGCGATGCCGTCAGCGCTGCGTATCGATCGACAGTTTCACGCCGGAGGCATCGGCGGCCACGCCGGCGACGCGGCCTTCGAGATCGCCGGGCGCAGCGGTGGCATTGCCGCTCTTCGACACCCGCGCCGCGACCACGACGCGCGCGGGAACAGGCGCACCGCCCGTCATCAACGGCACACCGTCGAAGCTGAAATCCCGCGGCAGCTCGCTGCCACGCAGGCGCAGCGCCGCCAGCGGCGGGCCGCCGCCCTCGCCACGCACGAACACGAACACCGTGTCGTCCGGCGCCAGCCGATCGCGCAGCGCCGGATCGATTTCCACGCGCCCCGACACCTTGAGCGCGGACCCCGTCGCCGGTACCGCGGCCGTCGCCGCGGGTTCGGCGGGCAGCATCTCCGCCAGCGGAGGCATGCCGGCCTTCGCGCGCGCATCGTTGATGCTCGCGCGCACACCGCGTGCGAGATCCTCACCGGGCGGAATGCGCGCCAGGATCTTCTCCCAGTAGCCCGCGGCAGCGGCGAAATCCTTGCTCTGGTAGGCGGCAGTGCCGGCCAGGGCCAGCGCCTTCGGATGATCCGGTGCGAGTTCCAGCGCCTTGTGCACCAGCGTCTCGGCCTCGCCCGCGACCGTCCCGTTCTGCGCGGCGACGACGTCGGCCCAATCGGCATAGACATCCGGCTCGCCCGGTGCCAGCTTCGCCAGCCTCGCATAGGTCTCGGCAGCCTTCGGATAGTCCTTCAGCACGGTGTAGGAGCGCGCCAGCATCAGCCAGCCCTCGGCGTTGTCCGGCTCCTTTTCCAGCCGCGCTGCGAGCTTGCCGACCATGTCGGCAATTTCGGCCTGGGTGAAGCCCTGCTGACGCCCGGCCACCTTCTGCGGGTCCAGCCCATCGGGATTGCCCAGCGCGACATAGGTGGCCGCGGCCAGCACTGGCACCCCCAGCGCCAGCGCCAGTGCCCAGCGCCTCGCCGGAGTCGTTTGGGTCGCCGCCACGGACGCGGTGGAGGCCTCGCCCTCGTCCAGGGCGCGGCGCTCGAGTTCCTCCCGCCCCTTGGCGTGCGCGGCAGCATCGATGCGGCCTGCAGCGAGGTCCGCATCCAGTTCGGCGAGCTGCTCGCGCAGCACCTTCAGGGCGATGGCCGCCTGCTCGGGTTCGGCCTCCGCCCGGCCACGGTGACGCAGCAGCGGCGGCAGGACCAATAGCAGGGCGCCGGCCACGAGCAGGCCGGCGAAGACGATGAAGGTGATCACGAACGGGACTCCCGGTTTGCGGAGGATTGCGGCGCATCGCCCGGCGCGCCGCCGGCCAGCAGCGCCTGGGCGCGCGCATGCTCGGCTTCACTGAGCGCAGTCAGCGCAGCGGACTCGACCGCACGCCGGCGCACGCGGTAGGCCAGCCAGCCGATGCCGGCCAGCAGCAGCGCCGAAGGCCCGCCCCACAGCAGCAGCGTGATGCCCTTCAACGGCGGCTCGTACAGGACGAAATCGCCATAGCGTGCGACCAGGTAATCGATCACATCCTGCTTGCTGCGTCCGGCGGCGAGCTGCTCGCGCACCTGGTTGCGCAGATCGAGGGCGAGGGGCGCGTTCGACTCGGCAATGGACTGGTTCTGGCACACGAGGCAGCGCAGCTTGTGCGCCAGTTCCTGAACGTCGGCCTCGAGCCGCGGGTCCGCCGCGACAGTGGGCGCGATCTCCCCCGCAGGTGGCGCATCGACAGCTTGCGCCGGCGCTAGCCACAACATGGCAGCCAGCGCGCCGACGCGGGCCAGCACGCGCAGGGCACGCGGGTGAAGCGAAATCCGGTCAGCCGGCACGGCGTACCTCCTCGACCTTGGGCAGGATCACCTGCTGCAGGTTTTCCGGCGTGATCGGGCCGATGTGCTTGTAGCGGATCTTGCCGTTGCCGTCGATCAGGAAGGTTTCCGGCACGCCATACACGCCGAAGTCGATGCCGACGCGGCCGTCGATGTCGAGCACCGACAGCGTGTAGGGATTGCCGTGCTCGCCCAGCCAGCGGCGCGCGCGCTCCACCGCCAGACCCGTTTCCGCGTCCAGCGCCATGCCGCGCGCGTCGAGCTGGCCGTCGCCGCGCACCTCCTTGTAGTTCAGGCCGACCACCGGCACCAGGTTGCGGCGCGCCAGGTCGACCAGCACCGGATGCTCCTGGCGGCAGGCGACGCACCAGGAGGCCCACACGTTGAGCAGCCAGACCTTGCCACGCATGTCGGCGAGCGAAAACTGCTGCGC
Source organism: Pseudomonadota bacterium (assembly GCA_018240585.1). GTDB lineage: Bacteria > Pseudomonadota > Gammaproteobacteria > Burkholderiales > Rhodocyclaceae > Thauera. The sequence continues at coordinate 13,967 of JAFEFM010000542.1, forward strand.
GGGATCGTCCACCCGCGCCAGGCTGAAGGCCGGCGCCGGCTTGTCGATCAGCGGCGAGGGCACCTCGCGCGGGTTGAGGGTGAGGCCGAAGGCGAGGAAACCCGCCAGGCCGAGGAACAGGAACAGGGGAACGAGAAACTTTGCTTTCATGAAGACATTCCGGCTGGCGCGAGCGGCGCCGGGTCAGGCCGTCTGCCGCGCCGCGACGGCCGGCGCGTCGCGCTCGGCCAGCTTGCGGTAGCGACGATCGGCGGCGGCACAGATGCCACCCAGCACCATCAGCGCACAGCCCAGCCAGATCCAGCTTATGAAGGGTTTGTAGTACAGGCTGACGATCCAGCTTCCGTCGGGGAGCTGCTCGCCAAGCGACACATACACGTCGCGGAACGGGCCGATGTCGATGGCCGCCTCGGTCATCGGCATGCCCTGCGCGCGATAGACCCGCTTTTCCGGCTGCAGCGTGGCGATCCCGACGCCATCGCGGCTCACCGTCAGCGTCGCGCGTGCGGCGTCGAAGTTGGGACCGGCCGCATCCTGCACGCCACGGAAGACGAAGCTGTAGCCAGCCAGTTCGGCGTGCTGGCCCTCTCGCATCTTCACGTCCAGGCTCTGGTTGAGGCTGCCCACCAGCGTCACGCCGATGATGAAGACGCCGATGCCCAGGTGCGCCAGCCACATCCCCCACCACGCCGACGGGATGCCGCGCAGGCGCACCGCCGACGAGGCACCGGGACGCTCGCCCAGGCGTGCGGCGAGCTGCTGCACGCTGGCGAGCACCACCCAGGTGGCGAGCGCCAGGCCGAGCATGGTGCGCGGCGTGGCATGGCCGATGGCGAGGGCGGCACCGACGCCGATGGCGATGCTGGCGATGAAGGCCGGCGCCACGCGGCGCAGCGCCGGGCCCAGGGTGTCGCCCTTCCAGCGCAGGAAGGGGCCGAACATCATCAGCACCACCACCGGCGTCATCAGCGGCACGAACACCGCCTCGAAATACGGCGGCCCGACCGAGATCTTGCCCATGCCCAGCGCATCGAGGAAGAGCGGATACAGAGTGCCCAGCAGCACCGAGGCCGAGGCCACCGACAGCAGCACGTTGTTGCCGAGCAGCGCGGTCTCGCGCGACACGAAGGCGAAGCTGCCGCCGCCCGACAGCCTGGGCGCGCGCCATGCGTACAGCAGCAGCGACACGCCGATGACGACGACGAGCAGGAACAGGATGAACAGGCCGCGCTTCGGATCGGTGGCGAAGGCGTGCACGCTGGTGATGACCCCCGAGCGCACGAGGAAGGTGCCCAGCAGCGACAGCGAAAAGGCGCCGATCGCCAGCAGCACCGTCCAGCTCCGGAAGGCGCCGCGCTTCTCGGTGACGGCGAGCGAATGGATCAGCGCGGTGCCGAGCAGCCAGGGCATGAAGGAGGCGTTCTCGACCGGATCCCAGAACCACCAGCCGCCCCAGCCCAGCTCGTAGTAGGCCCAGCCCGAGCCGACGGTGATGCCCGCGGTCAGGAACACCCAGGCCACCGTCGTCCACGGCCGCGACCAGCGCGCCCAGGCGGCATCCATGCGCCCCGACAGCAGCGCGGCGATGGCGAAGGCGAAGGCCACCGAAAAACCCACGTAGCCCATATACAGCAGCGGTGGATGGATGATCATGCCCGGATCCTGCAGCAGCGGATTCAGGTCTCGTCCTTCCGGCGCGCCGGGCAACAGGCGCTCGAAGGGGTTGGACGTCACCAGCAGGAAGGCGAGGAAGCCGACGCTGACGCAACCCAGCACACCGAGCACGCGGGCAAGGAAGACATCCGGCAGATGGCGCGAGAACACCGTCACCGCCACCGTCCAAACCGCCAGCACCAGCGCCCACAGCAGCAGCGAACCCTCGTGGCTGCCCCACACGCCGGTGATGCGGTAATACAGCGGCGTGGCGGTGTTGGAATGCAGGGCGACGTATTGAACCGAGAAATCGCTGGAGATGAAGGCCCAGGTGAGGCAGGCGAAGGAGAAGGCGACGAAGAAGAACTGGCCCTGCGCCGCAGGACGGCCGACCGCCATCAGTGCGGCCCGGTTGCGGCTGGCGCCGACCAGCGGCACCACTGCCTGCACCAGCGACAGGACAAAGGCGAGGACAAGGGAGAAATGGCCGAGTTCGGGGATCATTGCTTCACCGTCGCGCCGGCCTTGTGCGCCTGCTCCACAGCGTGGGCGGCCTCGGGCGGCATGTAGTTTTCGTCGTGCTTGGCGAGCACCTCGGTGGCGCGGAAAGTGCCGTCGGCTTCCAGCCGGCCCTGCACCACCGCGCCCTTGCCCTCCTTGAAGAGGTCGGGCAGCGTGCCCTTGTACGACACCGGAATCGTCTTCGCGGTATCGGTGACGGCGAAGCGCACCGTCACGCCGTCGGGCTCGCGCTGCACGGAGCCGACTTCCACCAGCCCGCCGACACGGAAGGTGCGGCCTGTCGGCGCCTTGCCGGCGGCGACTTCGGTCGGCGTATGGAAGAAAACCAGGTTCTGCTGGAACGCGTTCAGCACCAGCGCCACGGCGCCGACCAGCAGGGCGACACCGACGCCGACCAGCACCAGACGTTTGCTACGGGGTTTCATTCGCTTGCGACTCCACGCCGGCGCATGCCGGCACACTGCGAGGGCTGTTACGGGATTGCCCGGGACTCGCCCGGGGACTCTTTGCCGGCTCCAAGGCCGCTGCCATTCCTGCCCACGGCCTTGCGCCAGCGCAGCAATCGATTCACGGTGTCCTTCCGACGCTGGAACACGAGCGCGAGTTCCAGCGCGACGAGCACGAAGGTGAGGCCATAGCTGCCCCACACGAAGAAACCCGCGCCACCCATGTTCCAGAACGCGGACCAGCTTTCCCACTGCATCAGGCACGCCCTCCCTGGCGCAGCGCTTCGCGCATCAATTCGGCACCCACCCATTCGGTGTGACGCTCGCGCTCCAGGATCATCGGCCGCACGCGCCACAGCACCACCGCCAGCGTGTAGGCCCAGGCGGCGACGGCCATCACCAGCATGCCCACGAGCATGGTGGTGGCCATCGACGGCGCCTTGGTGAGGCTGACCGAGGCGCCCTGGTGCAGCGTGTTCCACCATTTGACCGAGAAATAGATCACCGGCACGTTGACCGCACCCACCAGCGCGATGATGGCGCCAGCACGGTCGGCACGGCGCGGATCCTCGATGGCACGCGTGAGCGCGATGAAGCCGAGGTAGAGGAACAGCAGCAGCGCCTGCGACGTGAGGCGCGCATCCCACACCCAGTAGGTGCCCCAGGTCGGCTTGCCCCACAGCGCGCCGGTCCACAGCGCGACGACGCAGAACATGGCGCCGGTGGGCGCCAGCGCCTGGCTCATGAGGAAGGACAGGCGGGTATTCATGACCAGGCCGACGGCGGACCAGAACGCCATCACCAGGTAGACGAACATCGACATCCAGGCTGCCGGCACGTGGATGAAGATCACTCGATACACCTCGCCCTGGGTGGCATCGGTGGGCGCGACGAAGAAGCTCAGCCACAGGCCTGCGAGGGTCAGCACCGCGGCAGCACCGGCGAACCAGGGGGCGAGGCGGCCTGCCAGGGGGTAGAAGTTCTGCGGGGCGGCGAAGCGCAGGATGCTGGGGCCGCGGTCGGATCTGCTCATCAGGTTCGGTTCAGTCGCACAACATCATTCGGTCGACACGCGCAGCGCCGCCGCGCAGGCCCAGGGTGCCAGCGCCAGCGCGCCGGCCAGGCCGCCGCCGAGCAGCAGCAGGTGCGCGGTCGCGCCGGTGCCGGACAGTTCCGCCTCGACCGCGCCGGCGCCGAAGATCAGCACCGGCACGAACAGCGGCAGCACCAGCAGCGCAAGCAGCATGCCGCCGCCGCGCAGGCCCAGCGTCAACGCCGCCCCCACCGCGCCGAGCAGCGCGAGGATGGGCGTGCCGAGCGCCAAACTTATTACCAGCACCGGGTAGGCGCCTTGCTCGAGGTCAAGCAGCATGCCCAGCACCGGCGCCACCGCCACCACCGGCAGGCCGGTGGTGAGCCAGAAAGCGAGCACCTTGGCGGTCACCCACAGCACCGCCGGCTCGCTAGACAGCAGGAGCTGCTCCAGGGTTCCGTCGCCATGGTCCTGCGCGAACAGGCGATGCAGCGACAGCAGGCAGGCCAGCAGCGCGGCGACCCACAGCACGCCGGGGGCGATGGTGCGCAACAGGTTGGTTTCGGCTCCGACGCCGAAGGGGAACAGGCAGACCACGATGACGAAAAAGGCCAGCGTCACCAGCACGTCGGCGCGGCCGCGCCAGGCCAGCAGCAGGTCGCGCCGCAGCACGGCGAGGAAAGCACTCAGCATGCATAGCCCCCGACGTCCAGCACTTCGGGCGCGCGTGCGAAAGGTGCGTCCTGGTGGGTGGTGAGCATCACCATGCCGCCGGCGTCGCAATGGTCCGACAACGTGGTCGCCAGCTCCGCGACTGCAGCCGCGTCAAGCGCGGTGAACGGCTCGTCCAGCACCCACAGCGGCCGCCGCGCCGACAGGAACAACCGCGCCAGGCCGACGCGCCGGCGCTGGCCCTGCGACAGCACGCGCGCCGGCAGATCGAGCTGGTTCTCGAGACCGATGCGGGCAAGCGCGGTGACGCAGCTCTGCTCGTCGGCATCGTCGCCGGCTGCCGCGCAGGCAAAGCGCAGGTTCTCCAGCGGCGTCAGCAGGTCGTTCAGCGCCGGGGCGTGGCCGAGGTAGAGCAGTTCGCGGTGCAGGGCCTCTCGGTCGCGGCGGATGCCGACGCCGCGCCAGCGCACCTCGCCGGTCTCGGGCAGCGCCAGCCCGGTCACGAGACGCAGCAGGCTGGTCTTGCCCACGCCGTTGGGCCCCGCCACGCGCAGCAGCCCGCCCGCCTGCAAGCGCAGGGCGAGGCCGCGGAACAGCAGGCGGTCGCCCTTCAGGCAGGCGAGATCGTGGGCTTCGAGCATAGGGGCGGAAGTATAGCCGGCTGCGATGGCAACTTCGCCGCAGCGGCGGCGGGATCGCGGTCCCTCAAGCGGCGGCGCGACCCATCTTCTCCAGCGCGGGCATGAAACGATCCAGCTCGGCGAGCGAACGCCGCACGCCTGCTGGCGCCAGCCCGGCATAGGCGGCGAGCGCTTCTGCCGGCAATGGGCCGGCGACACGGTCCAGCTCGCTGAAGCGCAGCCCCTGGCGGACCAGATGGGCGATGCAGGTGTGGCGCAGCGCGTCCGGCGTGACGGCGGCGGGGTTTTCCAGCCCCGCGTCGTGCGCGGCACACAGCAGCCTGCGCTGCAGCTCCTCATCCGTACCCGACACCAGGGCTGCGGCCGCGCCCGTGTGCTGGAAAACGCTATCCAGCCTGCTGGCAAGCGCCGCCGGCAGGGAGAGCTCGCGCGCCGCGGCACCGCCAAGGCGCACGCGCCTGCCGGCCGCATCCAGGCCGGCAACGGTGAGGCCGCGCACCTCGTCCAGCGTGGCGCCGCACAGCAACAGGCCTGCCCACACCGTGTCTTGCGCCGGCAGGTTGTCCAGCAGGGCCGTCAGTTCATGCTGCGACAGTTCGCGCTCGCGGGCGGCCGGCGAAGCAAGCAGCGGCGCCCCGGCTGCGCTGACCTGTGGCGGACGGCCGGCCCCGAGCGCCGGCGGCGAAGAAGCTTCGCGGCCCACGGCGATCCACGGTTGCGGCACGATGACCGGCGCCGTCGACGGTCGCGGCGGGCGGTTGAACAGCTCGGTGAGCCCCATGGCGAGCAGGGCGAGACCGAAAGCCACGGCGAGGCTGATGCCGGCATCGCGCGCGTAATCCGGCCGGTAAGCGTGCAGCGGCGCGGTGGCAGCCTCGATCACCTGTACCGAGGGCATGCGCGAGCGCTCGCTGGCCTCGGTACGCACAAGTCGCTCGGACAGGGCACTGCGGCTGGCTTCGAGCTGGGCCAGTTCCTCCTGCATCGACTTGAAGGTGCTGAAGCTGCGCGAGAAGGCATGCACCGCGCCGCGGTCGCGCGCGAGCTGGGCCTGCAGGGTCTGCTGTTCCTCGCGTGCGGTGGCGAGTTCCTCTTCGGCTTCGGCGAGCGACATCTGGCCCGCCGTCGCCCTGGTCTCGCCGATCTGGGCCTCGACCTCGGCCAGGCGCGAACGCAGCCGGTGCGCCTCGGGATCCATGTCCATGAACTGCGGCGTATGCGTGCGCGCGATCTCGCCCAGCGATTCGCGCAATTGCGACGCGCGCGACTCCAGGCCCGCCAGCGTCGGGTTGTCGCGCGCGCGCACCACCGGCTTGCCGGCGGCGATGGATTCGCGCAACGAGCGCACCCGGCCCTCGGCCTTGGCGAGCTTCTCGTTGGCCTGGTTCAGGGAGGCGGCAAGCCCCTTCACGCGCGCCAGGACCTGATTCTCGTCGCGCTCGCCGGAAACGATGTCGTTGGCCTGGCGGAAATCCTCCAGCGCCTTGCGCTTGTCCTCCAGGCGGCGATTCAGGTCGGACAGTTCCTGTCGCAGCGCGTCGATCTCGCCACCCGAAGCGCTCGCATAGCTGTCTCGCACGCGGCTGGAGTAGGCCTCGATCAAGGCGTTGAGCAGTGCGGCGAGATGTTCCGGATGCGCGCCGGTCAACGTTAGGCCGATGATGTTGCTGTCGGACACCGGCTCCACGCCGAGCGCGGCCTGCACCGCCTGCGCCGGCTCAGCGCCGAATTCGCTCAGTTCGACCCCCTGCCGATGCAAGGCGGCGAGCGCCGCTTCGATCACCGGCCGGCTCGACAGCACGCCCGCCTCGGCCTGCAGGCTGGCCGACGCGGCGTCGGTCACGGTGGTGGACACCGTCGCCCGCTCACCGGCCGTGCCCGGCAGATCGGCGACGATGCCGGCGGATTTGACGGCGATACGTGCCTCGGCACGGTATTCGGGCGTACGCAGAAAGGTGTAGGCGAGGCCGACAAGCAACACTGGCAGCAGCACCAGCAGGAACACGCGCAGGCGCCTGCGGTTGCCGCGTGCGGCAATGTCCTCGGGGCGTTCCGCGTCGACGACCGCGGCGGGTTGGAGCAGGGTCCTGAAGTCCGGCATGGGGCAACTCCTCGGCGTTTCGCCGCGCTCGCTCGCGACGAACACGAGGGAGAGCCCGCGTCCGCACTGCCGGCCGCGGGCCCTCCCGGTAGGCGGAGAAGCTTACTGCGCCTTCGGCGGTTGCGGATGCATCACCTCAGGCACCACGCCGCCGTGGTCGGCACCGATGTCCTGCGCAATCGGCGGCAACTGGTGGGCGATGCCCTTGTGGCAGTCGATGCAGGTCTGGCCCGCGGCGAGGCCCGTCTGGTGCATCTGGTTGGAACGGCGCCCCTGCACCGAGTAATCGAAATACTCGTAGTTGTGGCAGTTGCGGCACTCCTGCGAGTTGTTCGCCTTCATGCGACGCCACTCGTTCTGCGCCAGGCGGATACGCTCGGCCTGGAACTTCTCCGGCGTGCTGATGCTGCCGACGATCTTGCCGTAGACCTCCTTCGAAGCCTGGATCTTGCGGATCATCTTGGGCACCCACTCCTTGGGCACGTGGCAGTCCGGGCAGGTCGCGCGCACGCCGGTGCGGTTCTGGTAATGGATGGTGTTGCGGTATTCCTTGAAGACGTTTTCCTCCATCTCGTGGCAGGAGATGCAGAACTTCTCCCTGTTCGTCATTTCCAGGGCCCAGTTGAAGCCGCCCCAGAAGACGATGCCCGCGGCGAACAGGATGGCGATCGCGCTCCAGCCCGCACCGCGGATCTTCTGCATCAGGGTCTTGTTGTTGTCGCTCATGGTTTATCCCCGATCTCGTCGCTGGCCTAGCGCAGCCCTTCCGCGCGCTGGAACTGGTTGCCCACCAGGGGTTTGGCGTCGGTCTGCGGCACGTGGCACTGCATGCAGAAGTAGCGTCGCGGCGAGACGTTGGACAGTTCGCCACCGTCGCGGTCCTTGAAGTGCGTCAGGCTGACCTTGGTCGCGCCGGTCTCCTTGTAGCGGCTCCAGGCGTGACAATCCATGCACTTGTTGAAGTTCTTGCTCACCTCATAGCCTTCCACCTTGTGCGGAATCAGCGGCGGCTGCTGCACGTAGTCGCGCTGGATCGGCGCCTGGTCGGGAATGGGCTTGAACCCGCCCGGTGCAACTTCCGGTGCGGAAACATCGGCGCCGCGGATGCTCTTGACGGCCTGAGCACTGGCGGACGGCGGCAGCGCGGCAGCAAGCCCGAGCGCGGCCACGAACGCAAGCACGAGTTTACGGGTGGGTTTTTTCATGACTCGCTCCTGTTGAATCGGGTCGTAATGCGGAAAACATCCTTGCCGCAGACATCGATGCAGCGACCGCAAGCGGTGCAGTCGCCATCGAGGATCAGCGGATGGTCCTGACCGACGCCCTTCAGCGCCGGACGGATGACCTGGGGTTCGGGACACACCGCGAAGCAGTCCATGCAGTCGTTGCAGGCCGAGCGCCGGCCGGCCGACACGCGCAGCAGCGTGGCACGCCCGAGAAGGCCGTAGAAAGCGCCCTGCGGGCACAGGTGTCCGCACCAGCCGCGCGGCGCGACGAGCAGGTCGTAAAGGAAAATGCCGCCGACGATGCCCCACGCCAGGCCAAAGCCGAAGATCAGCGCGCGATGCAGCATCGACACCGGATTGACCCACTCCCAGGCCAGCGAACCGGTCGCCGCTGCCGCCACCAGCACGAAGCCCAGCAGCCAGTAGCGCGTGCTGCCCGCAGGCACCTTGCCGCCCTTCAAGCCCAGGCGCCGCCGCAGCCAGGCCGCGGCATCGGTGACCATGTTCACCGGGCACACCCAGGAGCAGAACAGCCGGCCGCCGAACAGCAGGTAGAAGGCCAGCACGATGCCGCCGCCGAGCAGCGCCTCGCGATAGGGCCAGTGACCGGCGGCAAGCTGCTGCGCCAGCAGGAAGGGGTCGGTGAGCGGTAGCACGCCCAGCGTCAGGCTGGAGGACAGGTTGCCCTTCACGATCCACAGGCCGAACCAGGGGCCGGCCAGGAACAGCGCGAGGATGCCGAGCTGGGACAGGCGGCGCAGCAGCAGCCATTTGTGCGCCCGCAGCCAGCCCTTGGCCGCGATCGCCTCGCGCCCGGGCCTCGCCGCCACGCCACGCCGCGCCGCGCCACGCACGCTGGCGGGCGGCAACTTGCGCCCGCCTTCGCCGAAGGTGTCCTGGGCGCTCATGGCTTCCACCCGGAATCGACGCCGCCCGGATGGGACGGCGGCTTGTAGTCGGGAACCGCCCCCTCGCCGGCGGCAGGCCCTTCGCCCGGAGCGACTCGGGTGTCGCCATAGGCCTTGCCTTCCAGGCCGCGCACCGGCAGCTCCACCTGCTTGCCGATGAGCGACTCACCGGCAGCCTTCTTCTCTTCCCAGCCGCGCAGGTAGTGCTCGGCCTTCGAGCCCTGGGCGAGCTTGATCGGCAGGACCTTGATAGCCGCCTCACCCGGCAGCACGCAGGATTTCTCGCACTTGCCGCAGCCGGTGCAGTACTCGGAATGCACCGTCGGCAACAACATCGCGTGGCGGTCGGAGCGCGGATTGTGGATGCGCTCCAGTGTGATCGCCTTGTCGATCACCGGGCACACGCGGTAGCAGACATCGCAGCGCAGGCCGAGGAAATTGAGGCAGTTCTCCTGGTCGATCAGCACCGCAAGACCCATCTTCGCCTTGCCGATCTCCTTCAGGCCATGGTCCAGCGCGCCGGTGGGGCAGGCGGCGACACACGGGATGTCGTCGCACATCTCGCATGCGATCTTGCGCGCCTCGAAATAGGGCGTGCCGGTGGCAACGCCGTCACCCAGCCGGGCCAGCTTCAGCGTGTCGTAGGGGCAGTCGCGCACGCACAGCCCGCAGCGCACGCAGGCGGCGAGGAACCCGGCTTCGGCCAGCGCCCCGGGGGGCCGGATGGCGGTGGCCGGCAGCGCCGACGCCTGGCGCGCGTACAGCCCGGCGCCGAGCGCCAGCAGGCCTGCGCCGCCCGCGACACCGGCCGCATCCTTGAGGAAGCGGCGGCGCGAAGACGGCACCGCGCCCGACTGGGCGCCGGCCTGGCTGGATGTATGGTGGTCGCTCATGATCCCTTCCCGGGCACGGCACAACGGCGCGCTCCCGCCCGTCCGAGGCGGACGGGCCGACGAGGCGGCGCCTTGCCCGGCAGGCGACCGCTCACGCAGCCGCCCGCCTCATGCCTCGTCGCTTCCTCAGACCTTGGTCACCTTCACCGCGCACTTCTTGTAGTCGGTTTCCTTCGAGATGGGGCAGGTGGCGTCCAGCGTGAGCTTGTTCACCAGCCGGCCCTCGTCGAAGAAGGGTATGAAGATCAAGCCCACCGGCGGCTTGTTGCGGCCGCGGGTTTCCAGCCGGGCGACGATCTCGCCGCGTCGCGAGGCGACCTTCACCGTCATGCCGCGCTGCAGCCCGCGCTTGGTGGCGTCGTCCGGATGCATGAAGATCTGCGCCTCTGGCACCGCCTTGTGCAGCTCGGGCACGCGGCGCGTCATCGAACCGGTGTGCCAGTGCTCCAGCACGCGGCCGGTACACAGCCACATGTCGAACTCGGCGTCGGGCTTCTCGGGCGGGTCCTGGTAGGGCAGCGCGAACACCACCGCCTTGTTGTCCTTGTGGCCGTAGAACTTCACGCCCTCGCCGGTCTTCACGTACGGGTCGTAACCCTCGCGGAAGCGCCACAGGGTTTCCTTGCCTTCCACCACCGGCCAGCGCAGGCCGCGCGCCTTGTGGTACATGTCGAAGTCGGCGAGGTCATGGCCGTGGCCGCGGCCGAACATCGCGTATTCCTCGAACAGGCCCTTCTGCAGATAGAAGCCGAGTGCCTTCGACTCGTCGTTCATGTAGCCCTTGATGGCATGCCCGTTCGCCTTCTCGACGTCGGTGAGCGGGAACCTGTTCACCTGGCCATTGGCGTACAGCACGTCGAACAAGG
>JAFEFM010000543.1 GCA_018240585.1 Pseudomonadota bacterium
CATGGAGGGCGAACTGGCGAACACCATCGCCAGGCACCTGCCGCGCATCGCCCACATGCAGATCGCCGACAACCCGGGCCGCAACGAGCCGGGCACCGGCGAGATCAACTACGCCTGGCTGTTCCGCTTCATCGACAAGCTCGGCTACGACGGCTGGATCGGCTGCGAGTACAAGCCGGCCGCCGGCACCGTCGCCGGCCTGGGCTGGATGAAGACGCTGGCAGGCTGAACCTACTGCCCGCTCCTACAAGACCTCGACCACACCACTGAATTTCAGGAGACACGAAATGGCAAACATCGGCTTCATCGGACTCGGCATCATGGGCGCCCCCATGGCGGGCCACCTGCTCAAGGGCGGCCACACCGTCTACACCCACACCCACGGCGACACGCCCCGCACGCTGCTCGAAGCCGGCGCGAAACCCTGCGCCAGCGGCGCCGAGGTGGCACGCAACGCCGACATCATCATCACCATGGTGCCGGACACGCCCCACGTCGAGGATGCATTGTTCAACCCCAACGGCGTCGCCGCCGGCCTCTCGAAGGGCAAGATCGTGGTCGACATGAGCTCGATCTCGCCGGTCGCCACCAAGGATTTCGCCAGGCGCATCAACGCGCTGGGCTGCGAATACCTCGACGCGCCGGTGTCGGGCGGTGAAGTCGGCGCCAAGGCCGCCAGCCTCACCATCATGGTCGGCGGCAGCCAGGCCACCTTCGACACGGTCAAGCCCGTCTTCGACCTGATGGGCAAGAACATCACCCTGGTGGGCGGCAACGGCGACGGCCAGATCACCAAGGTCGCCAACCAGATCATCGTCGCGCTCAACATCGAGGCGGTGGGCGAGGCCCTGCTGCTGGCGGCCAAGGCCGGCGCCGACCCGGCGAAAGTGCGTCAGGCGCTGATGGGCGGCTTCGCCAACTCGCGCATCCTCGAGGTGCATGGCGAGCGCATGGTGAAGCGCACTTTCGATCCGGGCTTCCGCATCGAGCTGCACCAGAAGGACCTCAACCTGGCGCTCACCACCGCGCGCCAGCTCGGCGTGCCGCTGCCCAACACCGCCACCGCGCAGGAGCTGTTCAATTCCTGCACGGCGCACGGCGGCGCCGGCCAGGACCACTCGGCGATGGTGCGCGCGCTCGAGCGCATGGCCAACTTCGAGATCGCCGGCAAGTAAGCGCCATAGCAACGACAAGGGCCCGGCGACGACCGGGCCCATCCGCCGCGGCACTGCGCGGCGGGAGCACCAAAGGAGATTGTCATGCGTCATCTCGCCATCGAGGTCGGATCCTTCCGCTTCGTCGCTCGCCTCGAGGAGGAAGCCGCGCCGCGCACCTGCGCCGCCTTCCTGAAACTGCTGCCCTTCGCCAACCAGGTCATCCACTCGCGCTGGAGCGGCGAGGCGGTGTGGGTGCCGCTGGGCGATTTCGACACCGGCCTCGGCTTCGAGAACCACACCAGCCACCCCTCGCGCGGCGACATCCTGCTTTACCCCGGCGGCTTCTCCGAGACGGAAATCCTGTTCGCCTATGGCAGCAGTTGTTTCGCGAGCAAGATGGGGCAACTCGCCGGCAACCACTTCCTGACCGTGGTCGAAGGCGGCGACAAACTGATGGAGATGGGCCGCAGCGTGCTGTGGCAGGGCGCCCAGGACATCCGCTTCAGCGATCTCGGCCTGCGCTGACGCAACAACGGAGCCAAACCCAATGAACATCACCCCGCGCGAGTTGCTCGCCAACATGTTCACCGCTGCGGTGAACGCGGCCCAGCCCGAACACTGCATTCCCCGCTTCCTGCCCGAGCCGCCGAAGGGCCGCACCCTGGTCATCGGCGCCGGCAAGGCCTCGGCCGCGATGGCACAGGCGCTCGAGCGCCACTGGCCGGGCGAACTGACCGGCCTTGTCGTCACCCGCTACGGCTACGCGGTGCCGTGCGAGCGCATCGAGATCGTCGAGGCCGCGCACCCGGTGCCGGACGCGGCCGGCCGCGAAGCCGCCGGCCGCATGCTGGACTTCGTGCGCGGCCTCACCGAGGACGACCTGGTGATCTGCCTGATCTCCGGCGGCGGCTCGGCGCTGCTGCCCCTGCCCGGCGCCGGCATCACGCTGGAAGACAAGCAGGCGATCAACCGCGCGCTGCTGAAATCGGGCGCGACGATCTCCGACATGAACTGCGTGCGCCGCCACCTGTCCGGCATCAAGGGCGGACGCCTGGCGGCGGCCTGCCATCCGGCGCGGGTGGTGAACCTGCTCATTTCCGACGTGCCCGGCGACAACCCGATCGACATCGCCTCCGGCCCCACGGTGGCCGACCCCACGACCTGCGCCGATGCCCTGGAGATCGTGCGCCGCTACGGCATCGAGCTGCCGGCAGGCGCGCGCCGCCTGCTCGAGAGCGGCGCCGGCGAGACGGTGAAGCCGGGTGACGACCGCCTGGCGCGCGTCACCACCCACCTGATCGCCACGCCGCAACTGGCGCTGAAGGCAGCCGCCAAGGTCGCCGCGCTGGAAGGCGTGACCCCGGTGCTGCTCGGCGACAGCATCGAAGGCGAGGCGCGCGACGTCGCCAAGGTGATGGCCGGCATCGCGCTGCAGACGCGCAACCACCGCCAGCCGGTGCCGCCGCCCTGCGTGTTGCTGTCCGGCGGCGAGACCACCGTCACCGTGCGCGGCGGGGGCCGCGGCGGGCGCAACGTGGAGTTCCTGCTGGCGCTGGCGCTGGCGCTCAACGGCGCGCCCGGCGTGCATGCCGTGGCGGGCGACACCGACGGCGTCGACGGCCTGGAGGAGATCGCCGGCGCCTTCGTCACCCCCGACACCCTGGCACGCGCCTGGGCGCAAGGCATCCGCCCGCGCGACAGCCTGGACGACAACGACGGCCACGGCTTCTTCGAGGCGCTGGGCGATTCGCTCGTGACCGGGCCGACGCTGACCAACGTGAATGATTTCCGCGCCATCCTGATCACCTGATCGCAACGGCCCGCACCGCCGTAGGGCGGGCTTCAGCCCGCCACAGGATATCGGAGCCAAGCACTGGCCGGCTGAAGCCGGCCCTACGGGAAAGAGCACGCAGCGACCTGATTGCGGCTAACGAAATGAGGAGACCATAAATGAAGGAAATCAAGGCATTGACGCTGGACGATGTGAAGCGCATCGCCGCGGCAGCCGAACGCGAAGCCCTGGCCAACGGCTGGGCGGTCAGCATCGCGGTTTGCGATGCCGGCGGCCACGCGCTGTGGCTGCAGCGCCTGGACGGCGCAGCGCCGATGAGCGCCATGGTGGCGCCGGAGAAGGCGCGCACCTGCGTGCTGAGCGGCAAGCCCAGCCGCGTGTATGAAGAGATGGTCAACAACGGCCGCTTCGCCGCGCTGAAGATGCCGGTGGTGCCGCTCGAAGGCGGCGAGCCCATCATCGTCGACGGCACCGTGATCGGCGCCGTCGGCGTGTCGGGGGTGAAATCGGGCGAGGACGCCCAGGTGGCACGCGCTGGCGTCGCCGCCGTCATTGCCCTCAGGGAGGGAGCATGAAACGCGAACGCAGTGCCCGCATTCTCGCCACGCTGGGGCCGGCAAGCTCCAGCATCGAACGCATCCGCGCGCTGGCCGAAGCCGGCGCCGACGTCTTCCGCCTGAACTTCAGCCATGGCAGCCATGCCGACCACGCCGAGCGCCTGAAGCTGATCCGCCAGGTCGAGCAGGAACTCGAGCGCCCGATCGGCGTGCTGATGGACCTGCAGGGCCCCAAGCTGCGCGTCGGCCGCTTCGCCGAAGGCAAGGTCACGCTGGCGCCGGGCGCGAGCTTCCGCCTCGACCTGTCGCCGGAGGAAGGCGACGTGCAACGCGCCACCCTGCCGCATCCGGAGATCTTCGCCGCCCTGGAGGCCGGCACCGAGCTGCTGCTCGATGACGGCAAGCTGCGCCTGCGGGTGGATGCCTTCGGCCCCGACTTCGCCGACACCACGGTGCTGGTGGGCGGCGTGCTGTCCGACCGCAAGGGCGTCAACGTGCCCGGCGTGGTGCTGCCGATCTCGCCGCTCACCGCCAAGGACCGCGCCGACCTCGACTTCGGCCTGTCGCTGGGCGTGGACTGGGTGGCGTTGTCCTTCGTGCAACGCGCCGAGGACATCCGCGAGGCGCGTGAGATCATCGGCGACCGCGCCTGGATCATGGCCAAGCTGGAAAAGCCCGCGGCGATCGAGCAGCTCGAGCCCATCGTCGCGCTGGCCGACGGCGTCATGGTGGCGCGTGGCGACCTCGGCGTGGAACTGCCGCCGCAGCAGGTGCCGGTGCTGCAGCGGCGCATCGTGCGCGCGGCGCGCGCCGCCGGCCGCCCGGTGGTGGTGGCGACGCAGATGCTGGAATCGATGATCACCGCGCCGGTGCCCACCCGCGCCGAAGCCTCCGACGTGGCCACCGCGATCTACGACGGCGCCGATGCGGTGATGCTGTCGGCCGAGTCCGCCTCCGGCCAGTACCCGGTGGAAGCGGTCAGCATCATGCATCGCATCATCTGCGAGGTGGAGCAGGATCCCGCCTGGCGTGACGGGCTGGAGGCCAGCCACACGCCGGCCGGCGCCAACACGCCGGACGCGATCTGCTGCGCGCTGCGCCGCGTCGTCGCCCTGCTCGAGCCGGCCGCCACCGTCGCCTATACCTCCTCGGGCTTCAGCGCGCTGCGTGCCAGCCGCGAGCGCCCGGTGGCGCCGATCCTGGCGCTGACGCCACATCCTGGCACCGCGCGCCGCCTGGCGCTGGCCTGGGGCGTGCATCCGATCCCGTTCGAGCAGGTGGCCGACGTCACCGAGATGGTCGCGCATGCCGCCAGCGCCTCGGTGACGCACGGGTTTGCGCGCGCCGGCGACAACATCGTCGTCATCGCCGGCCTGCCCTTCGGCCGCAGCGGCAGCACCAACCTGCTGCATGTGGAGCGGATTCCGGGCTGATCGTGCCCCGGGGTGGTGGCAGACCTGGCCGCGACCGCGATCATCATGCGCGATCGCGGTTTTTGCCCCCTAACCGGGCAGGTCGCGAAGGTCCATCGTCGGCTGGGCGCCGAAGTCCCCGCCCAGCAGATAGGTCACCAGGCGCGCCGCGGCGACGGCCGGCGCGATGAGGCCGCCCTCCTGCTGCATGGCGGCGAACTGGTCGCGCAGCGGAAACTGTTCCAGCGTGCACGCGCGCACCGCAGCCTGCATGTCGGTGTCCACCACCCCCGGCGCGGTGCTGCAGATGCGCAGCCCGGGGGTGCCATCCACCTGCACCGCGCGCGCATGGTGGTCGAGCGCCGCCTTGGTGGCGCAATACACGCTCCAGCCAGCATAGGGCTTGCGCGCCGCCCCGCTGGCCACATGCAGCACGCGCCGCTCGCCGACGTCCGGCAGCGCGGCCACTGCCGCGGCCAGCATCAGCGGCGCGGCGACGTTGAGCGCCACGGCGCCGGCAATGGCAGCCACGTCCTGCAGGTGCAGCGGCCCGACCGGCTGCAGCGTGCCGGCGTCATTGACCAGCAGCAAGCGATCGCTGCCGGCGGCGAAGCGGGCAAGCTCGCCACCTGCAAGCCAGGCCGCCAGCGCGGCCGAGTCGGCCAGGTCGATGGCGTGCTGCGCCAGGCTGCCGGCGAAGCGCTCGCCCAGCGCATCGTTGGGCCGACGTGCCAGGCCCAGCACGGCAACGCCCCGCTGCAGCAAGTCTTCGGCGATGGCCGCGCCCAGGCCGCGGCTGTGTCCGGTGACGATGGCCCTGATCATGGTGGCAGCCTCCTTGCAATGCTTCAGTTCGATGCCGGTGCCGGCGAAAAGATCCGCTCGCAGCACTCCAGCCAGGCGCGCGCCGCGCGCGAGACGTAGTCCTCGCGCCAGATCAGGCCGAGATCCCACACCACCTCGGGGTCGCGCACCGGCCGCCGCACGATGCGCGCGGGGTCGAGGCGGGCGAAAGCTTCGTCGGGCAGGATGCCGATGCCGACGTCGGCCGCCACCAGCTCGCCGATGAAGTCCCAATAGCGGCTGCGCGCCACCACGTTGGGGATGAAGCCGGCGCTGGCGCAGGCATCGGACACCATGCGCGCGAGCGCAAAGTCGTCCTCGTACAGGATGAAGGGGTAGTCGGCCAGCTCGCGGAACGACACCGGCCCCGCCCCGGCCGGCGTACGCGAGGCGGGGAACAGGGCTGACGCCGCCTGCCTCGCCACCGGATAGCTGGCCAGTCCCGGTCGCGACACCGGCAGGAAGGTCACCCCGATATCCAGCTCGCCGCTCACCACCGCATCTTCCAGCGCGCGCGTGCCCTGCTCGCGCAGGCGCAGCGTCACGTCGGGGTACTGCTGGCGGTAGGCGCCGATCGCCCGCGCAAAATACGAGCCGGTCGCCGGCGGAATGCCGATCGTCAGCTCGCCACGGGTCAGGCCATCGACTTCGGCCACTTCCTGACGCAGGCGGGCGACTTCGCCCAGCACCGCCTGGCCGCGCGCATACACCACCTTGCCGGCATCGGTCAGCCGGGTATGGCGGCCGTCACGGATCAGCAGCGGGCCGCCGAGCTCCTCCTCCAGGCTGCGCACCATCTTGCTGATGGTGGGCTGAGTCACGTGCAGGACTTCCGCCGCCCGGGTGAAGCCTTGCTGATTCACGACCTCGACGAAATAGCGCAAGGCACGAACATCCATTTGGATTCCTATTGAGAATTGAAAATATTATTACTATTCATTTTACGAATTAAATACCGCGGCGTACACTGCATCCGTCCTCCCGATGAACACCTGCCGCAGCGACAGCGGGTGGATCAGGACCGGCGACCGGCAGCAGTCCGGCGCTTCCGCAGAGGAACGAAGAAAGGAGAGCATGATCATGAACACCATCGAACGCACCCGTTGCTACGACCACAACCCGGCCGCCAGTGTCGTCGGCGAGGTCGAGCGGCTTCGCGCCCAGAACGCGATGCTGCTTGCGGCCATCGCCTCGGCCAATGCGGCGATGGCGGCTGCACCGAGCTGGCATGAAATGCACCGTACGGCACAGAAGATGCTGCGCACTGCCCTCAACGAAGCAGGCAGCACCGCCCGTCCGCAACTGCCCCCGCGCCGCCTCGCCTGAGCGCACGCCCCCGGGAGCCCGTTCCGGGCTCCCGCGTGCCGGATCAAGCCGGCCGCCTCATGCGCGTGCCGGCAACCCGGCGACGATCAGTTCGCCGCAAATGTCCGCCGGCACCGGCCGGCTGAACAGGTAACCCTGTACCTGATCGCAACCCGAGCCGCCGAGGAAGGCCAGTTGCGCTTCGGTCTCGACGCCTTCGGCGATCACCTTCAGTTGCAGCGTATGCCCGAGCTGGATGATCGCCTTGACGATGGAAGCGCCATCGGCATCGGTGAGCATGTCGCGCACGAAGGACTGGTCGATCTTCAGCTTGTCCACCGAGAGCTGCTTGAGGTAGGCGAGGCTGGAATAGCCGGTGCCGAAATCGTCGATCGACAGCTTCACGCCGAGCGACTTCAGCGCACGCAGCGTGCGCATCGTCAGCTCGATGTCCTGCAGCAGCACGGACTCGGTCAGTTCCAGCTCCAGGCAGTGGGGCGGCAGGGCCGACTCGCGCAGCGCCGCAGTCACGGTGTCGAGCACGTTGCCGCGCTTGAACTGCAGCGCCGACAAGTTGACCGCCGTCACCACCTGAGCGCCCGTGCGCGCCACCCAGGCCTGTGTCTGGCGGCAGGCCTCGAAGATCACCCAGTCGCCGATGGCGACGATGTGCCCGCTCTGCTCCGCGATGGGGATGAAGCGGCCGGGGGGAATCAACCCGTCGACCGGATGCCGCCAGCGCAGCAGCGCCTCGACGCCGGTGATGCGGCCGGTGGCGACATCCATCTGCGGTTGGTAATACAGCACGAACTCGCTGTTTCGCAGCGCCTGCGGGAACATGCCGGTGATCCGCATGCGCTCGACGACGTCGGCGTTCATCTCGCGCGTGTAGAAGCGGAAGGTGTTGCGGCCGTTTTCCTTCGCGTTGTGCACGGCGGTGTCAGCGCGCTTGAGCAGGGTCTCGAAGTCCCGCCCGTCGTGCGGAAACACGCTGATGCCGACCGAGAACGAGGTCGTGAGCACATGCTCGCCCACCGCCAGCGGCTCGGCGAAGCCGTCGCGGATGGCGTTCGCCACCGCGGCGATGGCGGCGAGGTCGCCAACGTCGGACAGCAGCATGACGAACTCGTCGCCGCTGAGGCGGGCGATGGTGTCGGCCTGGGGCACCCACTGCTTCAGCCGCTCGACCGCCTGCACCAGCAGCCGGTCGCCGGTCTCGTGACCCAGGCCATCATTCACATGCTGGAAGTTGTCCAGGTCCAGGTAAATCACCGCCAGCAGACCCGAGCCCCCCTCCCGTTCGGCGATCAGTGCCGCATGCTCGAAGCGGTCCCTCAGCAGCAGGCGGTTGGGCAGGCCGGTGAGGCTGTCGTAGCTGGCGAGGAAGGCGACGCGCTCCTTGGCGGCCGCATGCTCGGCGCGGGTGCGCAGCGTCACGATGCCGAAGGCGAGATCGTTCGCCATCTCCTCCAGCAGCCCGACTTCGTCCGCGTTGAAGGCGTTGGACTCGCGCGCGTACAGCGACAGGGCGCCCAGCGTCGTGCCCTCGCAGATCAAGGGCAGCGCCAGCGACGCCTGGTAGCCGCGCTCCAGCGCCGCCTCGCGCCACGGCGCCATCTTGAGGTCGGTCAGCACGTTCTGGATGATGGCGCTGCAGCCGGTGCGGATGGCGGTGCCGGTCGGCCCGCGGCCGAGCTCGGATTCGTCCCAGGTCACGCGGATGGTGTCGAGATAGCCCGCCTCGTAGCCGGACTGGGCGATCGGACGCACCGTCTTACCCTCGTCCTCTTCCACATAGCCCACCCAGGCCATCACGTAACCACCACGGTCGACGACGAGCCGGCAGATCTCGACCAGCAGGCGGTATTCGTCGTCGGCATGGACCAGCGCGGTATTGCAGTCGCTCAACAGGCGCAGCGCGCGGTTGAGCCTTTCCTGCGCGAGTTCGGCCTCCTTGCGCGCGGTGACGTCGTTGAAGGTGACGGCGATGTCGCCGTCGGGCAACTTGTACACGAAGCGCTCGCGCCAGCCCGAGATGCGCTCGTCGGCATAGAAGCACGCCGGGCACTCCTCCGCCACGCCGCTCTGCCACACCCGGCGCATGACCTCCGGCAGGCCGACGTCGACCACGCCCGGAAACACGTCCTGCAGCCGCCGGCCCAGCACTTCGCCGCGCGAGAGGCCGTCGATCCGCTCCGCCGCGCGGTTGAACGCCGAAAAGTAGAAGTCGCGGCCGTCGTCCGAGGCCCGGAACAGCGCGACCGCGTTGCTCATGTTCTCGAACACGGCCGTCTGCTTGGCTTCGGAGCGGCGCAGTTGCTCGGTCATGCCCTCGGCGATCGCCAGCGCACGCCCGCGCGCGGTGAGCATCAGCCACGCGATGCCCGCCAGCAGCAAGCTGCCCAGCACCCCCGTGCCCTGCACCAGCACCGCTTCGTCCACATTCAGCCGCGCGTCGAAGGCGGGCAGCGAATGCGCCACCACCGTCCAGCGCCGGCCGTAGACCTCGATCGCGCGCTCGACGCGATGAAGGGCACGCGACGGCTCGAACGCGGCCGCCGAATCGAACATCAAGGCGTCCTCGTCGCGCCCCTCGCCGTCGTAGATCTGCAGCCCGAGCACCGACCCCAGCCCGCCGGCGTGGCCGCCGAGCAGCCCGCTCATCAGGTCCTGCATGCGAAAAGGCGCATACACCCAGCCCTGCAGCGCCGCGCGGCGTTGCGCGCGCGTCTCGACCGCCAGGCCGGGCCGATACACCGGCAGATACATCAGGAAGCCGGCCTGCCCGTCCTGCTCGGTCTCCTGCACCAGCCGTACGCGGCCGGACATGCTCGTCACGTCCTCGTCGCGGGCCCGCTCCATGGCGGCCCGCCGCACCGGTTCGCTGTACATGTCGTAGCCGAAGGCACGCTGGTTGCGCCAGTCGAAGGGCTCCAGATAGAGGATGGACGAGTACCACTCCCGCACGCCCGCCGGACGGATGTCGTAACCGGGGAAGCCCTCGGCGCGCACGGCCAGCACATGGCGGGCACGGTCGGCGGCCGGGATCCAGGATGCGAAGCCCACGCCCTGGATGCCCGGGTAGCGGCTTTCGATCTGGAGCGCGCGCACGTAGGCGCGAAAATCGGCCCGCTCCACCGCGCGCGAGGCCGCAAACAGTCCGGACGCACCCGCCAGGATCTCCTCGTAGGTCGCCAGCCGGCCCTGGATGTTGATGACCAGGTCGTCGACCCGATACGCGAACTCCTCGCGCAGCGCCGCTTCCGCGCGCAGGTGCAACGCGCGCTGGACGACGTGCGTGAGCGCGAGCCCGGCCGCGAGGATCAACAGGGGGATCAGCAGGGCATGGAAGCGGAAGGCGCTGCGCGGCATGTTCGCGGACGGGGGCGGAGACGGGGTCATGCTGGCTGAGTTGCTGCGGCGACCCCGCTCACCATTCTGGGCATGCACGCATGTTACCGTCTAACACGCCGGCGGACTCGGCAAAAGTGGCGGAACCGCCCATCCCTGGCCGATGCCGGGCGGCGCGGATAAAATCGGGCGCTCCTCCGAACCGGATCGCCACCTTGCGGCATTCCATGAAGCCCAGCCCACTGCGCGTCCGCCCGACGCTTCCCGGCAGCCTCCTGGCTGCCCTTCTGGCAGCCGCTTGCGCCACACCCGGGCCGCCGCCCGCGCAGGCGCCGGCGCCGGTCGAGAGCCGGCAGCCCACGCCGCGACCACCGGACGGTGGCGCGCCGGTCGCCTCCCCGCAGCCGCTGCCTGCCCCCTATCCCGCAGCGCCGGGAAGCCCGATGCAGCCGCTGCCCGTGCCCGGCCTGCCGCCGCTGTCGCCGGCGCCGACGATCGGCCCGCAGGGCCAGGCGCTGGTCCAGCGCCTGCTGCCGCCGGGAGTGACGCAGGATCGCGCCGGCTGGGCCGCCGACATCGCCGGCGCCGTCACCGCGCTGGGCCTCGCGCCGAGCGCCGAGAACTATTGCGCGGCGATCGCGGTGATCGAGCAGGAATCCACCTTCCAGGCCGATCCGGTGGTGCCCGGCCTGCCGAAGATCGTGTGGCGCGAGATCGAGACTCGGCGCGCGAAGTACATGATCCCCAAGCTCGCGCTCGACGCCGCCCTGTCCAGGCCCTCGCCCAACGGACGCACCTACCGGCAGCGCATCGACGCACTGCGCACCGAACGCGAGATGAGCGAACTCTTCGGCGACATGATCGACGAGCTGCCCGGAGGCAAGCTGCTGCTTTCCGGCTACAACCCGGTGCACACCGGCGGGCCGATGCAGGTCAGCGTCGCCTTCGCCGAACAACACTCGCGCACGAAGCCCTATCCGCTGGCAGGCAAGGGCACGCTGCGCGACGTGGTGTTTTCCCGCCGCGGCGGGGTGTATTTCGGCATCGCGCACCTGCTCGACTATCCCGCGCCGTACCGCGACCCGCTGTACCGCTTCGCCGATTTCAACGCCGGCCACTACAGCAGCCGCAACGCCGCCTTCCAGCAGGCGGTGGCGCAACTGAGCGGGCAGAAGCTCACGCTCGACGGCGACCTGCTGAGCTATGTGGACGGCGTGCCCAGTGCCGCCACCAGCAGCACGCAGCGCGCGGTGTTCGGCCTTGCCCAGCGGCTCGGGCTGAGCCGGGACGAGATCCAGGCCGGGCTGCGACTGGAGAAGGAGGAATCCTTCTACCGCAGCAAGGTCTATCAGCGCGTGTTCCAGCTCGCCGACGCCGCGGCCGGGCGGTCGTTGCCGCGCGAGCTGGTGCCGCGCATCGACCTCAAGAGCCCGAAGATCCGCAGCAAGATCACCACCGCCTGGTTCGCCGATCGCGTCAAGATGCGCTACGGTCACTGCATGGAGCGCGCCGCCCTCGCCCGCAGCCTTTGATGCCGCAGCAGGAGCGGCCCCGCGCCAGTGGCCGTCTTGAAGGAGCAGGCCGGGCCGCGATCCTGCCGCAACGACCTCCCCGTGGATTGTTGCCGCGGGTCAGCGTTCCCGTTCTCGTTTGATCCAGGTCAAATACGGTCGCCCGCTGCAGGCTATAGTTGCAATCACCAACTATTTTACGCATCCCGGCCGCTCGGCCCACCCGACTGCCCGCGCCACGGATGCGAAGGATGACAACGTGACCCGAATCATCGACATCACCGAGCTCGCGTTGCGCGACGCGCACCAGAGCCTGCTCGCCACCCGCATGGCGCTGGAGGACATGCTCCCCGCCTGCGAAGACATCGACCGCGCCGGCTACTGGTCGGTGGAGTGCTGGGGTGGCGCCACTTTCGACGCCTGCATCCGCTTCCTCAACGAAGACCCGTGGGAGCGGCTGCGCACCTTCCGCCGCCTGCTGCCCAACTCGCGCCTGCAGATGCTGCTGCGCGGCCAGAACCTGCTCGGCTACCGCCACTACGAAGACACGGTGGTCGACCGCTTCGTCGACAAGGCGGCCGAGAACGGCATGGACGTGTTCCGCGTGTTCGACGCCCTCAACGACGTGCGCAACCTGCAGCGCGCCATCGCCGCGGTGCGCCGCACCGGCAAGCACGCCCAGGGCACGATCTGCTACACGGTGAGCCCGCTGCACACGGTGCAGGGCTTCGTCGACATGGCGCAGCGCCTGGTGGAGATGGGTTGCGACTCGATCTGCCTGAAGGACATGGCCGCGCTGCTCAAGCCACAGCCGGCCTACGACATCGTCACGGGCATCAAGCAGCGCTGTGGCGCCGGCGTGCGCGTGCATGTGCATACCCACGCCACCACCGGCGTGACGCTGGTGAGCCTGATGAAGGCGATCGAGGCCGGCGCCGACTGCGTCGACACCGCGATCAGCTCGCTCAGCCTGGGCCCCGGCCACAACCCGACCGAGAGCCTGGTGGAAATGCTCGAGGGCACCGGTTTCGAAGCGCGCCTGGACAAGGACCGCCTGCGCCGCATCCGCGACCACTTCGCCAGCGTGCGGCCGCGCTATGCGGAGTTCATGTCCAACATCCACGGCGTGGATACCGACATCTTCGATAGCCAGATCCCGGGCGGCATGATCTCCAACATGGAAAGCCAGTTGAAGCAGCAGAACGCCGCCCACCGCCTCAAGGAAGTGCTGATCGAGGTGCCGCGCGTGCGCGAGGACGCCGGTTTTCCGCCGCTGGTCACGCCGTCGAGCCAGATCGTCGGCACGCAGGCGGTGTTCAACGTGATGATGGGGCGCTACAAGGCGATGTCGGGCGAATTCGCCGACCTGATGCTGGGCTACTACGGCGAAGCGCCCGGCGAACGCGACCCGGAGGTGGTGACGCTGGCCGAGCAGCAGGCGAAGAAACCGTCGATCGACTGCCGCCCCGCCGATCTGCTCAAGCCCGAATGGCACGCGCTGCGCGACGCGGCGATCGCGCTGCCCGGCAGTGACGGCAGCGACGAGGACGTGCTGACGCACGCGATGTTCCCGCAGGTGGCGCCGAAGTTCTTCGCCAGCCGCAGCCAGGGGCCGAAGAACCTGGGCAAGGATCCGGCCGCCGCCGCACCCGCCGCCAGCGGCAGCGCCGCCGCACCGGCCAGCGCCGGCAGCGCCGCGCCGGTGCGCGTGCCCGTGGCCTACGACGTCACCGTCAATGGCCGCTCGCACCGCATCACGGTCGCACCGGTGGGCTGAGCCCGCCGCGCCGCGCCCTCCCCCCACGGATTCCGGAGAACAACGCATGAACACCATGCAGGACAAGATTGCCGACCTGCAGCACCGCCGCGCCGAGGCCGAAGCCGGCGGCGGCGCGGATCGGCTGCAGAAGCAGCGCGACGCCGGCAAGCTCACCGCGCGCGAACGCATCGCCGCGCTCGTCGATGCCGACAGCTTCGACGAGGCCGGCCTGTTCGCCGCCCACCGTTCCACCCTGTTCGGCATGGCCGGCAAGTCCCTGCCCGCCGACGGCGTGGTGACCGGCGCCGCCGCGATCGGCGGCCGCCTCGTGCATCTGGCGAGCCAGGACTTCACCGTGGCCGGCGGCTCCGCGGGCGAAGTGCATTCGGAGAAGGTCGCTGCCATCATGCAGATGGCGCTCAAGACCGGCTCGCCCTTCGTCTTCATCAACGACTCCGGCGGCGCGCGCGTGCAGGAAGGCATCGATTCGCTGTCCGGCTACGGCAAGGTGTTCCACGCCAACGTGCTGCTGTCGGGCGTGGTGCCGCAGGTCTCGCTGATCTGCGGGCCCTGCGCCGGCGGCGCGGCCTACAGCCCGGCGCTCACCGACTTCATCATCCAGACGCGCCAGGCGCAGCTCTTCATCACCGGGCCGCAGGTCATCAAGCAGGTCACCGGCGAGACGGTCTCCGCCGAGCAACTCGGCGGGCCGGACGCGCACATGCTGCATTCGGGCGTGATCCACTTCATCGCCGACGACGACCGCCACGCGGTGCTGCTGTGCCAGAAGTTGCTGAGCTTCCTGCCTGCCAACAACCTGGAAGACCCGCCGCAGGTCGAGGGCGACCGGCGCGTGGAGCCCAATCCGGCACTCGAGACGCTGGTGCCGGTCGAGGGCCGCCAGGGCTACGACGTGCGCAACGTGATCGCCGCCATCGTCGATTTCGGCGACTTCCTCGAAGTGCAGGCCGGCTATGCACCCAACATCGTCGTCGGCTTCGCCCGCATCAGCGGCGGCACGGTGGGCATCGTCGCCAACCAGCCGCTGGTGCAGGCCGGCGTGCTGGACATCGACGCCTCCGACAAGGCCGCGCGCTTCATCCGCTTCTGCAACGCCTTCAACATCCCGCTCGTCACCTTCGTCGACGTGCCGGGCTTCCTCCCCGGGGTGAAGCAGGAATACGGCGGCATCATCCGCCACGGCGCCAAGCTGCTGTTCGCCTATTCGTCGGCCACCGTGCCCAAGATCACCGTGATCCTGCGCAAGGCCTACGGAGGCGCCTATGTGGCGCTGTGCAGCAAGGATCTGGGCGCCGACCGCGTGTTCGCGTGGCCGACCGCCGAGATCGCGGTGATGGGCGCCGAAGGCGCGGCCGAGATCGTGTTCCGCAAGGAGATCGACCAGGCCGAGCAGCCCGACGAGAAGCGCCAGGAGCTGATCCGCGAATACCGCGAGACCTTCTCCAACCCCTACGTCGCTGCCGAGCGCCGGCTGGTGGACGCGGTCATCGAGCCAGCACTGACGCGCCGCCACATCGCGCAGAGCCTCGAATACCTGCGCACCAAGCGCGAACCCCGGCCGCACAAGAAGCACGGCCTGATGCCGCTGTGAGGACGCCGCGATGAGCGAACAGGACAAGCTGCTGGCGGTGATCGACGAACTGCGTGCCGAAGTGCGCGGCCTGGCGGCACGCGTGGCCGAACTCGAGGCGCGGCAGGCGCAAACCGGCGCACCGGCACCGGCGGCGGCGCCCCCCGCCCCCGCAGACACGGTGAGCGAAGAGGAAATGCTGGCGATTTCCGCCGCCATCGCCGCCTTCCTCGGCGTGCGCGCGAAGATCCGCCAGGTGCGCCTGGTGCATTCGGCCACCTGGGCGCAGGTCGGCCGCGTGCATATCCAGGCCTCGCACCGCGTGCATTGAAAGGAATTCCATCGTGAAACTCAGGATCACCATCAACGACAAGACTTTCGACGTGGACGTCGAGGTTGCCGAAGCCGATGTCGCCACCCTGCCGCCGGCCTACCCGGTCGGCTCCGCCGTGCTCGCCGGCAGCGTCGCCAGCGCGCCGCGCGCCCCTGCCGCAAGCACGAGCGCAGCACCGGTCAACGAGGACAAGGTCTGCCGCAGCCCGGTGTCAGGCATCGTCGTCCGTCTCATCGCCCAGCCCGGCCAGAGCCTGCAGGTCGGCGATCCGCTGATGGTGCTGGAAGCGATGAAGATGGAAACCAACATCACCGCCCCCATAGCCGGCCGCATCAAGGCGGTGACCGTCGCCCAAGGCGACAACGTGCAGTCGGGGCAGGTGGTGGTGGAGTTCGAGTAGGAGTGCGTGCTGGGGCGCGTCATGGAGGCAAGCGCTCCCTATCGCAGCGGCAGCGTCGCCAGCGCGGCATCGAACAATGCAACAGGGTCCTGACTGGGATGCAGCCGTTCCTCCCGGTTGAGTTCCTCCAGAATTCCGCGGCCCCGCAGTAGAAGTTGCCGCCGCTCCGCAACGGGTGACGCTGTATGGTTTCCTCCGAATGACTATTCTTCAGTCAGTGCAAAGAGCGGCCGGCGTTGCGCGACTTCGATGCTCAGAGCTCAGCCGGGCGCCAATTGCGAGGCGTCGCGAATCGGTACGTCGCCGGGAGCGATTGGCACCGCAGTCGCGCAGCAGAGCCTGCGGGGCGTGCTGTGCTTCTGCAACTCACCCCTGACGAATACGGTCGAAGTCTACGTCCAGTTCAAGCCCGGCCTCATCGGCGAAGACGGTCAGGTCACCGACGACTCGACCGCCGAGTCCCTGCGCAACTACATGACCGAGTTGCACGCATTCATCGTACGGGTGCTGACCGTGTTGCCGCGGGACGCCTGAAGGAGAAGTTCCCGACCACTCCGACAGCTTCGAACGTGCGTGCCGGGCGTCCCCGCCGTGTTTTCGTTTACAGGTGGATGCCTTGCTGCACCTGACTATCGGTTTCGCTCCATACGAAGGAGGATTCCATGCTCTGCCCGCATTGCGCTGACGGTCACGACCGTCAATCGGCTCATCGCACCCACGTGCTGCAACTCCTGGCCTTGATCGAACACCCCACGGCGCTGCCGCCGCATGCAGCGCTGCGGATTGCGTGCGAGCTCCTCGCGTGGACCGGACTCGAGACGTCGGATTGTGAATGCGAGCATTCCGACGTGCGGGTGACGACGCTCGAGACAGCAGCCTGAGGGAGGACGGGATGAAACGGAAAACGACAGAAGCCGGTGCGGTGCGGGCAGGCCTGCCGGGCCCCTCAGGAGAGTTGCTCGCGCAACTCGAAGGCATCTACCAGGACATCCATGCGAATCCAGAGTTGTCGATGCAGGAGCATCGCACCGCCGGCATCGTCGCATCCTGGCTGCGGGAGCGCGGATACGAGGTGACCGAAGAGGTCGGTACGACCGGTGTCGTGGGCTTGCTGCGTAACGGTGAAGGGCCGACGGTGCTGATGCGCGCCGACATGGATGCGCTGCCGATCGCGGAAAGCACTGGCCTGCCCTATGCCAGCCGCAAGACCGGGACGGACAGGTTCGGGCAGCCGACCGCGATTGCGCATTCCTGCGGACACGACATGCATGTCGTGTGGCTCATGGGCGCGAGCGAGATCCTGGCGGGTAACCGCGAAGCGTGGCGCGGCACTGCGATGGTGGTTTTCCAGCCGGGCGAGGAAACGGGCCAGGGCGCGCGCGCGATGATCGAGGACGGGATGATCAGGCGCTTCCCCAAACCCGACGTCACGCTGGCCCAGCATGTGATGCCGCTCTCGGCCGGCCGCATCGGCTGGCGCACCGGAACGATGCTGTCGGCTGGCGACAGCTGGGAAGTGACCCTGTTCGGTCGCGGCGCTCACGGCTCGATGCCTCAGAAGAGCGTCGATCCGGTGGTGATGGCCGCGTCGGCGGTGATGCGCCTGCAGACCGTCGTGTCGCGCGAAGTCGCGATGACCGATTCGGCCGTGTTGAGCGTCTGCACGCTGCGAGCGGGCATGAATGAGAATGTGATCCCCGATGAGGCGATGCTCCGTCTCAACATCCGCACCTTCAAGGATGAAGTGCGGACGCGGGTGCTCGCGGCCGTCAGGCGCATCCTGGAAGCGGAGGCGGCCGCGTCGGGGGCGCCGAAGCCGCCAGAGTTCTCCGTGCTAAGCGAGTTTCCCCTCACCCGCAACGACGAAGGCGCGACGCGGAAGGTCGTGGCGGCGCTCGGACAGCATTTCGGCAGCGACCGGATTGCCGAGATTTCGCCCGTGAGCGCAAGCGAGGACTTCGGGCTGTTCGGCACGGCGTGGAACGTTCCGACCGTGTTCTGGGTGATCGGCGGCATCGATCCGGTGCTTTACGAGGAAGCGCGCAAGGCCGGCAGGCTGGACGAGCTGCCGGCCAACCATGCACCGAATTTCGCGCCAGTGGTCGATCCGACGCTGCGCACCGGTATCGAAGCCATGCTCGCCGCCGCCGGCGCCTGGATCTGTCCCCCGACCGATACGGCCGCCAACCGGGCGCCCTGAAGCGGCCCGGCCCTGACCATGAATACCGCGCTGCTTCCGGATCTCGTGAAGCTGCTCGACTGGGGAGGCACGCTGGCGTTCGCCTTCAGCGGCGGCCTGCTGGGGGCGCGATCGTGTCCGCGGGGTATTCAATCGGCGCTACGCGTGCGTATTCGCTGCTGCTCGGCGCCGGTGCGTGCATCTTCCTGCGCCTGATGGCGATCTATCGCGGCTGGCGGGTTCCGGTCGCGCGTCACCGCATCGATCCGGGCAGCCCGGGCGGTCGGTGAACGGCGTGCAGCGTCAGGCCGCGAATCGGGCTGCCTGGCAAGGCCCTCCGGGGTGGATTAGGCGAGGATTCCTGCTATGAATCCCGTATACGCTGTGAAGAGTTCCATGCCTGGAGCCCGCGATGGCCACAAATACGGGAAGCCCCGCCCGATATCAGGGGAACGACAGGCTCCTCTTCGGCCTCATCATGGGCGTGCTGAACTTCTGGCTGTTCGCGCAGACCACGCTGAACGTCGCTCCCGTCATGCAGAAGGATCTGGGACTCGATGCAAGCATGATGAACATTGCCGTCGCGATTGCCGCGCTGTTCTCCGGCATCTTCACCGTCGTGCTCGGCGGCTTGGCCGACGCCATCGGTCGCGTCCGGCTTGTCAGGGCAGGTTTCTTTCTGCACATTGCCGGTTCGCTGCTTGTCGGATTGACTCCCACAGGTGATCTGGCAGTCTCAGTATTGGTGGCGGGTCGGGCTCTGCAGGGGCTGTCGGCCGCCTGCGTCTTGCCGGCCAGCCTGGCGTTGGTCAAGACCTACTGGGAAGGCCCTGCACGTCAGCGCGCGGTGAGCCTGTGGTCCATCGGCTCCTGGGGCGGCTCCGGCATGTGCTCGCTGTTCGGCGGTTTCGTATCGCAGAGCCTCGGCTGGCGCTACATCTTCTTCGCCTCCATCGTCGTCTCTGTCGTCGGCCTGGCGATGATCAAGGGGACGCCCGAGAGCAAGGCGGAAACGACAGGCAGTTACAAATTCGACGTCGCCGGCGTGCTGACCTTCATGATTGCCATGATTGCGCTGCAGATCCTCGTGACCCAGGGCAACAAGCTCGGCTGGACCAGCCCCGTCATACTCGGCATGATTGCCCTGGCGCTCATCTTCGGTACCCTGTTCTTCATCGTCGAGTCGCGCACCGTCCACGGATTCGTCGATTTCAAACTGTTCCGGAACCCGACCTATACCGGCGCGACGATCTCGAATTTCCTGCTCAACGGCGTGGCCGGCACGCTGCTCGTTTCGTTACAACTGGTACAGATCGGCGGCAACATGACCGCGCAGGAGGCGGGCGGACTGACCCTCGGCTATGCGATCGCGATCATTGCCTTCATCCGCGTGGGCGAGAAGCTGCTGCAGCGCTTCGGCACCCGCAAGCCGATGATCTGGGGCTGCCTGATCACCGGTCTGGCTATCCTGATGCTCTCCCCGGCCAACCTGCTCCTCGCCGACTACAAGATGCTCGCAATTGTCGGATACACGCTGTTCGGTGTCGGTCTTGCCTTCTACGCTACCCCCTCGACCGATGCGGGCTGTCTTCCCTGCCGGCCGCGCAAGCAGGTGCCGGTGCCGGCATCTACAAAATGGCTTCCTCGCTCGGCGCCGCCTTTGGCGTGGCCATCTCCGCGGCGATCTTCACCGCGCTGAGGGCCAGCCCGGAACACGTTGCATGGCTCGAAGGCGTGATCACCTTCGTCGGCCGCCAGGACAACCTGGCCGTCCGCCAAGCCGCGATGATCGCCCTGGCGTTCAACGTGTTCGTGGTGCTCGTAGCGATCATGTCGATCATGCTGACGGTGCCCAAGGGCGGTCCCAGGAAGACCTGAGGAGGGAGCCAGTATGGAGCGGTACGCAACTAGAGCGTTGCGGGGAGCCATGAAGAAGCCCCTTCGGGGATCGCACTACCGCCGTTCGATAACTCCTTGTGTCCGACCGCATTGGTCACGATGCCGAAGTAGGTCAGCGAAGTAGGTCATCCGGCCGGTTTCAGACTGGGGCCGTCCTGCAGGGGCTCGATGAGCAGCGGGCCATCGCGCTGCGCCAGCGGCACGGACTCGACAGGTGCCGGTTCGCCGCTGGCGACAAAGCCCGCGGCCGTGTGGCTGCCGTCGCAATAGGGCTTGTGCGTCGAGGCGCCGCAGCGGCACAGCGTGAGCCGATAGCCCTGGTCGCTGCCATCGATCGAGATCGGCGCACGGAAGGCGAGCGGTCCGTTCTCGCGCACGCGCACCGTGTTGACGCGGGGTGGCGACTCCATCGCAGCACCGTCGGCACCTGCACACTGGATCGCCCCCGACGGGCAGTTGTGCGCCAGCTCGAGCAGTTCGGCCGGCGTCGCGCGCTCGGGGTGGATCCACTCGCCCGCCACGTTGGGCACGAACACGTCGGGGCGATCGAGCACACAGTGGCGCGAGTGAATGCAACGTTGACCGTCAAACTGGATGACGACGGTGGTGCCACGGACCGATTCCACGCTCATGATCTGCTCCTCGTCGATTCGAAAGGCTGACTGCGGACAGGCGCCCGCCGGCCCTGGCGGCTGAAGCGCTTCACTGGCGATGCACGTCATGGGTGATGAACGGCTCCTCGGCCGTCGGCATGTCGAGCCAGTCTCGATGCTGCAGACTGTGCCGGATGTCCGCCAGGCCGGATTGCCAGTGACCGCGCATCGTTCGCGCACCGAACTGGAAATCCTTGTAGTTGCCCTCACAGCGCTTGTCCCGATAGATCAGGTGGAACACGTTGAAGAGCCGGTCGCAGGCCTCTTCGGCTGCGCGCCGGTACCAGGGGTTGTCTTTGCGCGCGTCTTCCGGCACCAGCTTCATCAGTTCGCCAAGCAGGCGGCGCTGCTTCTGCATGTTTGCCATGTAGGTGGTGATCGTCCGCGTCCGGCTCGAGTACTGAATGTCTTTCTGGCGCACCATCACCGCGGAGAGATCGGTCGGCAGCGTGCCGTGTGCGCTCCACAGGTCGACCTGAAACACCAGCGAGTTCCTGCGCGGCGTGGTGGCCAGCACCTTTTGCAGCGGGGTGTTCGACACCACGCCACCGTCCCAGTAGTACTCGCCGCCGATCTCCACCGCCGGAAAGCCCGGCGGCAGCGCACCCGAGGCCATGAAGTGCTCGGCGGCCAAGCGCTCTTTCGTGTTGTCGAAGTAGACGAAATTGCCGGTTGCGACATTCACCGCGCCGACCGATACCCGCATTTCGCCGCTGTCGTTGAGCCGATCGAAGTCGACCAGCGCCTCGAGCGTCGCTTTCAGCGGTGCGGTGTCGTAGTAGCTCGCCGTGTCGGGCGTGCCTGAAGGATCGAAGCTGAAGGGGGGGCGGGGCCGGAAGAAGCCGTTCTGGCCCTCGGTCAGGGCGCGCCACGCTTCCCAGCCGTTGAGCATCCCGATCAGCGGTTCGGGCCAGTCCCGCAGATCCATCTGGCTCAACGGGCCGGACGGCAGCAGCGGCGGCCGGCAGATGGTTTCCCAGAATTGCTGCAGGCGCGCCACGCGTTGCTGCGGCGGGTTGCCGGCGATGATCGCCGCATTGAGTGCGCCGATCGAGATCCCGGCGACCCAGTTCGGATGCAACTGCGCCTCGGCCAGACCCTCATACACCCCGGCCTGATAGGCGCCCAGTGCTCCGCCACCCTGCAGGACCAGCGCGACCACCTGATAGCGGTGGCCGGCCGGCAGGCTCGGGCTCTGGTAGAAACCCGCGCCGCGCTGCCGCGTGGCGTCTGGCGTGTCGCCGACCATGGCGGCTCCTCAATGCATATGCCAGCCGTGGCTGACGATGAACGATTGTCCGGTCAGCGCCGCGCTCGGGAAGGCCGCGAGGAACAGCGCGGTTTGCGCCACGTCGTCGATGGTGGTGAAGATGCCGTCGACCGTCTCGCCCAGCATCATCTTCTTGACCACCTCGTCCTCGCTGATGCCCAATTCCCGGGCTTGCTCGGGTATTTGCTTGTCGACCAGCGGCGTGCGCACGAAGCCCGGACAGATCACGTGCGCGCGGACATTGTGCGCGGCGCCTTCCTTGGCCAGCACGCGGGCGAGACCGAGCAGGGCGTGCTTCGCAGCGACGTAGGCCGATTTGAGCGGCGAGCCCTCATGCGAGTGCACGGACCCCATGTAGATCACCGTGCCGCCACGATTGTCCCGATACATGAAGCGCAGCGCCGCCCTCGTGGTGAGAAAGGCGCCGTCGACATGGATCGCCAGCAGCTTCTTCCACTCGGCAAAACTGAATTCGACGATCGGCTTGACGATCTGTATGCCGGCATTCGAGACGAGGATGTCGAGTCCGCCCAAGGTATCGACCACCGCCGTGGTGCCGGCGTCGACGGCGTCCTCGTCGGTGACATCCATCGCCACGGCCATGGCTTTGCCGCCGCTCGCGACGATTTCATCGGCCGTCGCTTGCGCCGCCGCCAGGTGGATATCGGCGATGGCCACCGCCGCGCCGGCCCTCGCGTAGACATGGGCGATTTCCCTGCCGATGCCGCTTGCGGCGCCGGTGATGAGTGCGATTTTCCCGTTCAGCATTGCGTGCTCCGTGTAGATCTGCCGCGTTCGAAAGACAAGCCCCCAGGCCGAAGTTCAGCCCACCTCCACCGTCAACCCGGGGTCGAAGTCCGGGTTCTCGGCCGTTCCATTGCGTACATAGCCGCGCGGGTTGGCGAGCATGCGCGTTGCGCCCAGGCGGTAGTCGAAGCTGTCGTGGGTGTGGCCGTGTATCCACAGCGCCGCGCCGCTGTTCGCGACCAGCGCCTCCAGATCGGAGACGAAACAGGCATTGAGCGGCGAGCCGGCAAAGCGCGGGGCGATACTGTGGCGCGAAGGGGCGAAATGGGTCACGACCACGGTTTCGCCTGCGAACGGTTCGTCGAGCCGCGCTTCGAGCCAGCGTGCGTGACGCTCGAAAAGGGCCGCACAGTGCTCCGGCGCGAACACCTCTTGCTGATCTTCGTCGATCGAGATGCGGCTGAAGTCGCGGCTGAAGCGGACGGCCTCGTCCATCGCCTGCTCGCGGACGGGACCGTCGCCCAAGATACGAAAGTCGCTCCACAAAGTGGCGCCCAGAAAGCGCACATCGCCGATGCGCGTTTCGGCGCAGTCGAGCACCGTCACGCTGCTGTCGCGACTCAGTTCGCGCAGCATCCGGTCAGTCGCGGGGATGCTCGAGCCGTAATACTCGTGGTTGCCCGCCACATAGATCGCCGGACGCTGCAGCGCCGTGGCCCACTGCAACGCTTCCCGTGGCCGGTGCACGTCGCCCGCCAGGATGACGACATCCGCTCCGGTGTCGGGAAGCTCGCAGGGCGCCAGCCCCAGGTGAAGGTCGGAGACGATCTGAAGTTTCATGGGTGGCTCACGGCGGGCATTCGGCAGGCGATGCGCTCGCCTTCCGCAGCCAGGCGATCAGGTCTGCCCGTTCCTGCGCATCGGCAATACCAGCATAGCCCATCGCCGTCCCCGGGATCATGGCGGTCGGATTGGTCAGGAAGCGATCCAGGGTGCTGCCGTCCCAGACGATGCCGGCTCGGGCCATCGCCGGCGAGTAGGTGAAGCCCGCGACGCTGCCCGCGCGCCGCCCGAACAGGCCGCAATGCTTCGGCCCAGTGCGGTTGTAGGCGAGCGCGTGGCAGGCCAGACAGCGCGCATAGATGGCCTCGCCGCGCGCCGGATCGCCCGTCGTGCCGGCGCCGGCGGGCGACGAGGTCGCTGCCGCCAGCGCCATCAACGCGATAGCGACGGCGCGTTTCATGACAGGAAGGCGGTGGGAACGGGGTCCTGGCCCAGTGCCTGGCGCAGGACGGCCCAGTGCATCGCCTCATCGCCCAGGATGCTGGCTGCCGCACTCGCCAGTTCGCGGCCGTGGAACAACGGAACCGCGCCGAGATAGGCGCTCACCGCGCCGCGCTCGAGCCCGGCGGCGAAGCCGAGCACATCGGCCTGGGTCTTCAACTTGTCGGTGGGAAACGTGTAGCGCTCGCGCGCTTCGGCCGGCGTGCCGCCCAGTTTGCGCACCGTCTTGGCGAGCACGTCCGCATGCTCCTTGTGATGCCCTTGAAACTGCAAGGCCAGATCCAGCGCAGGTTTCTGCAGCAGGCCGCTGCCGGCGCCCACCGCGTAGGCGGCGATGGCCTCCAGTTCGGCACTGAGTGCGGTGTTGAGAATGCGCACGTCCGACGCGGTGTCGTCCTGCGTGCCGGCCTGCGCGGCGGCCAGGGCCGGACGCCCCGCCATCAGCGCGACGGCCGCGGCCGACAGGGTG
>JAFEFM010000054.1 GCA_018240585.1 Pseudomonadota bacterium
GCCCGCGACTTCCCGGCGCCGCGCGACGCGAGCGTATTCGTCGGCGAGGCGCGCGGCTTCTTCCGAGATCTCGAGCTGGCGCTGGGCCAGCTTGAGATCCCAATAGGCGCCCGCCGCTGCGAGCCGTTGCGCCCGCTCCGCGTCCGCGACGTCGGCGCGCGCCGCCTTGAGGCCGGCTTCGGCACCGGCGACGCGCAACTCCGGCTTGCCTCCGAGTTCGATCGTCTTGTCGACGCGCAGCGTGGAGTCGATGTAGCGATTCCACACCCCTTTCGGACCCAGGTTGTGCGGATCGATGGAAAGCGCGTTGATACTCAACTGCGGGGGCGGTGTAACGGCTGCGGCGACGCGGTCGGCGTCCGCGCCCTCTTCGGCGTGGCGGGCCAGTTGCACCGCCCTGCCCCGGCTCACGACGAGCGCGTCGACATCGGCCAGCGTGAGGGCATGAGGCCCCTGGGCAAGACTCAGGGCCGAGGCGGGCAACAACAGGAGGAAGGCGATCACATGGCGCATCGGAAAGGGGGAGTGGATGTGGCAAACTGGGCCGAAGTGTCCGCCCGGGCGTCTTTCGGCAACCTTTCACTGTCCCGCAACCATGCGACTGCTGCTGATCGAGGACGACCGTCCTCTCGCCGAGGGTCTGAGCGAAACGCTGCGCCTTGGCGGCTATGCAGTCGATTGGGTCGACACCGGCACCGCGGGCGACACCGCCTTGCTGACCGGGAGCTTCGACGGCGTCATCCTCGACCTCAACCTGCCCGGGCGAGACGGCTTCGGGGTGCTGCAGCGGCTGCGCGCGCGCGGAGACTTCACGCCGGTACTCGTGCTCTCGGCGCGCGACGAAACCACTGACCGGGTGCGCGGGCTTGACCTGGGCGCAGACGACTACCTGACCAAGCCGTTCGAAGTCGTCGAGCTCGAGGCCCGGCTCCGCGCCATGCTGCGTCGAAGCAAGGGGTCTGCCGCGAGCGAGATGGTCATCGGTCCGCTGCGGCTGGATGCCACCGCGCGCCGCGCGACGCTCGGCGACGAGCCGCTGGAATTGACGGCACGCGAGTTCGGCATCCTCGAACTGCTCGCGATGAGGCGCGGTCAGGTCGTCTCCAAGAGCCGGCTCGCCAACAGCCTGTCGGACTGGACGCAGGACCTCACCGCCAACGCGCTGGACATCCTGATCCACCGCCTGCGCAAGAAGCTCGAGGGCTCGCAGGTCGAGATCCGCACCTTGCGCGGCTTCGGTTACCTGCTGGACGAATTGCATGGCGACTAGCCTTCGCGCGGCGCTGCTGCGACGCCTGCTGTGGCCACTGATCGGTGTTTCGGCACTCGGCGGCGCGATCTCGTACGTGGTCGCGCAGCGCTTTGCCAACGAAACCTACGATCAGTGGCTGCTCGACTCCGCGCGCTCCCTTGCCCAGGAGGTCGGCGGGCAGGATGGAACGCTGCGCATCGATCTGCCGGCGTCCGCCGTGAACATGCTGGTGTGGGACGCCCTCGACACCGTGCTCTTCCGCATCGACGGCGGCAAGACCGGCCTCGTCGCAGGCGAACGCGCCCTGCCGCTGCCCGATCCGGCCGGACCCATGGTCCAGTTCTACGACACCCATCACGGCGGCATGGCGCTGCGAGCGGTGCGCGTGATGCTGCGTGGGACTGGTGCCCGCGAAGACGTCAGCGTCACCGTCGCCGAGACGCTCAACAAGCGCCACCGCCTCGCGGAACGCATCCTGCTGTCGGTGCTGCTGCCCGAAGCCGTTCTCGTGCTGCTGACGCTGTGGCTCGTGCGTCGCGGCATCCGCCAGGGACTGTCGCCGATCGCGCGCCTGGAGCACGAGGTGCAGGCGCGCGATCAGAATGACCTGACACCCTTGCGCGACGACCTGGCACCGGGCGAGCTGCTGCCCTTCACGCGCGCGATCAACGACCTGCTCGCCCGGCTGGATCTGGCGATCGGCTTGCAGCGCAGGTTCATCGCGGATGCCGCGCACCAGCTGCGCACGCCGCTTGCCGCGCTCAAGGTCGAGGTCGAGCACGCCATCCGCGAGAAGGACCCCGATCGTCACGCCGCAGCGCTCGGCTCGTTGAAGCGGGGCATCGACCGCATCTCGCGCCTGTCGAACCAACTGCTGCTGCTCGCGCGGGCGGAACAGGGTATCGCCGGGCTCGCAGGCCACGACGCGCTCGACCTGAGCGCGCTCGCCCAGGAGGTGTCCGGTGCCTGGGTACCCCGCTCGCTTGCCGCGGGCATCGACCTCGGTTTCGAGGCGGACGAGCGCCAGCACCCGATCCGGGGCGATGCCGCGCTCCTCGGCGAGCTGCTCAACAACCTGCTCGACAACGCGCTGCGCTACGCGGGCAAAGGCAGTCGGGTCACCGTCCGGGTCGCCGACGGACCGGTCCTCGAAGTCGAAGACGACGGGCCGGGAATTCCGGCCGATGCGCGCAACGCGGCGCTCGAACGCTTCAACCGCCTGCCGGCAAGCCCCGGCGACGGCTCCGGTCTCGGGCTGGCGATCGCGCAGGACATCGCGCAGGCGCATGGCGCCGTACTCGAGCTCGCCGACGCGCCGGGCGGAGGTCTTCGCGTGCGGGTCGACTTCCGCAAGGCAAACGGCGGGCACCGGGACAGGTGATGACGGGCAGGATACGCAGGAACTTGCTTGCGGCGCTGGCGCCGGGCCGGCCGGTTGCGGAGGACGTCCTGTGCCCCTTGTGCGGGCGGCCCATCCCGCCGTCGCAGCACGACGAGCATCATCTGCGCCCGAAGTCCGAGGGCGGGCGCGAGACGACGACGCTGCACCGCATCTGCCACCGCCAGATCCATGCGCTGTTCACCGAACGCGAACTGGCGGACGCCTATTTCACCATCGACGCCCTGCTCGCCCATCCCGAGCTGGCGAAGTTCCTGCGCTGGGTGAAGCGCAAGCCGGACGATTTCTTCGAGCGGACGCGCAAAAGCGCACGGCTGCGCGCCCGGAGCTGAACGCACAGGACGCACGCGCTTCGCCCGCCCTTCGGGCACCGGCCTTGACCCTCATCAAGGCCATCCCGCCCATACCCGATCAAATTACTCAACTTTGATCGGCGGCACGCCCGCCCACGCAGGGACGGCAACATGGACAGCGCAAAACCCCGGGACCCGGCCGCAGCCGGGCATCGACCGCAACCCGACTGGGACGCCCGCGCGCCGGCCGTGCTCGCCGACCAGACCCGCGCCTACGACGACCTGCGCCAGCGCTGCCCGGTGGCGCACAGCGAGTACCTGAACTGGTCGCTGTTCCGCCATGCGGACGTGATGCGGGCGCTGGTCGACCACCAGACCTTCAGCAACGCGGTGTCGAGCTACCCGTCCGTGCCCAATGGCATGGACCCGCCCGCGCACACGCCGTATCGCAAGCTGATCGAGCCGTATTTCGGCCCGGGGCCGATGGCCGAGTTCGAGCCGGTGTGCCGCCGCATCGTCGCCGAGCTCATGCGCGGCCTGCCCGACGACGGCGAGATCGAGCTGATGGGGCGGTTCGCCGAGGACTTCGCGCTGCAGGCGCAGTGTGCCTTCATGGGCTGGCCGGCAACGCTGCACGAGCCGCTGCGCCAATGGACGCACAGGAACCGCGCCGCCACGCTGGCGGGCGAGCGCGACGCCACGGCGGCGGTGGCGCTCGAGTTCGACGGCTACATCCGCGCCCAGCTCGAGCTGCGGCGCGCGGCGGGCGAACGGGCCACCGACGACGTCACCACCCGACTGCTGCGCGAAGAGGTGGACGGCCATCCCCTGAGCGACGAGGAGATCGTCAGCATCGTGCGCAACTGGACGGTGGGCGAGCTCTCCACCATGGCCTCCAGCATCGGCATCCTGGCCCAGTACCTGGCCGAGCGGCCGGCGCTGCAGGACCGCCTGCGGCGCAACCCGGCGCTGCTGCCCACCGCCATCGACGAGATCCTGCGCATCCATGCGCCGCTCATCGCCAACCGCCGCATCACCACCCGCGACGTGGACATCGGCGGCCGGCAACTGCAGGCCGGCGCGCGCATCACGCTGATGTGGGCCTCGGCCAACCGCGACGAGCGCGTGTTCGGCGACCCCGACGAGTTCCGCCTCGACCGCGATCCGGCGCTCAACCTGCTGTACGGCGCGGGCATCCACGTCTGCCCGGGTGCGCCGCTGGCCCGGCTGGAGCTGCGCATCGTCATGGAAGCGCTGCTCGGCCGGACACGGCGCATCGGCACCATCGAAGGCAGGCCGCCGGTGCGGGCGAGCTACCCGGCCAGCGGCTATACCTCGGTGCCGCTGTGGATCGAGAAAACCACCGGGCCGGCAGCCGGCAACTGAGACCTGCGCTGCAGGCGACGGCGGCTGCAGCGGCCGCGGGGTCGCCGCCGCATCGCCTACAATCGGGCCACGTAACCACCGCCGACGCGTGCCGATGACCCGATCGTGACCCACCTCGCGCGCTTTTCCGCGCTGCAAGCGCTGCTCGCCAGCCACGAGGCGCTGTGGCGGCCGTCACCCTTCCACCTGCGCTGGCCGGCCTGGCGCCTGCACCGGCCGGCGCTCGCCGCGGCGGTCGACGCGCTGGACGCCGCCACCGTCGAGGCGCTGCACGCCGACGAGGCCGCCGGCCGTGCCTGGCTCACGCCCCGCCTGCCGGCGCTGGCCGAGCTCGACGCGCTGGGTGCCTTCGCGCCGCTGCCTTCACGCCCGCTGCCGCCCTGCGACGCGCATTTCGACTGGGCCATCCCCGGCCGCAAGCGGGCGCAGATCGAAGCCTTCGCCGCACACGGCCCGCCACCGGCGGCACCGCTGCTGGAGTGGTGCGCCGGCAAGGGGCATCTCGGCCGCCGGCTGGCGCTCGCGCATGGCGTGGCGGTCAGCTCGCTGGAGATCGACCGCGAACTGTGCGCGGCCGGCGAAACCCTGGCCGCACGCGCGGGCATCC
>JAFEFM010000055.1 GCA_018240585.1 Pseudomonadota bacterium
CCGATGAATACGACGCTGACGCACGCCGAGACGGCGGGAACGGGTGATTTGCGCGAGCGGCTGGTGCTCGAGGCGACCACGATCCTGGAAGCGCAGGGCCTCGAGGCCCTGACGCTGAGCGCGGTCGCCGGTGCTGCGGGGGTATCGCACATGGCGCCCTACCGGCACTTCGCCGACAAGGACAGCCTGCTGGCAGCGGTCGCCGAGCGCGGCTTCCGCGCCCTGTCGGCGGACATGGGCGCTGCCGCCACGGGGGAGAGCGAAACGGCCGCGCGACTGCGCGCCTTCGGCCTGGCCTACCTCGACTTCGCCCGCCGCCGCCCGGCGCTCTATCGCCTGATGTTCGGCCCGACGCTGGCCGGGAAGCCGCAGTTCGCCGGCCTCGCGCACGCCGGCGGCGAGGCGTTCGCCCATTGCGCCCAGGCCGTTGCCACCCTCAAGCGCGAGCGGGGCGCAGCGCCGGGCGCGGATACCCAGGCGCTGGCGATCGCGACCTGGTCGCTGGTCCATGGCCTGGCTATGTTGCTCATCGACGGCCGGCTGCCGCTGCCAGACGATGCCCGTGCCCAGGACGCCTTGATCGGCGAGGTGCTGGCACTGCACGGCAAGGCCCTCGGGTGATGCTTACGTGGGTAGAACTGCCCGTCCGCTCATGTGCCAACGGTACCTCAATGATTCTTGAGAGCCTGTTACACGACCGAGGCCTGCAGTCCAAAACCCCGCCGACCCAGAACTTTTGTTGGGAAGCTTGAACCGGGGAAAAATAGTTTTTTTTGTCTTATATATAAAAAACTTGCTAACAACTTTCGCAACGAGTAGCCTTGCAAGCGTTGACAAGGTCTGATGCGGTGTTCTATGGCGCGCAAGGTTGATTTCAAGACATCGGTAGCAGTGATGCTCTCCGGACTGGATGTGCCGGCAAAGCGTCTGCAAGATCTTGTCGGCCGAGAAAAGCCGCCAGGGCAGCATCATATGCGCTACACACCGGCGGATCTTCGCTCCGCGCGCTATCGGTTTGCTGGTATCGATCCCACCAACATCCCGAAAAGTAAAGGCAAGCCAAAGACCGGGGCCATTCCTCCGATCATCATGACCCGAATGACGAAGGGGGGCGTCGGGAAGACGTCGATCTCGGTCAATGCTGCAACGGCGCTAGCGTTGATGGGGTATCGCGTTCTGGTGATTGA
>JAFEFM010000056.1 GCA_018240585.1 Pseudomonadota bacterium
GCGCGCGAGGACGCGCATCCGCTGCTCTTCGACAGCTATGCGGCGGCGATTGCCGCGCTGGGGCGTGGCGACAGCATTCCGCCGGTGCTGCGCCGCTTCGAGCTCGCCCTGCTGCAGGAACTTGGCTACGGCCTGGGACTCGACGCGGAGGGCGACCGCGGTGAGCCGGTGCAGCCCGAGCGGCGCTACATTTACGTCTTCGAGCGCGGCCCGGTCGCGGTCGACACGCTGACCGCCGAGGATCGCGGCGCCTGGGACGAGCAGCCGCCGGTGCGCGGCCAGGTGCTGCTCGACATGGCGGCCGGGGATTTCTCGCGCGCGGAGACGCAGGTGCAGTCCAAGCTGCTGCTGCGCGCACTGATCAACCACTACCTGGGCGGCCAGCCGCTGGAGTCGCGCCGGGTCCTGAAGGAGATTGCTGAACTGTGATCGAACTCGGCGTCAACATCGACCACGTCGCCACGCTGCGCCAGGCACGCCGCACCTGGGAACCGGACCCGGTCTGGGCCGCGGTGGAAGCCCACCTCGGCGGGGCCGACGGCATCACCGTGCATCTGCGCGAGGATCGCCGCCACATCAACGACGACGACGTGCGCAAGCTGCGCGAACTCACCCAGGTCAAGCTCAACCTCGAGATGGCCGCCACCGACGAGATGGTCGGCATCGCCTGCCGGCTGAAGCCCGAGATGGCGATGCTGGTGCCCGAAGGCCGCCACGAAGTCACCACCGAGGGCGGGCTGGACATCGTCGGCCAGGAAGCGCGGCTGAAGGATGTCATCGCGCGCCTTGCCGACGCCGGCATCGTCACCAGCGTGTTCATCGACGCCGAGATCCCGCAGATCGAGGCGGCGGCGCGGATCGGCGCGCGCGTGTGCGAGATCCACACGGGTCCTTATGCGCACGCCTTCCATGGCGCCGGCCGTGATGCCGAAGCGCCGGCGGTGCTCGCCGAACTGGCAAAAGTGAAGGCTGCGGGCGAGGCGGTGCGCGGCCTCGGCATGCGCTTCAACGCCGGCCACGCGCTCAACTACTACAACGTGCAGCCCATCGCGCGGCTGGCCGGCGTGCGCGAACTGCACATCGGCCACGCCATCGTCAGCCGCTCGGTGTTCGTCGGCCTGCGCGAGGCCGTGGCAGAAATGAAGCGGCTGATGCGCGAAGCCGCCACATCGTCGGCCTGACCCGCAGCAGCAGCCCATGATCCACGGCATCGGCACCGACATCGTCCGCATCGAGCGCGTACGTCGCGCGCTCGAGCGCCACGGCGAAGGCTTCGCGTTGCGCATCCTCGCCGAGTCCGAAGTCGAGGCCTGGCGCGCCAGCCGCGACCCCGCGCGCCTGCTCGCCAAACGCTTCGCCGCCAAGGAAGCCTTCGGCAAGGCGCTCGGCACCGGGGTCGCGGTGCCGGCGACGCTGCATGCGGTGGCGGTCGGGCACGATGAGGCCGGAAAGCCGCACTACCGCTATGGGGACGGGCTCGCGGCCTACATGGCGGAGCGCGGTTTCGGTGCCCACCTCAGCCTGACCGACGAAGACGACTACGTGGTCGCCTTCGCGGTGATCGAGAGACAGCGGCCGGCCCTGTAGGAGCGGACCTGGCCGCGATGCGCCAACAGAATCGCGGCCAGGTCCGCTCCTACACCCTTGGTTCCGTCCATTCCATGAAAAGCCCCATCCTCCGCCCCCGCGGCCCCGTCATGATCGACGTGGCCGGCAC
The DNA here is from genome assembly GCA_018240585.1 of Pseudomonadota bacterium. Lineage (GTDB taxonomy): Bacteria > Pseudomonadota > Gammaproteobacteria > Burkholderiales > Rhodocyclaceae > Thauera. Next base: position 1,718 of record JAFEFM010000056.1, read on the forward strand.
CGAACTCACCGACGGTGAACGCCAGCGCCTGCTCGACCCGCTCGTCGGCGGCGTGATCCTGTTCGCGCGCAACTTCCGTGATTCCGAACAGCTCGCCGCGCTCACCCGCGACATCCGCGCGCTGCGCGACCCGGCGCTGATCATCGCCGTCGACCATGAAGGGGGCAGGGTGCAGCGGTTCCGCAGCGACGGCTTCACCCGCCTGCCGGCCATGCGCAGCCTCGGCGCGCTGTGGGACCAGGACCACCTCGCCGCGCTCGACGCCGCCCGCGCCACCGGCTACGTTCTCGCCGCCGAACTGCTCGCCCACGGCGTCGACCTCAGCTTCACTCCGGTGCTCGACCTCGACTACGGCGTCAGCCGTGCCGTCGGCAACCGCGCCTTCCACCGCGACCCGGCCGCCGTCGCTGCGCTTGCGCAGGCGCTCGCCGCCGGCATGGCGGAAGCCGGCATGGGCTGCGTCGGCAAGCACTTCCCCGGCCACGGCTACGTCCAGGCCGACTCGCACCACGACGTGCCGGTCGACGAGCGCGACTTCGACACCCTCTGGGCCGAAGACATCGCCCCCTACCGCCACCGCCTCGGCCGCCAGCTCGCCGGCGTGATGCCCGCCCACGTCATCTACCCCAACGCCGACCCCAGCCCCGAACCCATGCCCGCCGGCTTCTCGCCGTTCTGGCTCCAGACGGTGCTGCGCGAACGCCTCGGCTTCAAGGGCGTGATCTTCAGCGACGACCTCAACATGGAAGGCGCGCGCGTCGCCGGCGACATCGTCGGCCGCGCCAAGGCCGCCTACGCCGCCGGCTGCGACATGCTGCTGGTGTGCAACCGCCCCGATCTCGCCGAGGAACTGCTCGACCGCTGGGCACCGGTTCCCGACCCCGAAAACCTAGCACGCCTGGCCGCAATCGTCCCGACCTCGGCCAGACCCGCCTGGCTGGCCGACCCCTTTGCGCTGGAACTTCATCCCGCTTACGTCCAGGCACGCGAGCGCGTCATGGCCATCCCGGAAGACACGAGCAATGCGCCGACCATGACTGCCTCCACGATTGGCGAGGAACGCACCGTAGTTCTGCGCAAGGACGGATAATCCGGCGAATGCCCCGACGCTCCTCCCCCTTCAAGGGGGAGGCTGGGAGGGGGAAGGGGTGGTGGTGCGAGAGCCGCAGCGGTTGAACCCCATCCCCACCCCGGCCCTCCCCTTGAAGGGGAGGGAGTGAAGCGCGACGACAACCTGTCCTTGTTCGTCGGCGCGGGGCCAAGACCCGAACTTGCCTATGACCGACCCGACCCCCACCCCCGCCTTCGACGCCAAGACCTTCCTCCGCACCCTCACCGAGGAGCCCGGCGTCTATCGCATGATCGGCGCCGAGGACAAGGTCCTCTACGTCGGCAAGGCCAAGAACCTCAAGCGCCGCGTCTCCAGCTACTTCCAGAAGACGCTGTCCAGCCCGCGCATCGCCATGATGGTCGCGCAGATCCAGCGCGTCGACATCACCGCCACCCGCTCCGAGGCCGAGGCCCTCATCCTCGAGAACAACCTCATCAAGAGCCTCGCGCCGCGCTACAACATCCTCTTCCGCGACGACAAGACCTACCCCTACATCGAACTCTCGGGCGACGACTTCCCCCGGCTCGCCTACCACCGCGGCGCCTTCACCAAGGGCGCGCGCTACTTCGGCCCCTTCCCCAACGCCTGGGCGGTGCGCGAAAGCATCCACCTGCTGCAGAAGACCTTCCAGTTGCGCACCTGCGAGAACACCGTCTTCCAGAACCGCTCGCGCCCCTGCCTGCTGCAGCAGATCAAGCGCTGCACCGGCCCCTGCGTCGGCCTCATCGCAAAGGACGACTACGCCGCCGACGTCAAGCTCGCCGCGCGCTTCCTCGACGGTCAGGCCAGCGAAGTCATCGACGATCTCACCGCGCGGATGCAGGACGCCGCCGAGCGCCTCGCCTTCGAGGAAGCCGCCGCCTGCCGCGACCAGGTGCGCGTGCTGCAGTCCGTGCTGCACAGGCAGTTCGTCGATAGCCGCAAGGACGAGGACGTGGACATCCTCGCCGCGGTCGAAGAGGGCGGGCTCACCTGCGTCAACATCGCCATGGTGCGCGGCGGCCGCCACCTCGGCGACCGGCCGCAATTCCCCAGCGGCGCAGCCGTGTCCGGCGCCGAGGACAGCCTGCTCGCCTTCGTCGAGCAGCACTACAGCCAGCACCCCATCCCGGCGCGCATCCTGGTGAACCTCGCCCCCGAGCCGCTGCGCGAGACCCTGGCCGAGATCGCCGACCCGCCGCCCGGCGTCGTGCAGCCCCGCTTCGCCGCGGAAAAGGCCTGGATGGAGATGGCCGAGAAGAACGCGCGGCTCGCCATCCAGACCCGGGCGCGCGACACTGGCCGGCTCGAAGCGCGGCTCGAAGCGTTGCGCGAGGCGCTCGACCTCGAGGAAGCGCCGCAGCGCATCGAATGCTTCGACATCAGCCACACCATGGGCGAAGCCACCGTGGCTTCCTGCGTGGTGTGCGAGGCCGGCGCGATGAAGAATTCGGAATACCGCCGCTACAACATCACCGGCATCACACCGGGCGACGACTTCGCCGCCATGCGCCAGGCGCTGGAGCGACGCTACGGCAAGGTCGCGGCAGGCGAGGGTGTCTGCCCCGACCTGATCCTGATCGACGGCGGCAAGGGCCAGGTCAGCGCCGCGCGCGCGATCCTCGCCGAAGTCGGCCTGGAATCGGTGAACATGGTCGGCGTGGCCAAGGGCGAAGGGCGCAAGGCCGGCCTGGAGACACTGATCTTCCCCGACGGACGCGAGGGACTGGCGCTGGGCGGCGAGTCCGCCGCGCTGCACCTGATCGTCGAGATCCGTGACGAAGCGCACCGCTTCGCCATCACCGGGCATCGCGCCAAGCGCGGCAAGGCACGCGTCGGCTCGAAGCTCGAGGACATCCCCGGCGTCGGCCCGTCGCGGCGGCGCAACCTGCTCGCCGCTTTCGGCGGGCTGGACGGCGTGCGCAACGCCACCGTCGAGGATCTTTGCCGGGTGGATGGCATCAACCGCAAGCTGGCCGAGCAGATCCACGCCGCGCTGCACTGATCGGTGCCCGGGAGGGGCGCAGCCATGGACGACACGCAGGTTCCAGCCTTTGCCCCCACCACCGGCCTGCCCGGGCTCGATGCCGTGCTGCGCGGCGTGCAGCGCGGCGACAACATCGTGTGGCAGATCCAGTCGCTGGACGAGTACCTCGCCCTCGTGCAGCCCTACGCCCGTGCCGCGCAAGCCCAGCGCCGGCGGCTGATCTACTTCCGTTTTGCCTCGCATGCGCCGCTGCTCGATGCGGAGCCCGGCGTGGAGATCCACCAGCCACGACCGCAGGACGGTTTCGATGCCTTCGTGGACCAGGTGCACTCGGTGATCGAAGCCGCGGGGCGCGAGACGATGTACGTGTTCGACTGCCTGTCCGAGCTCGCCGAAGCCTGGCAGTCGGACCGCATGATGGGCAATTTCTTCCGCCTGACCTGTCCGCGCCTGTTCGACCTCGACACCGTCACCTACTTCGGCGTGTATCGCAACACCCATGCCGCCGACGGCATGGACACCATCACCGACACCACCCAGTACCTGCTCGACGTGTTCCGCTGCCGCGGCCGCTTGTACATCCGGCCGATCAAGGTCCAGCACCGCTCGGCGGCGGTGATGAACCTGATCCACGCCTGGGAGGAGCGCGACCGCTTCCGCCCGGTGGCCGACAGCGGCACGGTGTCGGAGATCCTCGCCGGTTCGGGCTGGGCGGGGCTCGAAGGCAACGCCGTCGTCAACCACTGGGACCGCCAGTTCGCCACCGCACGCGGACTCGTGGCCTGGCGCCAGGCCGGCGAGGGCGGTGGGCTGGTGGCGGACGAGGCGGCCAGCTTCGCGAGCTTGAGCCGGTTGCTGTTTCCGGAAGACGAAGGGCTGCTGCGGCTGATCGAGCGCTACCTGCGGCTGGAGGATCTGCTCGCGATCCGCGCCCGCATGATCGGCATCGGCTCCATCGGCGGCAAGGCAGCCGGCATGCTGCTGGCGCGGGCCATCCTGCGGCACGACCTGCCCGTCGTGCACGAGCGCCTCGAGGCGCACGACTCCTTCTTTGTCGGCACCGAGGTCTTCGACACCTTCTTCGTCCATAACCGGCTGTGGTGGATCCGTCGCCAGCAGCGCGAGCCGGACACCTTCCTGCAGGGGCTGGACGAAGCGCGCGAACGCATCCTGCAGGGCGCGTTCCCGGCCTCGACCGTGCGCCAGTTCGAGGCCATGCTGGATTACTTCGGCGAGTGGCCTTTCATCGTGCGCTCCAGCTCGCGGCTGGAAGACCGCTACGGCAACGCCTTCGCCGGCCAGTACGACAGCGTGTTCTGCGTGAACCAGGGCCCGCGCGACAAGCGCCTCGCCGACCTGCTCGATGCGGTGCGCCAGGTCTATGCCAGCACGCTGAGCGAGCAGGCGCTGCGCTACCGCCAGCGCCGCGGCCTGCTGCACGAGCATGAGCAGATGGCGCTGCTGATCATGCGCGTGTCGGGCACCGGCGGGCGGCGCTACTTCCACCCGCATGCAGCCGGTGTCGGGCTGTCGGTGAATCCGTACCCGTGGAATCCGCAGATCGACATGCGCGCCGGCGTGCTGCGGCTGGTGGCGGGTTTGGGCACGCGCGCGGTGGATCGGAGCGACGACGACTACACGCGGCTGATTGCGCTCAATGCGCCGTCGCTGCGCCCCGAGACCAATTTCGGCGCCATCGCCCGCCATGCCCAGCGGCGCATGGATGCCCTCGACCTGCAGCAGAACCGGCTGGTGAGCGGCCCGTTCGCCGAGCTGGTGAAGGCTGCGGATGATTTCCCCTTCGCGCTATTCACGAGTCGCGACACCAGCCGCGAGCGCGACGATGGCCCCGCCTTCCTGACCTTCGACGGGCTGGTGTCGCGCACCGACTTCGTCGAGGACATGCGTACGCTGCTCGCCACCCTGCATGCTGCCTACGCCCATCCGGTGGAGGTCGAGTTCGCGCTCAACTTCACGCCGGCTGGCGGCTACCGCATCAATCTGCTGCAGTGCCGTCCGATGCAGATCCGCAACAGCGAAGGCGCCAGCGCGGTGCAGCCGCCGGCGGGCGTGCCGCAGGTGCTGGCCGCACGCGGCGCGGTGATCGGCCCGGGGCGGGTGATCTACCCTGAGCGCATCGTGCTGGTGCGTCCCGCGCAGTATGGCCGCCTCGGCCAGGCCGACCGCCTCGCCGTGACGCGCGTGCTCGGCCGCCTCAACCAGGCCAGCGCGGGGCGCTGCCTGCTGATGCTGGGGCCCGGCCGCTGGGGTTCGCGCGACCTGTGGCTGGGCATTCCGGTCGTCTTCGCCGAGATCAATCACGTCGCCGCGCTGTGCGAAATCGTCGCCATGCACGACAACCTGGTGCCCGACGTGTCGCTCGGCACCCATTTCCTGAACGAGCTGATCGAGGCGGACATGCTGTACTTCGCGCTGTTCCCGAAGCTTGCCGGCAACCATCTCGACGAGGAAGCGCTGTGTGGCTTCCCCAACCGGCTTGTCGAGCTGCTGCCCGATGCTGCACGCTGGGCCGACATGGTGCACGTGGTCGACCTCGAGCCGGGCAGGGCGACGCTTCACGCCGATGCCGAACAGCAGCGCGTCGTGCTGACCTTGGGCGGATGATCGCGGGAACGCGTTGCCGGTCTTGTGCCCGGCGCAGCCCATGAGCAACGATGCGACGTCTTGAGTAAGATTCGAGAAACCTGAAATGATGGGCAATGGCGCTCGGCCAGATGCCGCATTGCTCTTATCCCTCCCCGCTTCGGGGGAGGCACTCCGCCACTCTCGGGAAACGCAAGATGTGCGATTTCAAAGACCCCGCCGGTTCATCCCCTGCGCAGAATGCTGCGCCGCGCACGCTTTTCCCGCGCACGCCCTTCCTCGCCGGAGCCGACGTCGAGGCCAAGCGGCAAGAGCTTCTGACCTATTTCCACACCACCTTCGACCGCTACGAATCGCTGTTCGAGGTGCTGACCTGCGACGAGGCCTACTACAGGAAGCCGATCAGCCTGCGCCATCCGCTGATCTTCTACCTGGGCCACACAGCGACCTTCTTCATCAACAAGTTCATGCTGGCGGGCCTGATCGAGCAGCGCATCGATCCGCGCCTCGAATCGATGTTCGCCGTCGGCGTGGACGAGATGAGCTGGGACGACCTCGATGACACCCGCTACGACTGGCCCGCGGTGGCCGAGGTCGCCGCCTACCGCAGAAAGGTGAGGGCAGTGGTCGACCGTGTGATCCGCGAGACGCCCTTCACGCTGCCGATCGGCTGGAAGGATCCCTTCTGGGCGGTGGTCATGGGTATCGAGCACGAGCGCATCCACCTCGAAACCTCCTCGGTGCTGATGCGCCAGCACGCGCTGCAGTACGTGCAGCCGCATCCCGCCTGGCAGCCCTGCGCCGAGCATGGCGAGCCGCCGCAGAACACGCTGGTCGCCATCCCCGCCGGCACGGTGACGCTGGGCCGCGCCTTCGACGAACCCATCTACGGCTGGGACAACGAATACGGCCATCATCGCGCCGAGGTGCCGGCCTTCCAGGCCGCGCGCTACCTGGTCAGCAACCGTGAATACCTCGCCTTCGTCGAGGCTGGCGGCTATGCCGACGACAGCGTCTGGGACGAGGAAGGCCTGGGCTGGAAGCGCTTCGCCCGCGCCGAGCACCCCACCTTCTGGGTGCCCGACGGTGCCGGCTGGAAGCTGCGCCTGATGACCGAAGAAGCGCCGATGCGCTGGGACTGGCCGGTGGAGGTCAATTGCCTGGAGGCGCGCGCCTTCTGCCGCTGGAAGGCGCGCGAAACCGGACAGCCGGTGCGCCTGCCGACCGAGGACGAATGGAACCGCATCTACGACCACGCCGGCCTGGCGGACGTGCCGCACGACGCCCCGGCAGCCGCCAACCTGCATCTGGACCACTGGGCGTCGAGCTGTCCGGTGACGCGCTTCGCCCACGGCGAGCTGTTCGATGTGGTCGGCAACGTCTGGCAGTGGTGCGAGACGTCGACGTATCCCTTCGACGGCTTCGACGTGCATCCCATCTACGACGACTTCACCACACCCACCTTCGACGACCGCCACGGCATCATCAAGGGGGGCAGTTGGATTTCGGCCGGCAACGAATCGCGCCACGCTTCGCGCTACGCCTTCCGCCGCCACTTCTTTCAGCATGCGGGCTTCCGCTACATCGTCAGCGACGCACCGGCGCTCAACCCGGCCTCGACCTACGAGACGGACGCGCTGCTGTCGCAGTACGCCGAGTTCCACTACGGCGACGAGGCCTTCGGCGTGCCCAACTTCCCCAAGGCGCTCGCCGACATCGCCATCGCCGCGCAGCGCCGCTTCGGCAAGGCCCGCTTCGGCCGCGCGCTGGACCTGGGCTGCGCCACCGGGCGCGCCAGCTTCGAACTGGCGCGCGCCTTCGAGCGCGTGGTCGGCATCGACTTCTCGGCGCGCTTCATCCAGGCCGGCGTGAAGCTCGCGGAGACCGGCGTGCTGCGCTACACCATGCCCGACGAGGGCGAGCTGGTGACCTACCACGAGCGCCGGCTCGACGCGTTGGGCCTCGCCGGGACCGCCGCCCGCGTCGAGTTCTGGCAAGGCGACGCCTGCAACCTGAAGGACGTGTTCACCGGCTTCGACCTGATCCTCGCCGCCAACCTGATCGACCGCCTCTACAGCCCGCGCCGCTTCCTCGCCGACATCGTGCGCCGGCTGAATCCCGGCGGCCTGCTGTTGCTCGCCTCGCCCTACACTTGGCTGGAAGAGCACACCAAGCGCGAGGAATGGATCGGCGGCTTCAAGAAGGACGGCGAGTCCTACACCACGCTGGACGGCCTGAAGGACCTGCTCGCCGCCGACTTCGAGCTGGTGCAGGGGCCGCAGTCCGTGCCCTTCGTGATCCGCGAAAC
>JAFEFM010000057.1 GCA_018240585.1 Pseudomonadota bacterium
AAGCCGGAATCGATCAGGTCCCGGAACGCCAGCGGCACCAGCAGGATGGTGGCCGAACCCAGGCACAGCAGCACGAAAGCCAGCGCGATGCGGGCGCGGTAAGGCCGCAGGAAGGGTGCGAGGCCACGCAATGCGGACAGGCGCCGGGGGGTCGCGGGCTGGGTTTCACTGGGCATGGGGCATTATGGCGTCCATCCGGCCCGCGTGAGGGCGTCCGCCGCATTGCACGCGAAGGCTGCGAATGCTTCACAATGCAAGCTCTCAATATCCGGGGAACACCCATGCCCAAGATCGCCGGAGGCTGCCTCTGCGGCGCCGTGAAGTACACCTGTGCTGCCGAGCCAATCATGGTGGCGCTGTGCAATTGCCTCCACTGCCAGAAGCAGTCCGGGTCGGCCTATTCGGTCAATGTCGCCGTCCCCAAAGGCTCGCTGCAATTCACCAGCGGCAAGACGGCCATCTACCAGGACACCGGTTCGAGCGGAATGCCGGTGTATCGGCACTTCTGCGCCAATTGCGGTTCTCCGATCTTCTCCGACGTCGTCGCGCGGCCCGAACTGGACTGGCTGAAAGCCGGCACGCTGGACGACACCTCGTGGGTAAAGCCCACTGCCAGCATCTGGTGTGAGTCCGCCCAGACCTGGGTGAAGCAGCCGGAAGGCGTTGCCAGCTTCATGCAAGGCCCGCCCGCGACCTGAGCGATCGAGCGCGCGCGGAGATGATCACCCGCGAAGGAGCGGCCATCCGGCCAATCCGGGCCTGCCCTGACTGCTAGGCAAGATTCATCACCGCGTGTAGCAGGGCCGCGCCACGGTCCGTGGTCAGCCAGCCCAAGGCGGCACAGTTGGCGAGCACCGTGAGCCAGAAGACCCACTGGAACTCCTGCTTGCTCGACTTGTGCCGCAGCAGCCGCTGCGCCGCCAGCGCACCCGGCCAGCCGCCGGCGAGGGCAAAGAGGTGAAGCGTGCTCTCGCGGGTGCGCCAATGCCCATTTCGCGCAGCAGATTTGTCCCACCAGTACACGCCGAAGGCGACCACGCTCGCCACTGCGTAAAGCCCCGGAACGACGACCGGAAGCCTGCCGGCGAGTCCGCCTGCGACGAGTGCAACGACAAAGCCCAGCGTCAGCAAGACGGGCAGTTTGCTGGTACCGGGACGCCTGGGTGCCAACACGCGCTGGCCGACGTGTGCCGCCCGAGCGGCGCGCGGACGCCCCTTGGGATCGGCCGTCAGCTCGTAAGTCACCAATTCGCCACCGACGGGCCTGTCCGAGCCGTCGGCGAACGCCTTGATGTGGAGGAAAACCGGCTCACCGCCGCCATTGGGCGTGATGAAGCCGAAGCCCTGGTCATCCTTCCAGGTGGTGATCTTTCCTTGATGACGCATGAGCGAGTCCTCCGAATTGCGAGCGGCATATTATGCCGACAAGGAGTACTTGGCACGCATGACGCATTGCACGCCGGAAGCCGGAGACCCCATTTCCTGCACTATCCTGAAGGACATCCAATTCCGCGCGGGAGCCGTTCGAGGAGTCTACCGGCGGGATAGGCTGCGGAACGCGGCGATACACTTCTTCGTACGGAAATGGGGGAGAGACCAGAATGGCACTGAGTCAAGCCCGTTCCGCGCAAAGTCCGGCCATGCCATAACAACCAGGAGGCATGACCTCAACCGGGAAGCCAGAAACGCGGCTGTGGCGCCCGTTCCAAGCCGCTTCGAGCCGCTCACCGGACCACGTCAATCGTCGTGGTCATGGTCACGGTGGTGTCGGTGGTGCCTGCTGCTGTTGTCCGTGTCCCGGAAGACGATCGGCGGCCCGTCGCTGCGCAGGCGGCGCTCGACCTTCCCGAGCCCCGCCGCAACGCGGGCCGAGCGCACCGACGCCAGCGTCGTCCTGATGCTGGAAAC
>JAFEFM010000058.1 GCA_018240585.1 Pseudomonadota bacterium
CTGGCGCGCGGCGAGGCGCCGGTGACGCTGTGCCCGCCCGGCGGCCGCGCCGTCGCCGAGGCGCTGGCGAAGAGGTTGGGGGTGAAGGCCGACCTGTCGGCACACGAGGAAAAGGTGCCGCAATACGCCTGCATCCGCCCCGACCTGTGCTTCGGCTGCACCCGCTGCATGGCGGAGTGCAACGTCGACGCCATCATCGGCGCCACCAAGCAGATGCACGACGTCATCGCCGAGCTGTGCCACGGTTGCGGCAAGTGCGCCCTGGTGTGCCCGACGCAGGGCATCGAGATGCGCCCGGTGCCGGCCACCGTGTCGTCCTGGCACTGGCCCAAGCCGCGCCGCGCGGCAGCCGCGCACTGAGGGCGCGGCGATGAGGATCTTCGACATCGCAGGCGGCGTGCATCCCGTCTACCGCAAGGAACTGGCGAGCGAGCAGCCGATCCGCCCGCTGCCGCTGCCGCCCCGCCTGTACATCCCGCTGCAGCAGCACGTCGGCGCGCTGTCGGTGCCCATCGTGGCGGTGGGCAGCCATGTCGGCAAAGGCCAGGTCCTGTGCGTGCGCCAGGGGACGTTGTCGGCGACCCAGCACGCGCCGACCTCCGGCACCGTCGTCGCCATCGAGTCGATCACCGCGCCGCATGCCTCGGGCCTCGCGCAGGAAACCATCGTCATCGAGGCGGACGGGCGCGACGCCTGGGCGGAGCTGCCCGCGCCGATCGACAATCCGCTGGCGGCCGATCCGCAGCAGATCATCGACCGCGTCGCCGGATCGGGCATCGTCGGCCTGGGCGGCGCGATCTTCCCGGCCGCGGTCAAGCTCGGCATGGGCAAGCAGTACAAGCTCGACACGCTGCTGCTGAACGGCGCCGAATGCGAGCCCTACCTGACCTGCGACGACCGGGTGATGCGCGAACATGCCGACGAGGTGATCGACGGCGCGCGCATCATGGCGCACGCGCTCGGCGTGAAGCGCATCCTGATCGGAGTCGAGAGCAACAAGCCGCAGGCCATCGCCGCGTTGCAACGCGCCGCCGGCGCCGATGCCGGGATCACCGTGGTGCCGGTGCCGGTGCGCTACCCGGTGGGCTACGCGCAGCACCTGACGCGCATCGTCACCGGCCGCGAGACGCCCGCCGAGCACCGCAACGCGGAAGTCGGCGTGGTGACGCACAACGTCGCCACCGCGCGCGCCGTGCATCATGCGGTGCGCTACGGCCGGCCGCTGATCGCGCGCGTCGTCACCGTCACCGGCGGCGCCATCCGCCAGCCTTCCAACCTCGAGGTGCCGGTCGGCGCGCCGGTGTCGGCCCTGGTCGATGCCTGCGGCGGCTTCTCGTGCGAGCCCAGGCAGCTCGTGCTCGGCGGGCCGATGATGGGCCAGCCGCTGCCCTGCCTGGACGTTCCCATCGTCAAGGGCAGCGCCGGCATCCTCGCGCTGTCGGCGGACGAGGTGGTCGAAGCCCGCGAGCGGCCGTGCATCCGCTGCGGCAGTTGCGTCAGCGTGTGCCCCTGCGGCCTGTCGCCGATGGACATGGCGGCGCTGATCCGCAAGGACAAGCTGGACGCGGCGGCGAAGCTGTTCGTGGGCGACTGCATAGGCTGCGGCAGTTGCTCCTGGGCGTGTCCGTCCCACATCCCGCTGGTGCAGTACTTCAACTACGCCAACGGCGTGCTCGCCGAGCGGGAGCGCCAGCGGCGCAAGAACGAGCGCGTGCGGACGCTCGCCGAGGCCCATGCGCTGCGCGTGGAGAGCCTGGAGCGCGCGAAGAAGGAGGCGCGCGCCGCCAAGCTCGGCGACAGGACGGAGACGCCGGCATGACGAACTTCGACACCACGAAAAGCGCGCCCTATGCCCACGCCGCCAACAGCGTCGGCCGCACCATGGGGCTGGTCATGCTGGCGCTGGTGCCGGCGACCCTGTTCGACTTCTGGCTGTTCGGCTGGCCGGCGATCTTCCTGTTCGCGATCACGGTGGGCGCCTGTGTCGGCATCGAGGCGCTGTGCCTGCACCTGGCCGGCAAGGAGGTCGGCTTCCATCTCGTCGACGGCTCCGCCGTGCTCACCGGCTGGCTGCTGGCGATGAGCCTGCCGCCCTGGGCGCCGTGGTGGACGGGTGTTGTCGGCGCGCTGATCGCCATCGGCATCACCAAGCAGGCCTACGGCGGCCTCGGCCAGAACCTGTTCAACCCGGCGATGGTCGCGCGCGTCGCCCTGCTCGTGTCGTTCCCGGTCGTGATGACCACCTGGGTGGCGCCGCAAGCGCTTTTCTCGCCGGGCGCCCCGGGCTTCGCCGACGGGCTGGCGATCACGCTGGGCGCCGGCGTGCCGGACGCGATGACCTCGGCCACGTCACTGGGCCACGTCAAGACCGAGCTGTCGCGCGGCGTTTCGGTGCTGCAATCGACCCTGCACCTGCCCGACCTGTCCGACCGCGCGCTCGGCCTGCGTGCGGGCAGCCTGGGCGAGACCTCCGCGCTGCTGATCCTCGCCGGCGGGCTGCTGCTGATCGCGCTGCGCGTCATCTCGTGGCACATTCCGCTGGCGCTCATCGCCGGCCTGGTGCTGCCGGCGGCGCTGGCGCACCAGCTCGATCCGGCCCGCTACGCCGGCGCGCTGTTCCACCTGTTGTCGGGCGCGACCTTCCTCGGCGCCTTCTTCATCGCCACCGACTACGTCACCTCGCCGACGACGGCGGCCGGCAAGCTGGTCTTCGGCGCCGGCTGCGGCCTGCTCACCTGGATCATCCGCAGCTACGCCGGCTACCCCGAGGGCATGGCCTTCGCGGTGCTGCTGATGAACGCACTGACGCCGATCATCGACCAATACACCCGGCCGCGCGTGTTCGGCCGCGCACGCAGCGGCCAGCCGCTGGTGTTCACCGGAAAGGTGGACGAAGGAGGGCAGCCATGACGGCCGATCCGCGAAGCCGCAGCGTGACGCGCCATGCGCTGATCCTCGGCAGCTTCTGCCTGGGCTTCGGCGTGGTGCTGGCCTTGACCGAAAGGCTTGCCGCCGCCGACATCGCCGCACGCGCGACGGAAGACCGCCTCGCCTCGCTCGCCCAGGTGCTGCCAGCCGCGCTGTACGACAATAACCCGCTGCAGGGCACCCTCGCCGTGCGCGCGGCCGACGGCAGCGAAACGACGGTGTACCGCGCGCGCAAGGGCGACACCGTGACCGGGCTGGCGTACGAGATCCGCGGCAGCGGC
>JAFEFM010000059.1 GCA_018240585.1 Pseudomonadota bacterium
CCTCATCTGGCAACTCATTCCCCGTGTATGTCACGAAGGTGCCACATGCGGAAAGGCCACAGAAAATGCATAAGGCGATGGGCTTCTTGAGGAGGCGAATAATGTCCATGCGATGAATGGCGCCTCTCATCTGATGCGAGCGACAATTTACGCTCTTGCAACGACGACAGCGATTGGAGACTGGCTAGAGGCGGTTCCTGCCGCCAATCGTGGATAGCGCAAATTCGCTCAGAGCGCGGGCAAGGGCGTCGAGATCGGTTTCGCTGGCAAAGGTGACGAGAAATTCCCTGGTTTCGCCGGCAATGGGGATCCCGCGAAGTAGTCGTAGGCCATGTCGGTCCTCCGAGGAAGCCTGTTCGCCGCTGCCAACCGTTCTCTTTATCTGCCGCGAATCGGGATTCGGCGGGCACGACCTGCCGGGCGACGACTCCCCCGCTTCCCGAAGGGATGGACGCATTGCGCGGGAGTCGTGACGCCTTCGGGCCTGACACCCTGACGCCGCCATCGCCGCGAAGGTGGCCGCCGGCTGAGTCGCAGCCCCTCATCCGCGCGGCTGAGCGGACTCCAGCGCCAGCCACGCTTCATAGCCACCTTTCAGCGGGCGCACGGACAGGTAGCCGGCGGCGAGCAACTGCCGCGCAGCCTCGATCGCGGTGGCATCGCCCGGGCAGGCGCACATGGTGACGATGGGGCGTTCGCGCGGCCAGTTGCCGACCGCGTCCGACAGAAAATCCAGTTCCGCGACCGTCGCACCGGCAACGTGCCCCGTCTGGGCCACTATCACGGGGCCGCGCAGATCCAGAAACAGCGGCGGAGCGGGAGCCTGCAAGGCGTCGATCAGTTCCGCCGGGGTGATGTGCGGAAGGCCGGACAGCCGGCCGAAGCGGTACTTCTGCCAGAGTTTCCAGCCGAGCCAGAGCGCCAGCACCGCCACCACGATGGTCACCGCGGTGCTCACATTCCGATCCAGATAGGCGATGGCGGCCTGCACTTCCTGCCGCATCAGCCAGCCCGCTCCGAGGGCCAGCCCCGCCCACAGCGCGGCGCCGAAGCCCGCGGCGATCAGGAAGCCGACCTGGCTCATGCGCAGCGCGCCGGCGATCGGCGGGGCGACCGTCGAAAAGCCCGGGATGAACTTGGCGACGACCAGGGACGCCAGGCCCCAGCGCACGAAGCGCGCTTCCGTCTGTGTGACGCACGAGCCCGGATTGATCGACAACTTGCACAATCCCGACAGCACCCGATAGCCGAAAGCGCGCCCGGCGAGATACCACAGCCAGTCGGCGAACACCGAGGCGAGCACGGCCGCCGCCAGCAACGAGGCCATCTGCCCGGCGCCGAGCACGAGGCTGCCCGCCATCAGCAAGGTCGGCACGACCGGCACGGGCAGCCCCACTTGCTGCATCAGCACGTTCATGAACACGACCCAGACCGCGTCGCGCTGCAGGGATTCGGTAATCTGGGTGAGGTCCATCGTCTGCCCCCGCGCGGTCTTCAGCCCTTGGAACGGACCTCGATCATGCCATCAGGCGGGCATGGCCTTCACGGCACATACGAAAAACCCGCCACGCGGGCGGGTCGGAGTGCCTGAGATCACCCGGATGAGCGGAGAAGGCCATCCTTCCCCTGCCATCCGGGTGCCGTTCCGCGCGGCTTACTTCGCAGCCGGCGTCTGCAGTTCGGCCTTGGTTTCCGTCTTGTTCTCGGTCTTGGTTTCGCTCTTGGCGGCCGCCTTTCCATCGACCTTGCCGGCGGCCGCACTCACGTCGTGCCTGGTCGCCGCCTTGGCGCCGTGCTTCGACGAAACGGTCTCGTGCTTTGCATCATGCTTCTCGCCGGCGGCTTCGCCTTTCTCATGTTCCTTGTCGGTGGCCTCGTGCTTGACGGCCTGCTTTTCATCGACTGCTTCGGGCTTGCCGACGGCCTTGCCGGTGGCGACCGAGGCCTTCGGTGCAGCCGTCTTCATGGCAGGCGTCGCCTTCGGTGCCTCGACGTTCTTGTCGGTCGCGACGTGAGCCGGCGCAACCGACTTGGTGGCGGTATCGGCGGGGTTGACCGGTGCCACACCCTGAGCGAAAGAGGCGGCAGCGAAGCCGGCGGTGGCAGCAAGGGCGATTACGGTCTTGAGCATGTTCGGTTTTCCTTGAGAAGTTGGAACTGCATTTGCACGTTGCTGCTGTCTTGCAGAACGTGGGGGCAGCGTACGGCCCGGGCTGCCGTGCCGTGATTGCAGGCGTGTAAGTCAGGGTATCGACTTGTGACGGCGCCGCGACCCAAGTCCTTGATTACCCGACGTCTCGCGCCAGACGACACGCGCACGCCGTTACAGGGCGAGGCACTTCCGGCCACCGACGAGGGCAAGAAGATGGAACGTGCTCTCGCGGGAGCGCCCGTTTCCGCTGCGCGCGGCGGACTCGTCCCAATGGCAAACGCGCCGGACTCTTGCCCCCTTTCCTGCACTATCCTGAAAGACATCCAGGTCCGCCCGCGGGAGCCTCTGATGGAAACCCCCGACACGATCCACGCCTTCTGGTTCGGCCCGCATGCCGACGATGCGGAA
>JAFEFM010000005.1 GCA_018240585.1 Pseudomonadota bacterium
CGACTGCCGCGTCTGGCGGGGACGGCGTGTGCCGATGCGACCAGGTGCTGCCACAAACCGCCCAGGTAAGCTTCGTCGGGTCGCGGGTAACGGGTTTCGAGCGCAAGGTGCAGCGCACATTCGCCGCGCAACAGCGCCAGGCTGGCATCGCCGGTGACCGCCGGGGCACGTGTGGCGCCGAGCAGCCATGCGCGCAGCAGGTCTGGCCCGAGGCGTTCGAGCCGGCGGCGCAGCACGGCGTTGAGCCCTTCGTCGAGCTCGCTCGTGCCCAGTGGCGCGGCGCTCAGCAGCGCAAGGCACAACACCGGATCGCGCGCCGCAACCAGCGCGACTTCAGGCCAGTTCGGCGAGCTGGCTGCGAGCAGGCGCAGGACGGTGGCGCAACCGTCGGGCATCGGCGACGCGTCGAGCGCGCTGCAAGCGGCAGGAACCATGAGTGGTGGCGGAAGGGGGGACGGAAGGGCCTTGGCGGGCACGGGCCCGGCGCCATTTCATTCTAGCGGGCGCCCCGCGTCCGCCGCGTGACCGACTGCGCACCGCTGCGCGTGTCGCGCTCAGGCCTGCAGGCTGTCGGCGAAGCCCAGTGCCAGGAGTTGCGCGCGGTTGATCTTTTCCACCGGCAGATGGAGTTCCCCGCTCGCCTTGGCCAGCGCGCTGCCGTCGAAGTTCTCGCACAACTGCGCCAGCTTCAGGAAGGGGGCGAATTCGCCTTGCTGGTACAGCAGCGCTTCGGTGACGTTGTCCGGCAGGCTCATCTCGTCGAGCAGGTTCTGCATCGAAGTGCCCAACAGCAGCCCGAGCAGGGAAAACGCGCCAGTGATGAATAGGTTGTCGCGTTCCGACTTGTCGAAGAAGTCGCTGCCGACCTCCTCCATGAAGCGTCCGCGCGTGATCGCTGTCTGCATCATCGCGGGCGCGCTGGGGTCGCGGCTGGCGGTGACCAGCAGCAGCGACAGCCACTTGTTCAGGTTGTTGTAGCCGAGGATGCTGACCGCGTGACGGAAGGACTGGATCTCGCACATCAGGCCGAAGCCGGCGGAGTTGATGTAGCGCAGCAGCTTGTAGGAGAGCGCCACGTCCTGCTTGAGCACCGCCTCGATGTCGCGGATCTCGCCGTTGTTGCGCACCAGGTTGAGCAGCCGCACGATCTGCGCGTGCCCCGGCGACAGCGCCTTGGACGGCGGATTGCCATGCAGGAAGAACCAGCCCGAGGCGCCGGCATAGCCCGCGGCCACTGCGTCGCGGAAGGCGCCGACGTCGCTCAGTCCCCACGCCATCGCCAGGCCCGGTGCGTCGCCCGGTGCGGGCTGGCGGCGTGCATCCATCAGCGCGAAGCGCCAGTCGATGCCGACCGGCAATGCGCTGCCCGGCGCGTACCAGGTGAGGCACATGCTGGTGCCGGCGTCCCGCAGCGCGGGCAGCAGGGCCTGCGTCTGCGGATGGGCGAGCGCCTGCATCGGGATCTCGAGCAGCGTGTTCTCCGGCGCTTTCCACGCCAGCAGGTCGGGCGTGGGAATCAGGCGGGCGAGGCTCACGAACACCGGATGGTGCCTGGGCCAGATGTCGGCGAGCCCGTTCAGCGTGTCTGCCACGGCGGCCATGTTGGGGCCATGTGCGATCAGGCGGTTGGCGGTGATCGCGCGGTTCTTGTTGACCACGGGCTCACGGGTCAGCAGGGCGGCCTGGTTCATGTGGGTCTCGTTTCGGGTTCAGTTCGCCGGCGAGGCGAAGGTGAAGGCGTCGGCGAAGAACTGATCTTCCGGCAGGCCACGCGTGGCGGCGAAGCTGCTGCGCGCGGCGTCGATCATCCCGGGCGCGCCGCAGGCATACACTTCGTGGCCCGAAAGGTCGGCGAAGTCGTCCAGCACCGCCTGGTGCACCAGCCCGGCACGGCCCGTCCAGGCGTCTTCCGGCTGTGCTTCGGACAGCACCGGGACGTAGGTGAAGCCGGGGATCGTGGCCTGCCATGCGCGGGCGAGCTCGTCCAGGTACAGCCCGGCGCGGTCGCGCGATCCCCAGTACAGGGTCATCGGCCGTGTGGTGCCGGTGTGCGCCGCATGCTCGACGATGGCCTTGATCGGCGCGAAGCCGGTGCCGCCCGCCACCAGCACCACCGGCCGCGTCGAGTCCTCGCGCAGCCAGAAGCCGCCGAGCGGCCCTTCGAAGCGCAGGATGTCCTTTTCCTTCATGGTCTCGAACACCTGGGCGGTGAAGCGGCCGCCGTCGATGCGTCGCACGTGCAGCTCGACGTGGCCGGCGTCGTGCGCCGCGTTGGCAATCG
>JAFEFM010000060.1 GCA_018240585.1 Pseudomonadota bacterium
CGGGGACTGGGTGCACGGGCTGTTGGCCGGGCTCACGCTCGCGATGGCCATCCTTCCCGAGGAACTCCCGGTCGTGCTGACCATCTTCCTGGGACTGGGCGCCTGGCGGCTGGCGCGGGAGCGGGTGCTGACGCGAAGCATGCCGGCTGTGGAGCTGCTCGGCGCCACGACGGTGCTGTGCGTGGACAAGACCGGCACGCTGACCATGAACCGCATGGCAGTCCGTCAGCTTTGGGTCGATGGCGCAACGCGCAGCCTCGACGCCGCCCATGCGCCTGGCGTGCCGGAGGCGTTTCACTCGCTGCTTGAATACGCAGTTTTGGCCAGCCACCGGCGCGCATTCGATCCCATGGAAACCGCCATCGCCGAGGCCAGTCAGCGCCATCTGGCAGGCACCGAGCACGTCCATGCGGATTGGGAACTGATCGATGAATATCCGCTGTCGCGCGAGATGCTCGCCATGTCGCGGGTCTGGCAGTCGCCCGACCGGAAGGACAGGCTGGTCGCCGCCAAGGGTGCGCCCGAGGCGATCGTCGACCTCTGCCACCTCGATCCGGCAAGCCACGGTTTGATCGTCGACGAGGTCGAACGGATGGCCGACGAGGGGCTGCGCGTCCTCGCCGTGGCGCGTGCGGTCTTCCGGGCGGCAGAACTTCCATCGGGTCAGCACGACTTCGATTTCGAGTTCGTCGGCCTCTTGGGGCTGGAGGATCCGGTGCGTCCTGACGTGCCGGAAGCGATCGCGGAATGCCGTGCCGCAGGCATCCGTGTGGTGATGATCAC
The DNA here is from genome assembly GCA_018240585.1 of Pseudomonadota bacterium. Classification (GTDB taxonomy): domain Bacteria; phylum Pseudomonadota; class Gammaproteobacteria; order Burkholderiales; family Rhodocyclaceae; genus Thauera. Next base: position 784 of record JAFEFM010000060.1, read on the forward strand.
CGGTGACCACCCCAGGACGGCCCTCTCCATCGCCCGGCAAGCGCGACTGGTGGCGGACGGGCAATACATGACCGGAGCCGAGATCGACACCTTGAGCGATGCAGCCCTTTCCGCTCGCCTGTCCGATAGCTGCATCTTCTGCCGGGTGAGACCGGAGCAGAAGCTTCGTCTGGTGCAGGCCTTCCAGGCGCGCGGCGAAGTCGTCGCGATGACCGGCGACGGCGTCAACGATGCGCCAGCGCTGAAGGCCGCGCATATCGGCGTTGCGATGGGCGCGCGCGGCACCGACGTCGCGCGCGAGGCCGCCGCCCTGGTGCTGCTCAACGACGACTTCGCCTCGCTGGTGACGGCGGTGCGCTACGGCCGGCGCGTGTTCGCAAACCTGCGCAAGGCGTTCGCGTTCGTCGCGGCGGTCCATCTGCCCATCATCGGAGTGTCGATCGTGCCCGTCATGCTCGGGTGGCCGATGATGCTGATGCCGGTGCACATCCTCTTCCTGCAATTGATCATCGATCCAGCCTGCTCCTTCGTGTTCGAGGCGGAGCCGCTGGAGGCCGACGCAATGCGCCGCCCCCCCAGGCCACCGCATGCACGTCTGTTCGATGCACAGGTGCTGCTGCGCGGATTCATGCAGGGCCTGGGGCTTCTCGGGATCGTGCTCCTTGCCTATTCCCATGCGCGGTCATCGTCGGCGTCCGACGAGGTGGGTCGAGCGCTTGCGTTCGCGGTGCTGGTGGCGAGCAGTCTGGCGCTCATCCAGGTCAATCGAACCTGGGCGCGGCACTCGGTCGCGGGCAGGCCCTGGAATACGGCGTTCTGCTGGATCGTGATCGCCACCGGCGTGCTGCTGGCCGTGGTACTGCTGGTCCCGGAGGTCAGCGCGCTCTTTGCCTTCGCGAGGCCCGCGGCGCCTCTTCTGCTGGCGGGCGCCGGGCTTTGCCTTGGCGCCTTTGCGTGGTTCGAGGTCACGAAGCGGATTCTCGATCGACGATGAAGGTGCGGAAGGCCGACCGCTGCACCGGGCGCATGCTCGAAAATGCAGCCGAAGAGCGCGGTGCCCGGCGCATTTCTCGGGGCCGGGCACCTGCTGCCGTGCGTGAGCCTCAGAGCAATTGATGCCCCAGCCAGTACGAGGCGACGGCGAGGATCAGCAGCGCGAACGCGATCTGCAGCCAGTGAGCCGGCAGGCGATGGGCCACGCGGCGGCCGGCCAGCATGCCGAGGCCGGTCGAGCCGATGAAGATCCAGCCGACGGCGGGTATGCGGGCGCCGTGGAGCAGGGTGCCGGCCACGGTGAAGCTCGACACCAGTGCGATGACGGCGAGCGAGGTCGCGGCTGCGGCCTGCAAGCTCAGTTCGCTGAACTGGCGGAAGGCGGGCACGATCAGGAAGCCGCCGCCCACCCCCAGCATGCCGGTGAAGACGCCGGCAATTGCGCCGATGCAGGCCAGCGTGGCAGAGCAGCGGGAATTCCAGCGGAAGCGACCGGTGTCCGGATCGAGGATGCAGTTACGGCTGGGCGCAGCGCCGTCGCCGGCTTGCCGTGCCGCTGCCGTGGCGCGGGCCTGCAGCAGCAAACGGGTGGCGATGATCAGCATCACCATGCAGAAGACCAAGACAAGCGCCAACTGCGGGAGCTGCCTTGCCACCCATACGCCCAGCGGTGCGCAGACCATGCCCATGGCGGCCATCAGCATGGCCGCACGGTAGCGCACCTGGCCGTGGCGCAGGCCCGAGACCGCGCCGAGCAGGGCGGCGACGGCGATCGCAATCAGCGACACCGGTGCGGTATCGGTCAGGCTCAGCCCGAGCCCCATCGTGAGTGCCGGCACCGCCAGCACGCCGCCTCCGGCGCCGGTGAGCCCCAGGATCAGGCCCACCAGGGAGCCGAGCAGAATCGCCATCGCTGTGTTCCAATCTGTTCGCCGGTGGACCTTAGCGCATTTATCAGTAAACGGTGAAATACGGTCCGTCAGGGCCGGCTGGCCCACGGCGGACGGGCGTGCCAGCGGCGGCTTTAGGCACCCAATCATGGTGCAGCGCCCGGAAGTCATGTGCGAGGCAATGTCATGAACTGCACAGCCGGGTCGGTTTCAAGCCGATCGCGCGGCACCACGCTGCTGCTTGGGGGCCGAGTGACGGTTCGCGCCGATCTGGTATCTTCGCCCCATGCACCCTGTCATCTCCATTTCGGGTCTGTCCAAGACCTACGCCTCGGGCTTCTGCGCGCTGAAGGGCGTCGACCTCGACATCCGCCAGGGCGAGATCTTCGCGCTGCTCGGCCCCAACGGGGCGGGCAAGACGACACTCATCAGCATCGTCTGCGGCCTGGTCAACCCCAGCGCCGGCCGGGTGACGGTGGGCGGCTGCGACATCGTCCGCGACTACCGGGCCGCGCGCGCGATGGTCGGCCTGGTGCCGCAGGAACTCACCACCGATGCTTTCGAGACGGTGTGGAACACGGTGAGCTTTTCCCGCGGCCTGTTCGGCAAGCCGGCCAACCCGGCCTACCTCGAGCGACTGCTGCAGGACCTGTCGCTGTGGAACAAGAAGGACAACAAGCTGCTGACCCTGTCGGGCGGCATGAAGCGGCGGGTGCTGATCGCCAAGGCGCTGTCGCACGAGCCGCAGATCCTCTTCCTCGATGAGCCGACAGCCGGCGTCGACGTGGAGCTGCGGCGCGACATGTGGCAACTCGTGCGCCGCCTGCGCGACAACGGCGTCACCGTGATCCTGACCACGCACTACATCGAGGAGGCTGAGGAGATGGCCGACCGCATCGGCGTGATCACCCGCGGCGAGCTGATCCTGGTCGAGGACAAGGCGGCGCTGATGCGCAAGCTCGGCGGCAAGCAGCTCACGCTGCAGCTCGCCGCGCCGCTGGAGCAGATTCCGGCGGCGCTGTCGAATTACGGGCTGGTGCTCGCCAAGGGCGGCAGGGAGCTGGTGTACCACTACGAGGCGGAAGGCGAGGACAACGCGCTGGTCGATCTGCTGCGGGAGCTGGCCGCGGCCGGCATCGTCATTGCCGACCTGCACACCAGCCAGCGTTCGCTGGAGGACATCTTCGTCAGCCTGGTGAGCGAGCGCGAGCCGGGCAGGGAGGGGGCACGATGAACTGGCACGCGGTCCGCGCGATCTACCTTTTCGAGATGGCGCGCACCCGTCGCACGCTGCTGCAGAGCGTGCTCGCGCCGGTGATCACCACTTCGCTGTACTTCGTCGTGTTCGGCTCGGCAATCGGCGCGCGCATCCCCGAGGTGGGCGGCGTCAGCTACGGCGCCTTCCTCGTGCCCGGGCTGATCATGCTCAACCTGCTCACGCAGAGCGTGTCGAACGCGTCGTTCGGCATCTTCTTCCCGAAGTTCTCGCGCACCATCTACGAACTGCTGTCGGCGCCGGTGTCGCACTTCGAGATCGTGCTGAGCTACGTCGGCGCAGCGGCGACCAAGTCCATCCTGCTGAGCGTGATCATCCTCGCCACGGCGACCTTCTTCGTGCCGCTGCGCATCGAGCACCCGCTGTGGATGATCGGCTTCCTGCTGCTCACCGCGGTCAGCTTCAGCCTGCTCGGCTTCATCCTCGGCATCTGGGCCGACAACTTCGAGAAGCTGCAACTGGTGCCGCTGCTGATCATCACCCCCCTGACCTTCCTCGGCGGCAGCTTCTACTCCATCGACATGCTGCCGCCGGTGTGGCGGACGCTCACGCTGTTCAACCCGGTCGTGTACCTGGTGAGCGGCTTCCGCTGGAGCTTCTACGGCCATGCCGATGTGGCGGTCGGCATCAGCCTGGGGATGTCGATGCTGTTTCTTGCGGTGTTCGTGGGGGTTGCGACCTGGATGCTGCGGACGGGGTATCGGTTGAAGCCGTGAGGGGGCATTGCCGACGAGAGCGGTGTATGCGTGCAACTCGGCAGGAACTGGCGCACCGAAACCTTGTGCCTAACCCTCGTAGGGCGGGCTTCAGCCCGCCAACAAAGCGTGGGTGGATCGAAGGTCAGCAGATCGGCCTCAGCTGCCGGTGGCTTGATGCATGAAGTCAGACAGCAATGCGCCAGTCACCTGCCATTCGACCGCCAGAGATCGAAGCTCGGAGGGAGCCTGCGGGCGGTTCTGTCGATCGATGGCCAGGGGCTCGCGGCCGACGCCACCGCGAGGCTCACGAATGGACTGGCGTGGCGGAAATCTTCACGCCCAAGGCATGAAGCAGCTTGAGCACCGTGTCATAGCGTGGCTTCGCACCGGGCGTGAGCGCTTTGTACAGGCTCTCACGGCCAAGACCAGCATCCTTGGCGAGTTGCGCCATGCCACGGGCGCGCGCAACGTCGCGAACGGCAGTGAGGAAAACATCAGGGTTTGGGTCTTCCAGAGCGGCTGTCAGATACTCAGCGATGGTTTCCTCATCGTTCAGGTAGTCGGCAGCGTCAAAGGTGGCGGTCTTGACCATCGTTCACTCCTTGTCCAATAGCCGCGCCATCTCGATGGCGCGTTTAATGTCGCGCTTTTGCGACGACTTATCCCCGCCCAGCAGAAGCAGATAGATCACTGCCCCACGTCGCGTGTAGTAAGCGCGGTACCCAGGGCCGACGTGGATGCGCATTTCCGAAACGCCCCCACCGACCGGCTCACAGTCACCAAAATTGCCGTGTTCAGCAGAGCGGATCCGGTAGACGATACGGGCTCGTGCCACGTTGTCTTTCAAGCCGGCAAGCCAAGCGTCGAACTCGTCCGTACGCAGGAAGGTGTTCATAGCTGCAGTGTATCCAAAGGGATACGTGCGAACAAGGGCGGACCGGTAGCGAAGACCGAGAGGCGCAACGCTGCACATCGGGTGGTAGAAGTTGGCCGATCGTACGCTGTGGGCATTTTCCCCGATGGCAGCCGAACGCCACGAGCTCAAGAATCAGGCTCCGATCAACAGCAAGGAGCCAATCATGGAGACCCACGAACATCGGGAAGCCTGGAACAAGGGGAAGTTGGTTGGCCAGAAGGCACCGCTCAAGCCCAAAGACATCTGGGCCATCCGCATCCATCTGCAAAACGCTCACGCGGTGCGCGACCTCGCCATGTTCAACCTCGCAATCGACAGCAAGCTCCGAGGCTGCGACCTCGTCAGCCTCCGGGCGCGCGACGTGACGCACGGAAACCAGATGCTTTCACGCGCGATGGTCGTGCAGCGGAAAACGCAGCGGCCTGTGCAGTTCGAACTGACCGAGCCTACGCGCACGGCCGTGGCCGCGTGGATCGCGAAGGCGGGCCTGAGGTCGGAAGACTTCCTCTTTCCGAGCCGGCTGCACAACTCCCCGCACGTTTCCACCCGGCAGTACGCGAGGATCGTCGAGCACTGGGTGGTGGCCGCCGGCCTCGATCCGTCCGCCTACGGTACGCACTCGATGCGGCGCACGAAGGCGACATTGATCTACAAGCGCACGAAGAACCTGCGGGCCGTTCAGCTCCTGCTGGGCCACTCGAAGCTCGAGTCGACAGTGCGGTACTTGGGCATCGAGGTCGATGACGCCTTGGAGCTCTCTGAGCAGATCGAGATCTGACGCTGGAACAGCCGCCCGCCAGGCTTCTCTGAGGCAGCGGGCGACTGCTTACGGTGGCGATGCCGAGAGGGTACTATCGGCCAACTGCGGCCGTTCAACCTGAAGAAGCCACGGTCATTGGAGCGTCAGGTCCACTCGGAAACCTGTCGGACGATCTACTTCGGTTGGTCGGCCATTGCTGCGGTTCAGCTTGCCTGCCTGATTCGTCGGCGATTGATCGGTACGCTGCCACTCGGCCGCAAACTGCCTCTATCGTCGTGAGTAAGTCCAGATAGTCAATGCAATGGCATATTTCTTTGTGCCGCGCGTCCGTTTCGGAGACAATCGCACCGTACCCTAAGCTTCAAGAAACTCTTTCTGAGTGGAAGCGAGGGTGCGGTGCGAAAAGCTGGGAATACGTGTCCAAAAAGAGGGAGGATTGATGGCTCGTCAGTCGATTAAGGCGGTTGCGTCGTCTTTGAGGATGCCGGCGACGGTTGTGCTCGAGCAACTTATGCGCGCCGGGATAGGCGTCAACTCGGTAGACGATGAGATTACAGACGAGCAGAGGCAGGTGTTTTTGGATTATCTCAGCACGCCCAGAACCCAGAGGGTTGAATCGCCCCCCGTCACCATGGCGCAACTGCGGGCGTCCGCGACCCTGCGGGAATTGAGTGAACTGATGACCCGAGCGATGGCTGAGCGGTCGCATCAGGTCTTGATCAAGGACGAAGGATTGAGCGAGGTCGTGTCACTGGTGTTCGAGCGCATCCGGGCCCCTGAGGACGAATTGCCGGGCGCCGTCGAGCTTGGTCGCCTCGCCGCAGTGGCACGCAATCGAGAGGCAGTGATCTTCGACCGGGCAGATGACGTCTTCTCGGTAGAGCCACCCTCAATAGATGGCCTCATCGATGGCGATGCAAAGGCGTATGCCGCTCATTTAGTGACACACGTTGGTGCAAGCTGGGTAGCACCGTATGCATACCGCGAATCTCTCGCGATCGAGAGCGCTGATGGCGCCCGCAGCACTTTGCTTTCGGCCTGTCTCGAGCGCGAGCAATCTGTAGCCGACTGGGTCGTCGCGCTTCGCGAACAGGTGGCCTCTCTAGGCAGCTTCCCGACCCCCGATGCCAGGCTTCGGCGTTGGAGGCGCGTGCTCGACGTGATGGGAACCATCATGGAGCATTGGCGGGGAGATGTCGGTGCAAACATTGGGGGCGAGCTTGCGGACCTTCTATCGGAAGTGCTCGGAAAGTCTCTCGAAGTGGTTGATGACGATGTGTTGTTCGATGTATTAGACCAAATGCTGCGTATGCTGGCCAGGCTGATCGAGATTCGCTTTTCAATGGCCTTGTATGCCTCGACCTATGCGGTGCTGGAACGTGGGAAACGACACGTGGGAGCTGGAGTTTGGGGACAGTTCCTGAACAGATCCCGGCAGATGTCGAGGATTCGTGTTGCCCTGCTGGAGTCGGCCCTTGTGTTGTCGCGTCAGAACCGTACTGATAGGGAAATCATTGGTGCGCTACTCGCCTGCTACAGTTCCCGGCCGCAGGTGGCTGCTGCGATCAAACGCCATTTCGTCGACGCCCGAGACCTTGACCCCGATGTGCGCGCCTGGTGGAGCAGCGCCGGTGAGGCCACCGAGAGCCGACGGGAGGTCGAGCACAGGGTTGGAAACAATGAGGATGCCCAGATCGGCGCGCTTCTCATTGAGGTAGAGAGCAATCAAGAGGCCATGGAAAAGATTGGGCGTGCCGTTGTGCAGTTCCTGGAAATCTCGGAACCGGTTCTGGCTTCAACGACACGTGCCGCAGTGAGCGGTTATCAGAACATCGCTCAGATTGCGCGTCGCCTCGCGAGAATGAGAAAGCTGACTCGTACAGACTTAAAAGGGGAACGTCTCGAGTACAACCCTTTAGAGCATGAAATGTTGGGTGGTCACAAAAGCGGCGTCCGTAGGGTCCGTGTTGTGCGTGACGGAATCAAGAAGGAGTTTTCGGGCAAGGTCAAGACCCTCGTCAAACCGTGGGTCGAGGCAGATGAATAAATAAAAAGCACGGGGGTATTGACTTTGGATCGTATCGAAGCACGGATTTTGCTAAAGAACCTCCTCAACCGAGTCAAGGTTCTGGATGATGGCAGCCGACAGTTGTCAGGCGTGCTCACTGAAGACGAACTTTACGCCCTGCGTTTTGCGCTCGACGAACTCACGGGAGACCGCACGCCACGGCCCCAAGGTGGGGGAGCGGCGGCTGCGACAGAAAACAATATTGAGCGTCCGGTGGCGGCAGTGTCGCCATCCAGCCCCATCACCGAACCGTGCCCGACCGACCCGCAGCCTATTGGTGAGTTCGTTGATACTGACGAGGCCGACGACACGGCGACCGACCATCACCCGGAAGCGTCGGCTGATGAGCCGTCCGCGTACTTCCTCAATACTTCGGTACTGGATCTGCCGGAGCCACCACCGCACGTGCGGTTCTGCCTAGATTTCGGAACTGCCATGTCGAAAGCCACGCTGGTTCAAGAGCACACCGACGGTTTGGAGGAAATTCATGTTCTCGAACTTGGTGTGCCCGCCGATCAGGAGGAGGTCAGCGAAACGCTGCTGATTTCGTCGGTATATATCGATGATGAGGGACGACTTTGGTTTGGCAAGGCGGCCGTCGAGCGGTCGATCCTCGAGGGCAGTGACGGATCGCGCCAGCGCCTAGACAACATCAAGCGACGTCTGACCGAGGAGGGGTGGAGCGAACCAGTCGGCTCCAGGGCGAAGCCGACGGGGCCGGAGGTGACTTACGGCGATATTGTATTGGCGTATCTCACCTACCTGACTTGGACTGCCACGCGTTGTGTGGAGCAACTCGGTTTCCCATCCAACCTGCCACGCCGATTTGCCATGCCTTGCTTGGGTGGAGCCAAGGGTCGGGAAACAATCCACCGTTTGAGAACGGCACTGGGGGAAGCCCAGATCCTAGCAGACACGTTTGGTGAGGCATTGCGTGACGGTATCGCTTTGGTGGACTTCATATCGGTGGTCGACCAGTTGCGTGCCCAACAATACGATTATCCGTACATCGCGGAGGACATTACTGAACCATTGGGGGTAGCTGGCTCCATCATAAGTTGGACGTCAAGAATCGATAGTCTTGTGTTGGTAGTCGATATCGGCGCGGGCACGAGCGACATGAGTCTCTATCGCCTTCACGTGGACCCAGAGAAGGGTGTTAGCTCTGGAGTGGAGGCTGGTGACTCCTCGCGAGTGCTGACCGAGGCCGGAAATCATCTCGATCGTATCCTAATCGAGTTGATTGTCAGGAAGAGCGGAATTACCTCGGAAGATCCCGTTTGGGTCAACGTACGGGGCGCCCTAGAATTGCAGATTAGGGATCTCAAAGAAACACTGTTCAATGACAAATATCTATTTATAACGCTCATGAACGGCGCGGAGATCGAACTCGATCTGGGCGAGTTTCTTGAATTGCCAGCAGTGAAGAGCTTTGGCGACAGCCTGCGCGCAGCGATGGTCGACATCTTGGAGAACGTCGATAGAAGCTGGGTCGATTGGGTCACGGTTGGTGCAGGCCGTCGCACACTTGCAGTTGCACTGACAGGGGGTGGAGCTGAACTACCCATGGTGAAATCGCTGGCGGAGCAGCCGATCAGCATCAATGGGGTACCGATTCCGGTCAGCAGAGCTGTTGCGTTTCCCGCGTGGCTACGTGAAGTCGATGAGGGGCTGGAGGATGATTACCCGCGCATTGCCGTATCGCTCGGCGGTGCACGCCGTCGTCTAATCGAGCGTGGCGGCAAGGCCAAGGTGACGGCGGGCGACATCACTTCCACTCCGCGAATTGGGGGCTATTATACGAAAGGATTTTGAGGGATAAAGTTGCAGGCGTGATAGGCAGCGCCTCGTGGGCTCTTGGAGCGTACGGCGCATGATGTGGCGCACCGCCAGCACATGATAATTGCGAAAAAGGGCGACTACCTGCTGATGGTCAAGGGCAACCAACCCAAGTTGCTCGAAGCGATCGAGATCGCCTTCATCGACCAGCACGACGTCAAGTCGGTCGACCGCAGCGCGCTGGTCGAGCGCGGCCACGGACGCACCGTCGGGCAGATCGCTTCGGTGCTGTCGGCCAAGGGCATCATCAATCCGGGCGACTGGCCAAACTGCGTCACGATCGGGCGCATCGATTCCATGCGGGTGGTCGACGAAAAGGAATCCGATCTGGAGCGGTGCTACTACATCACCTCGCGCGCCCTCACCGCCGAGCAATTGGCTGCCTCGGTGCGAGCGCGTTGGGGCGTGGAGAACCGGTTTCACTGGATCCTCGACGTCAGCTTCAGCGAGGACGCCAGCACGGTGGCCAAGGACAATGCGCCGCAGAACCTGTCGATGCTGCGCAAGATCGCGCTCAACATCATCCGCGCCGATAAGACCGACACGCGCAAGAGCAGCCTTCGGCTCAAGCGCAAGGGGGCGGCGCGGGATGACGGGGTGCGGGAGCCGCATGCTGGGGATCAGATCGATATGCTAGGTGAGTGCGGAGGCCCTGCGCTTCAGCCAAGCTGGTCAAGTGTCGCCTCAATAGTTTACATAACTCGACAGTCAACGCCTTGAGAGAACATTAGGTCGGACAATAAAGGCATGACATGCAGGAAAGCTTGAGAAACACGGGCAGGCGTGCCGAGGTAGCGGAGGTAGAGGAGCCTGAATGGCGGTCAAGTGTCCGAAGTGGCGCCAATCTAGCCGCCACGGTCACGGAGCAGCGGGAGGAAGAGTAGGTTATGCAGAAAGACGAACCCACACGCGCGCAGCTCATGGCGGCGCATCTCAAGGCAGATCAGGATCGGTTGATCGAGAAGGGAGTGCTGCCCCCGAACATCGTGCGGCAAACGGTCAAGGCGGCGGACAAGGAAACGCCGGAGCAGCGCGAGCAGCGACGTGCCGCAATCGAGAAACTGCGGTCATTTCTGGACTGAGGGGGCGATATGGGAAGCAAGAGTAAGGCCGGCGGCCGGATATCCGGGCGGGTTGTACCTCTCACCCCCTCGAAGAACGCCATGCTCACGCAGTTTTCAGATACGGCGCGACGGCTCGCAACGTGTGTCGATCTATCGGACGCTGAACGGGTAGCGCTCAAGATCATCGAAGAAAGATGCCGACGAGAGTTGGAGAAGCTGAAGAGGGCTGACGAGCAGATTCGCGAACGCGTGAAGTTGTGGGACGAGCACTATGCACGTAAGCGTACCGAGAGGATCGAATTTGCCCACCGAAAGTCCGGTTTCACTAACTGGACACCTCGAGCGCCGGGGAGTGCATTTAAACCGAAGTGAGTTTTGAAGAAGCGCCTAAAACGTGAAAGTAATGTCGCCCAGAGCGAAGGTCATTGTGCGAAAGAGCTCTGCCTCTTGTTCGGCTTAGGTTGCGACTCAAGCAAAAAAGAAGAAGGAAAAGGAAATGCTATATCAGACCTGCAAGGACTGCGGACAATCTCTCCCGATGACCAGGGATTACTTCGGACAAACGCCAAGTGGTGGATTTAGGCGGAAGTGCCGTGCCTGTATGTGCGCTCACGTAAAGGCATACGATAGTGCGAATCCAGAGGGGGCTGCGGCGAGAGCTAGGTTAAGACGGGAACGCGAGTATGCGGCGGGCGGCTCAGGATACACGGACAGAGATCTACAGAAACTTCGATTTAGGCTTGGTGATCGATGTGCTTACTGCGACACTCCTCTTGGTGGAAGGGGGCACTTGGATCACATGACCCCAGTGGCCAAAGGTGGTCGTGACGATATTGATAATGTGACCTACTGCTGCGAATCATGCAATCAGGCAAAACATGCCAAGACGGTAGAGGAATACTTCGCGTGGCGTAGGGCTCGTAACCTCCCTCTACGAGCAGGGCTATGAGGGTTGACTATCAGCCGCAGCATTGGATGAGGCCTCTTCATTGATTGAAAACTTTGCCCGACGTTTTCTAAGACAGCCGTGACTCTGCGACTGCTCCGCTCAGAAAACTGCCGATGGGTCACCGAGGCGGCGAATGTCTGTTTTGGGTCGGAAGTTCTAGTTCGCAGGATGGAGGAGTTGCCGTTCGCCGGTGCCTGACGGTCGAACGGCAGGTGACCAGCACATTGCTGCCTAACCTCACGCATCAAGCCACCGGCAGCTGAGGCCGATCTCCTGACCTTCAGCCCGCGAATTGTTGGCGGGCTGAAGCCCGCCCTACGAGAGGGGAGGCGTGCGGCTTTGGAACTGTCGGTATAGATCGACGAACTGTTGGTGGCCCCAACTGAGCGGTGAGTGGAGGGGAACGCCTCCGACATAACCTCCGCCGGCCACGTGTGCCAGATCTTCGAGTCAATTCTGCGCCGCGGCGTCGTCCAGGCCGCCTCGCACCGCCATGACGTCTTCGAACACCTCGTCCAGCCCGATCTCCATTTCCAACGAAGCAAGCACCAAAGCACGTGCGCTGTCGCCGGTGGCGAGCAGCCAGTCGTTGGACGGCAGGCGGCGGAAGATTTCCAGGCTGTGGCGTTCAGGGTCGATCAGCACGTATTCCTGCAGACTGTCGAGCATGCGGTACGCGGCGAATTTCTGGCCTCGGTCGTAGGCGGCGGTGCTGTCGCTGAGCACTTCCACGATCACGCGCGGGTGATGCAGCACGCGCTCGGCGGTGAGGTCTGCGGGATGACAACTGACCATCACGTCGGGGTAGTAGACCGCGTCGGCCTTTTCCACTTCGAGCTGCATGTCGGAGATGTAGGCGCGGCAGTGCGTGCCGCGCAGCTGCTGGCGCAGCGCGGCGAAACAGTTGCCGGCCACGACGACGTGGTTCTGGCGCGCGCCGGCCTGCGCGAACACCTCGCCAGCGATGTACTCATGCTTGACGGGCTGTTCGGCTTCCCAGGCGAAGTAGTCGCGGCGCTCGAAGCGGCCGGTGGGCTGGGGCGGGGCCATGATGGACTCGCGATCCGATGCGTAATACCTGCAGTTTAACCCCGGCACGCGGCTTTGCTTAACGCGGGACGTGTCCTTCCGGTGCTGACGAGCGAATCCGAAGCTGCCGTGCTCAACCAGTTCCCCCCTGCATCTGCAAGATCGCCTTCAAGCGCTCGATCTCGGCATCTTTCGCCTTCAGTTTGGCCTCAAGGCTCGTCTGCTTCGTCGTGCTCGCCTCCCACGCTTCCACCGGCGCGAGGATGGCCTGTCGCACGTTGTCGAGCAGGTCGGCCTGGTCGCCGTATTGATAGACGGGGAGCATGGTGCGATAAATTGTCCAGTGCTCGAACATCGCATAGCCCGGGTCGCCGCGCAGCAGGATGGGCTGGACCGGTACCGAGGGCAGGCGGGGGACGATTTCGGAGAGTTCCTGCGGGATGCTTTTGGCGTCGGTGACGTCGGCGACAACGAAGCGCGACATGCTGGCGAGCAGCGCCACGGTTTCGGTCAGGTCGCGAGTGGTGGGCTTGTCCCAGTCGAAGACGATGGGCACCAGGTCGAACTCGCGCAGCTTGACCTTGAGCGCGTCGAGCAGCGCCTTGCGCTCGGCATAGAAGCGGCCGAGGATCAGCACGGCCTTGCGTCCGATGGTGTCGATGATTCCGCGAATCTTTTCGTTGTGCACCATCAGGTACACAAACTGCGCGAGTTCAAGATTGTCCACCGTGAGCCCGGCGCGGCCTTCGGGCGTGATGTGCAGATTGGTCTGGTCGCGCACCTTCGAGAGGTCCAGGCCCCAGGCCGCCACGCCGTAAACGTTGGCGCCAGTGAGCCGGGCGCCGTCGACGACGGTTTCGACCATCTGCGCATAAGTGAGCGTCGCATCGGTGAGGTCGGCGTCGGTCAGGTTCGTTCCCCTCAGGTTGGCGCCTGACAAGAAGGCCGCGCTCAGGTCGGCCCCGGACAGGTTGGCGTTGCTGAGGTTTGCCTCATGCAGCATGACGCGGGCAAGCCGGGCACCTGCCAGTTTGGCGCTGCCAAGGTCGGCGCGCTCGAGGTTCGCAGCGATGAAGGACGCGCCGGCCGCGCTCGCCATGCTCAGGTCTGCCCGGGCCAGGGTCGCCAGCGCAAAGTTCGTGCCGTCGAGCTTCGCGGCAAAGAGCTTGGCATCGACCAGCCGGGCCGCAATGAGGTCGGCACCCGCAAGCAGGGCCTCGTACGAATCGATGCGGCTCAGGTGGGCGCGGGCCAGGTTCGCACCGGTGAGGTCTTCGCCCAGCAGGCGATAGCCGATGAGGTTGGCACCGCGCAAATCCGGTGCCACGGTCGGGTAGCGACTGCGCCAGTCGTTCCACGCTTCTCCATCTTCGTAGAAGCGGGCAAGGTGCAGCGCATTGCCTTCGAAGAAGTCGGCTTCCTCGAGGTGGCCCCCCTCCAGGTCTGCCCGGTAGAGCTGCGCACCCGTCAGGTTGGCTTCTGCAAAACTCGCGCCGTAGAGGTTGGCGCGGCTCAGGTCTGCTCCGGTCAGGTCGGCACGTACGAAGCCTGCGCACACGGCGGAGATGTCGCTCAGGTCGGCCCAGCACAGCCAGGCTGCGCTGAGATTGGCTCCGCCCAGATCGGCCGCGCGCAGGTTCGCGCCCGTGAGGCGGGCGCCGCGGAGGTAGGCCGCCGACAGGTTGGCACCTTCGAGCGCAGCGCCGGTGAGGTCGGCCCCATCGAGCTGGGGGACGGTTTCCGGGTTGTCGCTCCGCCACGTGTTCCAGTCGTCGACCCCCGCGCGCAAACGCGCCAGATGGGTGTCGTCGAATCTTCTCGAGTCGAAGGGGTCATCGGCGTTGAGGCCGGTGTCTGCCTTGTGCTGCGCCAGTGCCTGCTGAGTGCGCTGGAGCTTGGCGAGCTGGGCATCCAGCGGCAGATCAGGCATGAAAGGGGCGCTTTCGCGCGCGAAGCGCCGCCATGAATCGGCTCCGCGCAACAACGCCGAGAGCTGGGTGGCATCGCCCAGCTCGCCGTCGTTCGTGACGAAGACGGCGCCGTCGAAGCGGCAGCGCGTCATCCGAGCCCCGCCCAGCCGCGCCTGCCCGAGGCATGTGCCGCGAAGGTCAGCGCCGTCGAGCCAGCTTTCCCTCAGGTCGGCACCCTCGAGGTTGCAGCCTTGCAGATTGGCGCCGCGCAGGTTTGCGGCGAAGAACTCTATGCCCGCGAGCGAGCGCCCGGACAGATCGGCACCTTCGAGGTCGGGCAGGTCGCCGGCCTGCCGTCGCGCCGCGTTCCATGCCTCGACGCCTTGGTCGAGCAATGCCAGGTGGGCCGGGTTCGCCATGGGCGCTGATCCTTTGCGTATAGGCCAAGGATAGATAGCCCCACACGGCTTCCGCAAGCATGCGGAACCCGGACACCTCGGCGCGGTATTACTTGATCTTCTTTACGGTCTTGAGGACGAAGCCATCGACCCGTTGCTGGGTC
>JAFEFM010000061.1 GCA_018240585.1 Pseudomonadota bacterium
CGCCGGTGGCGCAGCAACACCAGCACCAGCGCCAGGATCACCGCCAGCGCCAGGCCCCCTCCGACGAGCGGCCAGCGGTAGAGCGCCCAGACATCGGCGAGCGTGAAGCTCGGCGCAAGGTCGAACGGCGGCATCCGCAGCTCTCTCAGCATGTCGGCCACCGGCATGTAATCGGCGGGGACGACGAAGCCGTTTATCCCCATTGCCTGCGTGACGGACCTGTTCTCGGCCAGCGTGAAAAGCGCTGCCGCCACATGGCGGGCCAGATTCGCGTCCGTGCCGGGCATGGCCGCAAAAGGCCACTCGGGATAGAGCCGGGTCGACACGGCGAATTCAAAGCCGGGATGCGTCTGGGGATTGATGATCCTGATGCGCGACAACGTCATCCCGTCTTCGCGGGCCAGGGCTTCCATCACCCCGGTACGCACGAAGCCGACATCCGCCCGACCGGAAAGCACGGCTTCGATCACGCTGTCCTGGGGCATGCCGGTGACGATCAGGCCCGCATCTCGGGGCAAGCGGATGCCCACGCGGCTGAGCTCGTAGGTCTGCATCTGGAAGCCACCCAGCGAGTCGGTGCTCACCACGGCAATCGTCTTGCCTTTGATGTCTTGCAGCGTGTTGATGTTCGACCGATCCGATCGAGTGAATATCACCCCGCCGAATGCCGTGCTTGCGCGGCCATTGTCATCCACAGCCAATGTGGCGAGCGGCGCAGTCAGGCCGAGGCGCCGCGTCAGCAAGACATAGTGCCCCGGGTTGGTGAGCACGAAATCAAGCCGCTTCTGGGCGATGGCCTCATCCATTTCGGGAAAGGTGAGCGCCTCGACGGCGAAAGTTCGTCTGGGCACGGCATGCTGGAGTGCCGCGGCCAGCGGCTGCCATTGCTCGAGCGTCTGGAGCTTGGACCTGAATGCGAGAACCCCGATCCTGACCGGCTCGGCGGCCGGGACTGCGCCAACCGAAGCCGGAGCGCATGCGAGGGCGATCACGAACAGACAGAATCGCAAACATCGGCCCATGACCGCAGTCAGTTGCACCCGGCACTCCATCTATTCACGATCCCGCACAACATCCAGATGATGACGGCGGGGTTGAGTAATCGACATCCTTACCTCGCTGCCTTCTCACCGGTCTGGGCGGCGGGGGCGGCTTCTTATTGCGGGCTGGCGTGGGTGCGCTTGCAGCCAGTCGGCAAATTCGGCCACAGTGAGAATGGGAATGTGGAATTGCGACTGCACTGCCTGAATGTCACCGTCGCCGCTGACCAAGGCATCGGCACGAGCCGCGGCAGCGAGCACCAGAAAGATGATGTCGTCCGCGTCGCGGACGTCGGGCAGGCCATCCGGCGGGGTGCCGATCTTGACGGTCTCGACGTAGGGCAGGAATTCGCCCAGCAGTATCTCCTGCTCGTCACGAGTCAGCTTGAATTTGGGGTAGACAAGGACGCGCAGCAGTTCGCTGACCGTGTCGTGACTGGCCAAGGCAACAAAGCGTCTGGCCTGCCAGGCTTCCCGCAGCCAAGCGAACTTGTCCCGCGAGAAGATCAGCGCACTGACAAGACAGTTGGTGTCGAGAACGACGCGCGGAGCGCTCATGCCCGCTGTCGCGCCCAGGCGATGGCATCGCCCACGTCGTCTTGCGTGATGCCCAGTTCCTCCAGCTTCGCGCGTACCGCGTCGGCCTGCTGCAGGCGAACCGGTGTCAGCACGATCTTGCCGTCTTCAACGGTGACGTCGTAGTAGTCCGCTTCGCCCGCCGTCTGCACGATGGCCTTGGGCAGAGTGATCTGATTCTTGCTCGTACGCTTGGCCAGCATGACTTTCTCTGAAAGAAAGGAAGTAAGGAATTCAAGTTTAGCCCGTTTCCGGGGCAACTCAAGCTACGTGAGAAGTCACGACCTCAACTTTGAGCGATCGATGGTGAATCCCCAAAAAATGAATAACGCCCCGCCACCGATCCGCAAGCGATCGGTGGCGGGGCGTCGGGTTGCTGCGCTGTTTGCGCGCCCGGACTTCAGCTCCCGAAAGCCGCGTCCTTCAGCGTTTCCGGCGACGGGTAGGCTTTCTTGCTGTGGCACAGGCCGAGGTCGAGGAACATCTCGCACAGCTTGTAGGCGATGACGCCGGGGTTGAGCACCGGCACCGGCAGCCTGGAGGCCAGGTAGGCGTGCGACTGGTGCATGGTGGTGGAGCCGAGCACGATGACGTCGGCGCCGTCTTCCTTGATCGCCTTCAGCGCGGTTTCCTCAAGCCTGGCGAAGACGATGTCCTCCTTGCCGCTGAGCAGCTCCACCGTGTCGGGCCGCACCTCGATGGCGCGGATCGACGCGACGCGCGATTCCAGCCCGTATTCCTTGAGCGTCTTGCGGTAGAGCGGGAACCAGCGCTCCCACATGGTGAGGATGCTGAACTTGTGGCCCAGCATCGATGCCACGTGGAAGGCGCTCTGGCCCGGCGACAGCACCGGGATGCTGAGCCGCGAGCGCAAGGCGGCGAGGCCGGAGTCGCTGACGGTGTTGATGCACACCGCATCGAAACCGTCCTCCTGCGCCTGGATGCCGGCCTGGATCACCGCCAGCTCCATGATCGCCATGTCGTAGTAGCTGTCGGCCAGCGTGATCGTGCTGCCGGCGCCGACGAAGCTGATGTCGATGTCGCTGCGCCGGAACTCCGGCGGCAGCTGCGATTCGACCATCGGCCGGGTGGCCTCGCTCATCGGCACCGGGAAGATCATCTTGACGCGCTTGCCCATGGAACTTTCTCCTTGTTGGGGGGTGGCGGGTTGCGCGCGGCTCAGCCGGCGGACATGCCGCCGTCGGTCGGGATGAAACCGCCGGTGACGTAGGACGACTGGTCGGACAGCAGCCACAGCACCGCACTACTCACTTCGCGCGGCTGGCCGATGCGGTGCATGGGCACGCCGTCGTCGTACATGTGGTCGTCGCCGCCGGTGACGCGGTCGTAGCTGGCGGTCTTGATCGGGCCGGGGCACACCGCGTTCACCCGGATGCCCTTCTGCGCGTAGTCGAGCGCGGCGGCGCGGGTGGCGCCGATGATGCCGTGCTTGGCGGCGACGTAGTAGGCCAGCCGCGGCATGGCCTTGAGGCCGAAGATCGAGCTGTTGTTGAC
>JAFEFM010000062.1 GCA_018240585.1 Pseudomonadota bacterium
GCTGGTGCGGGCCATCCGCAAGGCGCAGGACATGTTCGGAGGCCGGCGATGAGCGGACACGAAGGCTTCGGCGACCTGCGCGAGCTGTACCAGGAAGTGATCTTCGATCACAACCGCCAGCCGCGCAATTTCCATTCCATGGCCGACGCCGACCATGTCGCCGAAGGCCACAACCCGCTGTGCGGCGACCAGCTCACCGTGTACCTGAAAGTGGCGGACGGCGTGGTGCAGGACGTCAGTTTCGTCGGCCACGGCTGTGCCATCTCCACCGCTTCGGCGTCGCTGATGACCGAAGCGGTGAAAGGCCGGCCGGTGGACGAGGTCGAGGCACTGTTCCGCGACTTCCACGCCCTGCTCACCGACGCGCCGCCGGAAGGGCGGGACTTCGGCAAGCTCGAGGTGCTTGCCGGCGTGCGCGAGTTTCCCGCGCGGGTGAAGTGCGCCACGCTGGCCTGGCACACGCTGCACAACGCGCTGGAAGGCGGCGGCACGGCGAAGACCGAATGAACGTGGAGCGAACACGACATGAATGCGCGCAGCGAGGGAACGACGATGAACAAGCCCATGGGTGAGATCCTGGAAGTGCGTCTGACGCGCGACTGTCCGGCCGTTCTGGTGCCGTGGGGTTCGCCGGAGACGCTGGAAGCCGGCGAATACGCCCAGGTCACCCAGCGCCTGGGCGGCACCTTCACCGTGATGGTCAACGGCAACCTGTACCGCATCGCCGGCAGCGAGGCCGACGCGCTGGGGCTGGAAGCCGAGGCGGCGGCAGCGGTCGTCACCCAGGCGGCGGACGGCAGCTACAGCCAGCAGGCGGTCGAAGCGGCGGCATGGGACCAGCTCGCCACCTGCTACGACCCGGAGATTCCGATCGACATCGTCAATCTCGGCCTGGTGTACGGCTGCGAGCTGACGCGGCTGCCGAGCGGGCGTTTCCGCATCGACGTGCGCATGACCCTTACCGCGCCCGGTTGCGGCATGGGCATGATGATCGCCGACGAGGCGAAGGAAAAGCTCGAGGCCATCCCCGGCGTGGAAGAGGTGGACGTGCAGCTCGTGTGGGACCCGCCGTGGAGCCGCGAGATGATGAGCGAGGGCGCACGGCTGGAGATGGGATTGCTTTGAGCATTCCCCGCATTTGGGCGGTCGTGCATACGCGAGGCGGCAATTGCCAGTAAAATCGGGCTCTTTGCGTTCGCAGCGCGGCAAAGCCGCCCGACACCATGGCCCACACCTCAGCCCACTCGAAGCCCACCTTCCAGCAAGTCATCCTGACGCTCCAGCACTTCTGGGGCGAGCGTGGCTGCGTGCTGCTGCAACCCTACGACCTCGAGGTGGGCGCCGGCACCAGCCACACCGCCACCTTCCTGCGCGCGATCGGCCCCGAGCCCTGGAACGCCGCCTATGTGCAGCCTTCGCGCCGGCCCAAGGACGGCCGCTACGGCGAGAACCCCAACCGCCTGCAGCACTACTACCAGTTCCAGGTGGTGCTCAAGCCCTCGCCGCTGAACATCC
>JAFEFM010000063.1 GCA_018240585.1 Pseudomonadota bacterium
ACGGAGGCGATCGCGGCCCTCGCCACCTTCAGCGGAGAACGGCTGCGCGCGCTGCGCGCGGAAACCGGCATCGCCTACGATCACCGCGAGCGCGGCATCCTGCACCTGTTCTTCACCGCCGACGAATTCCGGCATGCCCCGGCGCGTGCCGCGCTGCTGGCACGTTTCGGCATCGAAGCGAAGGTTTGCGATGCGGCCGAATGCCTTGCCATCGAGCCCGCGCTGGCTGCGCAATGCGCTCATCTGGCGGGCGGGCTATACGCGCCCGGGGACGAATCGGGCGACGCCTTCCGCTTCACCCAGGCGCTGGCCGAACGCCTGCGCGAACGCGGGGTGCGGTTCCATTACCGTACCCGGATCACCAGCCTGTCGGCGACCGCCCGTCGTGTTCACGGCGTCGAGGTGGCGGACGCGGAGGGGCGCACCGGAATGTTCGCTGCCGATGCCTATGTGGTGTGCCTGGGCAGCTTCAGTCCACGGATGGTGGCGCCGCTCGGTGAGCACCTGCCGATCTATCCGGTGAAGGGGTACTCGGTGACGGCTCCGGTGCTGGACCCGATGCGGGCACCGGAAGTCAGCCTGACCGACGAATCGCGACGCATCGTCTGCTCGCGCCTCGGCGACCGCTTGCGCATCGCCGGCACCGCCGAAGTAGGCGGTTTCGAAACGGATGTGCGCCCCGAACGCGTGCGCACCATCCTCGACTGGATCCAGACGCGGTTTCCCGGCGCCATCGACGAGTCGCAGGCCAGTTCATGGGCGGGCCTGCGACCCGCCACGCCCGGCAACCTGCCCATCATCGGCAGGAGCGGCCGCGACAACCTGTGGTTCAACACCGGTCACGGCACGCTGGGCTGGACGCTCGCCTGCGGCTCCGCTGCCGCGCTGGCCGAACTGATGCAGGGCCGGCGCCCCGCCCCGCAATTTCCATTTCGCGCCGCAGCCTGATCACGCGCATGCGGCGAGCAGGCCCGGCGGACTCAGTTCTGCTCGGCGGGCTCGGGATTGGCCGTCAGGGTCGCGCAGGCGCAACCGGCGGGCGAATCGGCGCATGAACCGCCATCGGCCTTGGGTTTGAATTCGCCGGTCTCAACATCGTAGCCGACGCTCTGCAGGTGAAAGGCGAGCGCCGCATCCATGCCGTTGGTGTGACCATCGAACCACGTCGGAAGCTCTTCCACCAGGCGTCGCGCCAGGAACAGGTCGCCGTTCGCCGCGCGCTTGCGGATGTCGCGCAGCACCGCAAGCACGCGCTCATGCTCACCGCGATGGCAGGCGGGAAAATCCACCGCCTCCATCCAGCGGTTCTCCTGGGCGAAATGGGCTTCGGTGTGCTCGACGAAAGCGTCATAGGCCGCGAGGAAGGCATCGCGGTCTCCGCCCTTCAACGCCTCCGCCACGACGTTGTAGTGCTCGACGAACTCGCGGTGCGTCTCGTCCATTCGCTCAAGCCCGTTCTCGAGCTGCTTGGTCCACAGCAGGATCGTCATGACTCTCTCCTTGCTTATTTGACGACTTTCAGGTGGCCACCGCGCGGCTTCCCAGAGGGCTCACCGCGGGGCCCCTCGGCGGTGTCGTCGAGGGGCTCGGCGGTCTCCGGCAGATCGTCATCGGCCACCTCCATCAGCCCGGCGTCCTCACCCTGCTCGGGCTCGAAAGCCATGCCTTGCCCGTTCTCGCGGGCATAGATGGCGATGACGTTGGCGACCGGGATCAGCAGCGAATGTGGCACGCCGTTGAAACGCGCCTGAAAGCTGATGACGTCGTTTTCCATCTGCAACTGATGAGTGGCATCCGGGCCGACGTTCAGCACGACCTGGCCGTCGCGCGCATAGCCCGGCGGAACGCGGGTCTGCGCATCGACGAGCGTCGCCAGGTAGGGCGTGTAGCCCTGGTCGACACACCATTCCCAGATGGCGCGAATCAGGTAGGGCTTGGTTGAAACTGTGCTCATGGCGATCCTTGTGCGCGGACGGGCAAGGACATGCCCGACCGGAGGCGATTCGGGTCAGCGACGCATCACCTTCTCGGACGGCGTCAGCGCGTCGATGAACCCTTGGCGGCTGAATATCCGCTCGGCGTACTTCATCAGCGGCGCAGCGGCCTTGGGGAGTTCGATGCCGTAGTGCTCGAGGCGCCAGAGCAGCGGCGCAATCGCCACATCGAGCATGGAGAACTCCTCGCCCAGCATGAACTTCTGCTTGTTGAAGATGGGCGCGAGCTGGGTGAGGTGGTCGCGCACGTGGGCACGGGTCTTGTCGACACCTTTCTGGTTCGCCTCGAGCGCGGGGATGTGCGAGAACAGCTCCTGCTCGAAGGTGTGCAGCAATTGCCGCGCACGGGCACGCATGATCGGGTCGGGCGGCATCAGTTGCGGATGCGGGAAGCGCTCGTCGATGTACTCGTTGATGATGTTCGACTCGTACAGGACGAGATCTCGGTCGACGAGCACCGGCACCTGGTTGTAGGGGTTGATGACGGCGATGTCTTCGGGCTTGTTGTACAGATCGACGTCGATGACTTCGAAATCCATACCCTTTTCGAACAGGACGATCCGGCAGCGATGGCTGAACGGGTCGGTCGTGCCGGAATAGAGGTTCATCATGGTGTTGCCACTCCGGAGATACAAAAGCAAAAGCGCACCACGCGGTGCCGCGTGGTGCGTCTGTCATGGAAGTGCGTCAATGGCAGGTGCAGGCCGGAAAGCCCGCACGCGTCACCGCACATTCAATCAATGAATGTCCTTCCAGTAGTTCTTCTTCAGCGCATACGACAGCACGAACAGACCTGCCAGGAAGATCAGGACGATCGTGCCGATCGACTTGCGCTTCTCGGCGACAGGCTCGCCCATCCAGACGATGAAGGACACGAGATCGGCGACAGTCTTGTCGTACTCCTCGGCCGACAGCTTGCCGGGCTTTGCCAGCTTGAGTTCGACATGCTTGGTGCCGTCAGCGTTCTGAGTGACATGCGCCACCTGCTCGCCCTGCAGTTCGTACAGGACATGCGGCATGCCGACGTTCTCGAACACGACGTTGTTCCAGCCGGTCGGACGGGCCGGGTCACGGTAGAACTGGCGCAGATACGTGTACAGCCAGTCCGCGCCGCTGCCGAACTCGGACGCGCGGGAGCGGGCGATCACGCTCAGGTCGGGCGGCGCAGCGCCGAACCAGACCTTCGCCTCGTCGCGCTGCATCGCGATCTTCATCAGCTCACCCGTCTTTTCAGCGGTGAACAGCAGGTTGTCGCGGATCGCCTGCTCGGTGAGGCCGATGTCCTGCAGCCGGTTGTAGCGCACGTAGGACGCACCATGGCAGTTCAGACAGTAATTCACGAAGAGCTTGGCGCCATGCTGCAGCACCGCCGGATCCTTGCTGACCGGCGCCTTGTCCAGGTGCAGCTCGGCCCCCGCGGCCATCGCCAGCACGGGCGCGAACAGGGCGACCGCGGCTGCGCGCTTGATGAAACTCATGAGACGCGATTTCATTTGAAATTCACCCTTTCCGGTTCCGGTTTGCACTTGTCGAGCTGGCTGTACCAGGGCATCAGCAGGAAGAACGCGAAGTACAGCACCGAGCAGATCTGCGACACCAGCGTACGGCCCGGGGTCGGCGGCAGCACACCCAGGTAACCCAGGATGAAGAAGCAGATGACGAAGATCGTCAGCACCACCTTGAAGATCGGCCCCTTGTAGCGGATCGACTTCACCGGACTGCGGTCCAGCCACGGCAGGAAGGCGATGATCACCACCGATGCGCCCATCGCGACCACGCCCCAGAATTTCGCATCCAGCCCGAACAGCGGATAGGTCACCGCGCGCAGGATCGAGTAGAAGGGCGTGAAGTACCACACCGGCGCAATGTGCGGCGGCGTCTTCAGCGGGTCGGCCGGGATGAAGTTGTTGAACTCGAGGAAGTAGCCTCCGCCTTCCGGCGCGAAGAACACCACCGCGCTGAAGACGAACAGGAAGACCACGACACCGACGATGTCCTTCACCGTGTAGTACGGATGGAAGGGGATTCCGTCGAGCGGCTTGCCGGTCGAATCCTTCTTCTTCTTGATCTCGATGCCGTCCGGGTTGTTGGAGCCGACTTCGTGCAGCGCAATGATGTGCGCAGCGACGAGGCCGATCAGCACCAGCGGCACGGCGATGACGTGGAAGGAGAAGAAGCGGTTCAGCGTGGCGTCGGACACGACGTAGTCGCCGCGGATCACCAGCGACAGGTCCGGACCGATGACCGGGATCGCGGAGAACAGGTTAACGATCACCTGCGCGCCCCAGTAAGACATCTGCCCCCACGGCAGCAGATAGCCCATGAAGGCTTCCGCCATCAGCGCGAGGAAGATGAGCGTGCCGAAGACCCAGATCAGCTCGCGCGGCTTGCGATACGAGCCGTAGAGCAGGCCACGGAACATGTGCAGATACACGACGATGAAGAACGCCGAGGCGCCCGTCGAGTGCAGGTAGCGGATGATCCAGCCGCCCGGCACGTCGCGCATGATGTACTCGACGCTGGCGAAAGCCACCGGCACACCGGCCGCGTTCAGCGAGGCATCGGGTTTGTAGTGCATGACCAGGAAGATGCCGGTCACGATCTGGATCACCAGCACCATCAGCGCCAGCGAGCCGAAGAAATACCAGAAATTGAAGTTCTTCGGCGCGTAGTACTCGGTCAGGTGACCCTTGATGGACGACGTGAGCGGGAAGCGCTCGTCGATCCAGTTCAGCACAGCCTGAGATTTGGTCGTCATCGCTTATGCCTTTCCGTCGTCACCGACGAGGATGGTGGAGTCCGCGAGATATTTGTGCGGG
>JAFEFM010000064.1 GCA_018240585.1 Pseudomonadota bacterium
GATCGAGAAGAAGATGTTCTCCAACACCGAGGACCTGCTGCCGGTGATCAGCTTCAACGCCAAGGCCAGCGCCGACGAGCAGAAGAAGCACCAGGACTTCGTCGATCGCATGATCGAGAAGGGCTACACCGAGAAGCAGGTGCGCCTGCTGTGCGAGTGGTACCTGCGCGTGCGCAAGTCGTCGTGAAGGTCGCCGCAGCCTGACCCGCGTCGCCGCACAGGCGCGAGTCGGGCCGGGTCTGCTTCAGGAGGAGGTATGGTCCGCATCATCGATCGACGATTCGACAGCAAGGGCAAGAGCACGGTCAACCGCCAGCGCTTCATGCGCCGCTTCAAGCAGCAGATCCGCAAGGCGGTGTCGGAGGCGATCCACGGCCGCTCGATCCGCGACCTCGACAACGGCGAGGAGGTGTCGATCCCTGCGCGCGACCTGTCCGAACCGATCCTGCACCAGGGCCGCGGCGGCATCTGGGAACAGGTCTTCAGCGGCAACGACCAGTTCTCGTCCGGCGACCTGATCAACCGGCCGCTCGGCGGCGCCGGCGGAGGCAGCGGCAAGGGCAAGGCCAGCAACGAAGGCGAACACGAGGACGAATTCGTCTTTCAGCTCTCGCGCGAGGAGTTCCTCGACCTGTTCTTCGAGGACCTGGAACTGCCGCGGCTGATCCGCACGCAACTGGCGCGCGTCACCGATTACAAGACTCAGCGCGCCGGCTTCACGTCCGACGGCGTGCCGGCGAACATCAACATCGTGCGTTCGATGCGGGGCGCCTTGGGCCGCCGACTCGCGCTGGGGTCGCCCTACAATGCGCGCCTGCGAGAGCTGCAGCGCGAACTCGACGACGCGCTCGACCGCTGCGGCGAGGACGGCGAGGAAGTGCGCACCCTGCGCGCCGAGATCGCCAAGCTGCGCGCCAAGGTCGACAAGATTCCGTTCATCGACAGCTTCGACCTGCGCTACAACAACCGGGTGAAGGTACCGCGGCCAACCACGCAGGCGGTGATGTTCTGCGTGATGGACGTATCCGGCTCCATGGACGAGGAACGCAAGTCCACCGCCAAGCGCTTCTTCATGTTGCTGCACCTGTTCCTGACGCGCAGCTACGAGCACATCGAGGTCGTCTTCATCCGCCATCACACGGTGGCGAAGGAAACGGACGAGGATGAGTTCTTCCACTCGCGCGAATCGGGCGGCACTGTGGTCTCCAGCGCACTGGTGCTGATGCGCGACATCATTCGCGAGCGCTACGCCAACGGTCAATGGAACATCTACGGCGCCCAGGCTTCCGACGGCGACAACTGGGACAACGACTCGCCCATCTGCCGCAAGCTGCTGGAGAACGACATTCTGCCGTGGTGCCAGTATTTCGCCTACATCGAGATCACCTCGGGCGATCCGCAGAACCTGTGGCGCGAATACGAGAAGCTGAGCAGCAGGCACGACAATTTCGCCATGCAGCACATCGAATCGCCGGCCGACATCTACCCGGTGTTCCGCGAACTCTTCAAGAAGACGATCGCATGAAACGCGTACCCGCTGCCCGCAAGCCCAAGCCGCTTCCCGGCGGGTCGGAGTGGTCGTTCGAGAGCATCGACCGCTACCACACCGAGATCGCCCGCGTCGCGAAGGACTACGGCCTCGACACCTACCCGGTGCAGATCGAGGTCATCACCGCCGAGCAGATGATGGACGCCTACGCCTCGGTGGGCATGCCTGTCAATTACCACCACTGGTCCTTCGGC
This sequence comes from Pseudomonadota bacterium, assembly GCA_018240585.1. GTDB lineage: Bacteria > Pseudomonadota > Gammaproteobacteria > Burkholderiales > Rhodocyclaceae > Thauera. The sequence goes on from JAFEFM010000064.1 coordinate 1,744, forward strand.
AAGCATTTCCTCGCCACCGAGAAAGGCTACAAACGGGGCCAGATGGGGCTCGCCTACGAGATCGTCATCAACTCCAATCCCTGCATCGCCTACCTGATGGAGGAGAACACGCTGACCATGCAGGGCCTGGTGATCGCCCACGCGGCCTACGGCCACAACAGCTTCTTCAAGGGCAACTACCTGTTCCGCACCTGGACCAAC
>JAFEFM010000065.1 GCA_018240585.1 Pseudomonadota bacterium
CTCAGCGGCGGCGTGGGCGGTGCCTTCGGGCTGGCGGGGCTGACGCTGGAGATTCCCGTCTCCACCGTGCTGATCATGCGTTCCATCCTCGACATCGCACGCGCCGAAGGCGAGGTGCTGGCGGATCCCGTGACGCGACTGGCGGCGCTGGAGGTGTTCGCGCTCGGCGGCCGCGCCGATAGCGACGACGCTGCCGAATCCGGCTACTACGCGATGCGTGCGGCGCTCGCAGGCGCGGTGAGCGAAGCCGCCCGTCACCTGGCGCAGAAGGGCCTCACCCAGGAGGGCGCCCCGGCGCTGCTGCGGCTGGTGACGATGGTGGCCGCGCGCTACAAGGTGCAGCTCACGCAGAAGGCGGCCGGCATGCTGGTGCCCGGCATCGGCGCCGCCGCCGGCGCGTCGATCAACCTGATGTTCATGAGCCACTTCCAGGACGTCAGCCGCGGCCACTTCACGATCCGCCGGCTGGAGCGGCGCTACGGCGCCGATGTGGTGCGGGCGGCGTATCACGCAGACGCGCGCGGAAGCGGCACGAGGTAATCACCGCGGACCGTTCTTGCCGCCCTCGTGCCCAGCTTCTATGTTGCGGGTATGTCCTTCCCTGCTTCCGGCACGATCGACAAGGAGCGAATCGCGGATGACTGCCCCGCCGACAAGGACGCGTCCTTCCGCCATCGCCGGCGACGCGCACGCCGGGCGCGACCGCGGCTTCCTGGCGTCGGCGGGCAGCTTGCTGGGGAGTCGGTTCTTCTGGTTCCTGCTGCTGACCTTCATCGCGGGCCTCGGACTGTTGCACCCACCGGCGGTCGAGCCGCTGCCCGGCGGCACGACGGTCAACCGCCTGGCCGACGCCATCCTGGGCCACGAACTGCGCCACAAGCTCGGCGACGCATTCATCATCGCGGCACTGTTGTCGATCCTCCTCGATCGCTACCTCAAGCACGAACTGCTGCGGGAAGCCACGAAGGATGTGCTGTCCTTCGCTGCCGGCCATGACGTGCCGCCGAAGCTGAAGGACGTCATCGCCGCCATTCTGCGGCAGCCCTACATGCGCCAGGCCTTCGAGCTCACCCTGGCACTCGAGCCTCTCGGGAAGACCGCGTTCGTCCGCCTGGTGCTGAAAACTCGATATTCGGTGCGCAATCTGACAGGCGACAGGCAGCATTACCCATTCCAGAGTGCGATCGAGAAGTCCTACGTGGCCTACGAGTCCAGCCGCATTCGCCGCGTGAAGGTCAGTGACGAGGCCGGCACTGCGATCGATCTCTGCGACTTCGATCTCATCCCGCAAACGCCCGGAGAAGATGGCTACGTGCGGTTTGCGAAGGACGTGGTGCTGCCCCCGTCGGGCGAGCTGTCGGTGGAGACGGAACGTTCCACCGTCTATCCGGACAGCTACTTCTACGTGCTGGACATTCTCCAGTTCACCGAAGGAGTCACGGTAAGGGTGAGTTCGGGCGATGATTACGAGTGGAACGTCGTGTTCGGCGCGGCAGGCAACGCGCAGCGGGAAGGCCCCGTGTGGACGCATCCGGGCGCCCATTTGCCGGGTCAGTACGTCCGCATCACCTGGAACAGGAAACATCGAGGAGCGGGATGAAGCCGCAGGCAGAAGATGGCAACTGGCCGAGGGCCAGCAACTGGCTGAGCGGCGACCACGTCCGACCCCCGGTCGGGGCTCTCGGGATCCTGGGCGTACCGCTGCGCGACGGCGCCATCACGCCGGGGCGATGCGACCTTGCACCCGCCGCGTTCCGCGCCGCCCTCGCCCGCTTCAGCACCTGGGACCTGATCCATGGCTGCGACCTGCGGGACATCGCGGTGCGGGATCACGGCGACCTGCCGGTCGGCGACGCCGTGCCCGAGGACGCTGCCCCGGACATCGGCAACGCGGTGCGGGCCGCCTTGCCGGCCGCGGACGCACTCATCGTGCTGGGCGGGCACAACGGCATCACCCATCCGGCGATGTGCGGCATGGCCCCGGCGCTGCGCGATTGCGGACTGCTGACCCTGGATGCCCACCTCGATCTGCGAGACCTCGCGGCCGGCCATACCAATGGCAATCCGGTCCGTGCGCTGCTTCGCGACGGCCTGCCCGGAACCCACGTCGTCCAGATAGGCATCCAGTCCTTCGCCAATGCGCCCCGCTATGCTCGCCTGGCAAGCGAGTCGGGAATCACGGTCGTCACCGTGGAGGAAGTCCGCAGGCGCGGGATCGAGCAGGTCGTGTCGAGCGCATTGGCCTCGCTTGCGGAAAGGACTTCGCACATCTACGTGGATCTGGACATGGATGTGCTGGATCGCGCCTTTGCGCCGGCGACGGCCGGATCCCGCCCGGGCGGGCTCGCCCCGTGGGAAGTGCAAGCCGCCGCGAGAATCTGCGGTGCGCACCACAAGGTACGCGTACTCGACCTGGTCGAGGTCGACCCGACCCGTGACGTGGCCGAGGCGACCGTTCTGGCCGGTGCATCCTGCATGCTTGCCTTTGCCGCGGGGCTGCGCCGCCGCTTTCCGGACGCCTGAGTGCCCGCTCAATCGGGAAACGCCTCGGCCGCCACTGGCGGGCTGAAGTGGAAGCCCTGCACGAAATCGCAGCCGTGCGTGGTCAGCATGTCGAACTGCGAGGCGGTCTCCACGCCCTCGCCGACCACGCACAGCCCGAGGCTGTGGCCGATGGCGATGATGGCGGCGGCGAGCGCGGCGTCGCGCGGGTTGCGGTCGATGTCGCGCACGAACAGGCGGTCGATCTTGAGCTCGTCGATCGGGAAGCGCTTGAGGTAGCCGAGCGAGGAATAGCCGGTGCCGAAATCGTCCAGCGCCACGCGCAGGCCCAGCAGGCGCAGCTCCTCCAGCAGCGCGATGCCCTGACGGGTGTCGTCCATCAGGATGCTTTCGGTCAGCTCCAGTGTCAGCAGGTGCGGCGGCATGCCGGTCTCGCGCAGCACGCGGCGCACCATGTCGACGAAGTCGTGGTCGCGGAACTGGCGCGCCGAGATGTTCACCATCATGCGGATGGGCAGGCGGCCGTCGGTGCGCCAGGCGACGTGCTGCGCGCAGGCGGTGCGCAGCACCCACTCGCCGATCGGCACGATGAGGCCGGTTTCCTCGGCGATCGGGATGAAATCTGCCGGCGAAACCAGGCCGAGGTCGGGGTGGCGCCAGCGCAGCAATGCTTCGGCGGCGACGATGTGTCCCCCGGCCACGCTGACGATGGGCTGGTAGTGCAGCAGCAGCTCGCCGCCGGGCAGCGCGCGGTGCAGCGCCGCCTCCAGCGCCAGATGTTCCAGCGAGCGCGCGTTCATCGCCGGCTGGTACAGCTGGAAGGCGTTGCGCCCCTCCGCCTTGGCGCGGTACATGGCCACGTCCGCGTTCTTGATCAGCGTGCCGGAGTCCTCGCCGTCGTCGGGATACAGGCTGATGCCGATGCTGCAGGTCACCACCATCTCGCGCCCGTCGATAACCATGGGCTCGCGCAGGGCATCGGCCATGCGCCCGGCGGCATGGGCGGCCGCGTCGAGGCCCTCGAAATCGCTCATGACGACGACGAACTCGTCGCCACCCATGCGCGCCACCGTGTCGTCGTCGCGCAGGCAACCGCGCAGCCGCCGCGCGACCTCCGCCAGCAACTGGTCTCCCACCTCATGGCCCAGGCTGTCGTTGATGCGCTTGAAGCGGTCGAGGTCGACGAACATCACCGCCACCCGGCTCCGCTGACGGCTGGCGTGTGCCAGCTCCACCTGCAGGCGGTCGTCCAGCAGGCGGCGGTTGGGCAGGCCGGTGAGCGGGTCGAAGTAGGCCAGGTCGCGGATGCGCTGCTCGCTTTCCTTGACCTGGGAAATGTCGCTGAACATCGCCGCGTAGTTGGTCAGGCGCCCGTCGTGGTCGGTGATGGCGTTGATGGTGAGGAACTCGGGGAAGATCTCGCCGTTCTTGCGCCGGTTCCATACTTCGCCCTGCCAACTGCCATGGGCGCGGATCTTCTCCCACATGCGCGCGTAGAAGGCCTCGCTCTGTCGGCCGGAGCTCAGCATCGACGGGTTGCGGCCGATGACCTCTTCCTCGGTATACCCGGTGAGGCGGGTGAAGGCCGGGTTGACCGAGATGATGCGCACCTCGGCATCGGTGATGAGGATGCCTTCGAGCGAATTCTCGATGACCTTTTCGGCGAGGTAGAGGTTGCGCTGCGAGGCGTTCAGCGCGCGGTCGCGCTCGGCCAGCGCGCTCTGCAGCTCGTGCACATACACCAGCTCCATGCCGGTGAGGATGTCGCTGAAGTTGATCAGGTCGACGAGCGCCCCATTCTCATCGATGACGCCGACGTGACGCATGCGGCGCTCGGCCAGCATGCTGCGCACCCGATACAGGCTGGTGCGCGCATCGACCGTCACCAGCGGGCGGTTGGCCAGCCCGCCCACTGCGCGGTCGGTGGTGCCGGCCGCCACCAGCCGGGTGACGTCGCGCTCGGTGAGGATGCCGTAGCCATCGGCATAGGCCACCACCACCGCATCCACGCCGCCTTCGCGCATGCGCCGCGTCGCTTCGCTGAGGGGCGCCGATTCGGGCAGCGGCCGCATGCTGCCCTTGATGACCGAATCGACCTTGCGCAGCTTGAGGTAATGCTCGATACCCTGGTTCATCACCACGTCGGTCTGCGACACGATGCCGCACCGCCTGCCGCCGGCATCGACGACGAGGTAGTGGCGCAGATGGTCCTCGCGGAAGCGCACCGCCAGCTCCTGCAGCGTGATGCTGCGCGGCACGGTGCGCACCGGGGCGCTCATCGCCTGCGAGATCGGCCGGTCGAAGGCGGACGCCTCGGTGAAGTCGACCCGCAGCGCGTCGCGCTCGGTCCAGATGCCAAGGACTTCGTCGTCGGCAACGACGAGAATGGAGCTGACGTGCGCCTCGTTCATCCTGCGCGCTGCCTCCCGCAGCGACACGTCGGGCGGGCATTCGAGGATGTCCGGACGCACGATCTCGCCCAGCGTCAGCTCGGCATTGCCGGATGACAGCGAGATCTCGCGGCCGAGGCGAGCGGGCAATGAGTCGGGATCGTCCATTGGCTGGGCAGGGATGGGGAACTGGTATGGTACGAGCACAACGGCAAAGGGCCGCCAGCGTGCGAGCCGCGGCGACCCTATTCAGGGCAGGGATTTTAAGAGACGCCACGGTTTTCAACAAATATTGATACAAATGAGACCTTTGTCATCAAGTCAGGATCTTCCCCATGCATCGCGCCCACCGCGCTACCCGCTCGCCATCATCGGCGCGGGCGCGCTCGGCCTGCACTTCGCCGCGCGGCTGGCGGCCACCATCCCGGTCGCGGTCGTCGCGCGCAGCGCCATCCGCGCCGGACAGTTGCACGCCGGCGTGATGGTCGGCGATGCGCTGTTCCAGGCCGATGCCCATGCCCCCGGCGCCCTGCCGGAGGCGGACTGGGTGATCGTGCTGGTGAAGGCGGGGGACACCGCGGACGCCGGCCGCCTGGCCGCCGCCATGCGTCCGCTGGGCGTGCTGTCGCTGCAGAACGGGCTCACCGGCGCGGTGCTGCGTGACGCGGTGCACGCGGCCCGGCCGGACGAGGACGGCCCGCCACCGCGGGTGGAACAGGGCATCACCACCGAAGGCGCGTTCCGCGACGGCGACCGTGTCACCCCCTCCGGCGCCGGCGACACGCTGCTGCCGCCGGGCTTCGAGGCGGTGGCCGAGCTGCTGTCGCGCGCCGGATTCCGCACCCGCATCGAACCCGACATCGCCGCCGCGCGCCTGGCCAAGCTGCTGGTGAACCTGGCGATCAACCCGCTCGCGGCCTTGTTCCGGGTGCCCAACGGCGCGCTGTGCGACCCGCCTTACCGCGTCCACCTCGACGCCCTGGTGCGCGAGGCCTGGCCGGTGCTGCACGCCAAGGGTCTGCCGCTCGACGAGGACGGCGCCCACGCCCGCGTCGTCGCGGTGGCCCGGGCCACCGGCGCCAACCGCGCCAGCATGCTGCAGGACGTGCTCGCCGGGCGCCGCACCGAGATCGACGCCATCACCGGCGTGTTCCTCGACATGGCGGCCCGCCACGGCGCCGAGGCGCCCACGCACCATGCCGTATTCACGCTGGTGAAGCAGATCGAGGCCGGGTGACGCCGGCACAATCGCGTCTATGCTGAACGTATCGGGCGCGTCGCCGCCGCGCGGTCGCACCTCTGCGGGAGACCCTGCATGAAACCTCACGCCTTCGTCGCGATGCCCTTCGGCACCAAGCCCGGACCCGACGGGCAGCCGATCGACTTCAACCGCGTGTACGACGACTACATCGCGCCGGCGCTCACGGACGCCGGCTTCGAGGTCATCCGCGCCGACCGCGAACAGCGCGCGGGCGACATCCGCACCGACATGTTCCAGGAACTGCTGATGTCCGACCTGGTGGTCGCCGACCTGACGCTGGACAACCCCAACGTGTGGTACGAGCTCGGCGTGCGCCATGCGCTGCGCAAGCGCGGGGTGATCCTCGTGCAGGGGCCGCGACCGACCCAGCCCTTCGACCTGTACACCGATCGCAAGCTGAACTACGCGCTGCAGGACGGTGCGCCCGATGGCGCGAGGCTGGAGGACGACCGCAGGGCGCTCGCCGCAATGGCGCGGGCGACGCTGGCCGAATGGGTGGACGAGCGCGTCAGCCCCGTCTATAGCCTGCTGCCCAATCTGCGCGAGCCCGACTGGAAGACCCTGCTGCTGACGCAGGCCAACGCGTTCAACGCCGCCTATCGCGAGTGGGCGAGCCGCACCGAGATCGCACGCCAGAAGCTGCGCCCCGGCGACATCCTGGTGCTGGCCGACGAGACGCCGACGCGCGCGCTGCGCATCGAGGCCAAGATCACCGCCGGCGAGGCGCTGCTCAAGCTGCGCCATTTCGACTTCGCCCTCGAGCAGTTCGAGGCGGCGCTGGAACTCGAGCCGTCGTGCAAGCGCGCGCGCGAGAAGAAGGCCGTGTGCCTGGGCCGCCTCGGCCGTTACGAAGAGGCGCGCGAATGGGTGCGCCGGCTCACCGAGGACTACCCGGTCGATCCGGAAGTGTGGGCGCTGCTCGGCCGCGTCGAGAAGGACAACTGGATCGGCCGCTGGCGCCGCGACGGCGCGTCCAGTGCCGAGCTGCGGGCGGCGGCGGCCGGCGAGGATGCCGCCCTGGCCGAGGCGATCGAGCCCTATCACAAGGCCTTCATCGCCGACCCCTCGCATCATTACTCGGGCATCAATGCGCTGACGCTCGCCCTGCTGCGGCGCCATCTCGGCGGCAAGACCAGCGCCACCGTCATCGACAACCTGATCGGTGGCGTGCTGTGGGCGGCGCTGACCGCGCAGGAGCGCGACCGCAAGGACTACTGGGCGCGGGCGAGCTACGCCGAGCTGTGCCTGCTGGTCAATCCGCTCGACGCGGTGCGCCAGGAATACGGCGCCACCGTCGCCGCCGCGAACCGCGACTGGTTCGCGCTCGACTCCAGCCGCCAGACGCTCGCCCTGCTGCGCGACCTCGAGTTCCGCCCGGAGGAGACGGCCGCCGCGCTGGAACTCGTCGACCGCGAGATCGCGCGCAGCACGCCGCCCTTCGAACCGCGCCAGGTGTTCCTGTTCAGCGGCCACATGATCGACGATCCGCAGCGGCCGGTGCCGCGCTTTCCCGCCGACAAGGAGGGCATCGCCGCGCAGAAGATCGCTGCGGCGCTGGACGCGCTCGGTGCCGGGCCCGGCGACCTCGCGCTGACACAGGGCGCCAGTGGTGGCGACCTGCTGTTCCTGGAAGCCTGCCAGGCCCGCGGCCTGCGCCTGCACCTGCTGCTGCCGCTGGACGAACCCGAGTTCATCGACCGCTCGGTGATGTCCTCCACCGATGGCCAGAAGTGGCGTGACCGCTACTACGCGATCCGCGGCAGCCTGCAGGATGCGCCGCGCATCATGCCCGTCGAGCTGGGCCCACCACCGAAGAGCGGCCCGGACCGGCGCGCAAGCCCTTTCGAGCGCTGCAACCTGTGGCTGCTCTACACTGCGCTGGCATGGGGTGTGGACAAGGTGCGCTTCGTCTGCCTGTGGAATGGCGAAGGCGGCGACGGTCCCGGCGGCACCGCGCACATGCACCGCGAAGTGAAACGCCGCACCGGGCGGGTGACCTGGCTCGACACGCGCACGCTGTGGTGAGCGGGCGAAAGGAAAGCGACACGATGAAGGCATGGCGGGGGTGGAGGCTCTGGCGGCAGGTGGCGGTGCTGATGCTGGCCGCCTGGCTCGGCGGCGTGGCGCTCGCCGCCGACGAATTCGAGGGGCGTTACCGGGTCGGTCCCACCACCTGCACGGTCACGCCGGTGCGCATGGCCTTCGAGGTGCGCTGGAAGCGCGGCAACGGTCACATGCTGTTCTTCTTCCGCGAGGAAACACCGGAAGGCCGCTACATCTTCGCGTCGGAGGACAAGCCCGACGGCAGGGACCGATTCGAATTCGACGACCGTCGCCTGCGCAGCGGTCGCTTCGTGCGCGCCGACGGCAAGGTGTTCGAGGTGCGCAGACTGCCCGAGCGGCCGGACACCTGAGCCCGCCGGCGCAGGTAGCCCGGCACCCCGGTGGATTCATTCCACACCCACACTGCAGACGCGGAGGACGACCATGAAACTGAGCACGCTGACGAGTATTTCCGGACCGATGTCGCTCGACGAACTCAGCGAGGCGCAACTGTCCGAACTGCAACTGGCGCTGAGCTGCCTCGGCTACCCGGTGGGCGACATCGACGGCTTGATGGGCCCGCGCACGCGCAATGCGTGGGCGGAGTTCAAGACCGACGTGTTCGAAGGCAACCCCTCGCTGATCGGGCCGGAATCGGTCACGGCGATGAGCGGCCTGCTCGAAGGCGTGGACAACACCGCGGCGGACGACTTCTCCACCCGGGAAGGCACGATCAAGGCCATCATCCGCGAATGCCACGCGCAGGACATCGGCCTCAACACACAGATCGCCTACGTGCTGGCCACCGTGCAGTGGGAGACGGCGCAGACCTTCAAGCCGGTGCGCGAGTCCTTCCGTCAGACGGAGGAGTGGCGCAAGAACAACTTCCGCTACTACCCGTACTACGGCCGTGGCTACGTGCAGATCACCTGGAAGGACAACTACGAGAAATACGGCCGGCTGCTGGGCGTGGACCTGGTGAACAACCCCGACCTGGCGCTGGAGCCGAAGTACGCGCTCTTCATCCTGGTGCATGGCTTCAAGACCGGCGCCTTCACCGGCCGCAAGCTCGGTGACTACATCGACCGCGGCCAGACGGACTTCATCAACGCAAGGCGCTGCATCAACGGCCGCGACCACGCGGAAGACATCGCCCGCCTGGCGCAGAAGTTCCTGCGCAGCCTCTGACGCCGCCACGACGCTGCCCGCGTCGTGCGACGCCCGTCGCCCTCGCCGCTTCCGGCGGCACGAATCCCTCTACACGAAGACGCATCATGAAACGATTTCGCCGCCTGCTCCCCGCCCTGCTTCTTGCCCTGTCGTCCGCCCCCCTGCCTGCTCACGCCGACGAAGTCGGCTGCGTCACCACCACCTGGAAGCTCATCGGTGCCAACCACAAGATCTGCGTCGATGCCTTCTCCGACCCCAGAGTGCCGGGCGTGACCTGCCACGTGAGCCAGGCGCGCACCGGCGGCGTGAAGGGCTCGCTCGGCCTGGCGCAGGATCCGTCGCAGTTCTCGCTCGCCTGCCGCCAGACCGGACCGATCACGCTGCCGGCGAAGCTGCCCAGGGACGAGGTGGTGTTCTCGGAGGACACCTCGCTGCTGTTCAAGGAAACCCGCATCGTGCGGATGTGGGACGAAGCCCACCGCACGCTGGTGTATCTGGCGATCAGCCGCAAGATCATCGAAGGAGCGCCCGCCAACGCGATCTCGACGGTGCCGGTGATGCCCTGGGGGGTGACGAGGTCGGCCGACGGTTCCTGATCGCACCCGCCGACAATCTTGGCCCGGCCACGCCGATTGGTGCATACTGCAACTATCAACCGGCGGCGCCCCTGCGCTGGCCGCCATCCCTGCACAGGACGGACCGGCCTCGATACCTAGATGAAAAAGAACGAAACGCCCTACCTGACCTACAAGCTCGATCTGATCAAGACGATCGTCATGAAGGCGGGCAACGCCGCGTACAAGAAGGCATTGAACCTGGGAGTGCGCGAGCTGCGCGTGCTGCGGCTGGTGCATGACTTCCCCGGCATCACCGCCACCGATCTCGGCAACCGGCTGGTGCTGGACAAGACGCTGCTGTCGAAGAACATCTCCTTCCTCGAGAGTCGCGGCCTGATCTCGCGTTGCACCAACGCGCAGGACAACCGCCAGCAGTGCCTGACGCTCACCGAGGAAGGCATGCGCGTCTGGTACGAGGGCGAACGCATCGGCCGCGGGCTGGAAACGGACATGTTCGCCGACTTCAGCGAGGCGGAATGGACCCGGCTGCACCAGATGCTGGACCGCCTGCTGCTGTCCATCGATCACTGGAAGGCACGCAACAAGGCGAAGTGAGGCAGGCTTGCCGGCGCCCGTTCAACCGCGCAAGGCCGCGTGCATCGCGGCGCGGCGGCGCCGTTGCGCGCGCTGCATGACGCGGTTGGCGACCAGCACCGCAAGCGACACCACCACCACGATCACCGTCGCCAGCGCATTGATCTCCGGCTTGAGGCCGTGATGCAGGCGCGCGAACACCAGCACCGGCAGCGTCGTGCTGCCCGGGTCGGACAGCATCGCCGCAAGCACGAAGTCGTCCATCGACAAGGTGAAAGCCAGCAGCCAGCCGGCCACCAGCGCCGGCGCGATCACCGGCACGGTGATGACGAAGAACACTTTCCACGGCGGGCAGCCGAGATCCAGCGCCGCCTCTTCCAGCGCGCGGTCCATCTCGCGCAGCCGCGACTGCACCAGCACGCTCACGTAGGCCGTACACAGCGTGGTGTGCGCCGCCCAGATCGCCGTCACGCCGCGCCCGCCGAGCACCGGCTGCAGCATCGGGTGGGTGAACAGCAGCACCAGCGACAGGCCGACCACCACCTCGGGCATCACCATCGGCGCGGTCGCCATCGCGGCGAACACGCCGCTCCCCACACCCGGCCGGAAACGCGCCAGCACCACCGCCGCCGCCGTGCCGACGATGATCGCGGCGGTCGCCGCCAGCGCGCCCACCTGCAATGACAGACGCACCGCCGTGGCGAGCTCGTCGTCGTGCAGCAGGGCCGCATACCAGCGCAGAGACAGGCCATCGAGCTGGGTGGTGATCTCGCCGGCGGTGAAGGAGAACACCACCAGGCACAGGATGGGTACGTAAAGAAAGGCGTAGACGAGCAGCAGCCAGGCGCGGGCGCCCCAGCGCCGCTCGAGCGTTGCGGCGCGCGTCATGACCCGGCCTCGCCGCCGCCATCGCCGCGGCCGCCGTGGCGGTGGAAGAGCATGATCGGCACGATCAGCAGCAGCACCATCACCACCGCCACTGCCGCCGCCATCGGCCAATCCTGGTTGGGGCCGAAGTCGTCCCAGATGCGCCGGCCTATCATCAGCACGCCGCCCCCGCCGAGCAGGTCGGGAATCACGAACTCGCCCACCGCCGGGATGAACACCATCATCGAGCCGGCGACGATGCCGCGCCAGGACAGCGGCAGCGTGATCGACACGAAGGCGGTCCACGGCCGCGCGCCGAGGTCGCGCGCCGCCTCCAGCAGGCGCATGTCCAGCTTCACCAGGTTGGCGTAAAGCGGCAGCACCATGAAGGGCAGGTAGCTATAGACCATGCCGACCAGCACCGCGCCGCTGCTGTAGAGCAATTGCAGCGGTGCGCCGATCACGCCGAGCGCGAGCAGCGCCTGGTTGATGAGCCCGGTCTCGCTGCTGTCGAGCAGGCCCATCCACGCATACACGCGCAGCAGGAAGGAGGTCCAGAACGGCAGCATGACCAGCATCAGCAGGGTGTTGCGCGCACCCTCGGCGGAGCGGGCGATGTGCCAGGCGAAGGGGTAGCCGACCAGCAGGCAGCACAGCGTGGTGAGCGCTGCGAGCAGCAGCGAGTTGCCGAAGGCGCGCAGGTACTGCAGCTCGGCGCCCGGTCTCGCCAGGTCCGCCACTTCGTCGCCGAGGCGGCGGTAGCTGGCGAGATCCGGATCGAAAACCGCATGCGGGACGGCCTGCCCGTCTGCCCGTTGCAGCGAAATGGGCGACACATAGGGCGGCACCGCCAGATCCGGCGTCGACAGGCTGACATTGACGATCAGCACGAAGGGCAGCAGGAAGAACAGCAGCAGCCAGACCCATGGCAGACAGGCGACCCAGAAGCGGCCGCGCAGCAGCAGGAAGGCGCGGCGCGGCGCAGCAGGAACTGCCGCTGCAGGCCCGGAGCTCATCGCGTCAGCACCACGCCGTCGGGCGCCAGCCACCACGCCCACACCAGTTCGCCGCGCGCCGGCGCGCTCGCGTCGCCCCAGTGCGCACGCGGCACGCTGGCGATCATGCGGCGCCCGCCTTCGCCCAGGCGCAGGTGGTAGATCGAATGGCTGCCGAGGTAGGCGATCTCGTCCACCTCGCCCCGTGCCGCGTTGATCGGTGTGCCGTCCGCAGGGACCGCAGGGGGCTGGCGGCCCAACACGACGCGCTCCGGCCGCACCGACAGCCAGACTTCGGTGCCCGCCGCCGGCATCGCTGCGGCATCGATCGCGAGCGGCGCCGGAAAATCGCTGCCCACCAGCCGCCCGTTCTCGATGCGGCCGCGGAACAGGTTGGTCTCGCCGATGAATTCGGCGGTGAAGCGGCAACTGGGGTGCTCGTAGATCTCGTCGGGCGTGCCGACCTGCAGCAGCATGCCCTCGGACATGACGCCGATGCGACTCGCCATGGTCATCGCCTCTTCCTGGTCGTGCGTGACGAGGATGCAGGTGACGCCAACGCGGCGGATCAGGCTCACCAGCTCGAGCTGGGTGTGCTGGCGGATCTTCTTGTCGAGCGCGGCGAGCGGCTCGTCGAGCAGCAGCAGCTTGGGCTCCTTCGCCAGGCTGCGCGCGAGCGCGACGCGCTGCTGCTGGCCGCCGGAGAGCTCGTGCGGCTTGCGCGCGGCGTAGCGCTGCAGTTGCACCAGTTCCAGCATCTCGGCGACGCGCGCGTCGATCTGCGCGCGCGTCAGGCGCGGCCGTTCCTGGCGCAGGCCGAAGGCGACATTCCCGGCGACGCTCATGTGCGGGAACAGCGCGTAGGACTGGAACATCATGTTGGTAGGCCGGCGGAAGGCGGGCACCTCGGCGAGGTCCTCGCCGTCGAGCACGATGCGCCCGGCCGTGGGCCGCTCGAGGCCGGCGATCATGCGCAGCAGGGTGGATTTGCCGCAGCCCGAGCTGCCGAGCAGGGCGAAGATCTCGTGGCGGCGCACGCCGAGGGTGACGTTGTCCACCGCGAGCGCGTCGTCGAAGCGCTTGCTGACGCCTTCGATGCGCAGGTAATCGGGCTCGCAGGGGGAATGAGGTGGGGAACCGGTGAGCACGCTCATGGCCGCGTTGCGCTCACCGCGCGCTCTTGAACCGCCCCAGCGCCTGCGTCATGTCGCGCTGCACGTCCTTGGCGAGCACCGGCTTGGGGTGCAGCCTGCGCTTGAGGTCGTCGGGGACGTTGATCATCGGGTCATCGGTGAGCGCCTTCGACATCAGCGGCAGCGCGGCGCGGTTGGCGCTGAGGTAGAAGGTTTCGTTGGAGATCTGCGCGATGGTGGCCGGGTCCAGCATGGCGTTGATCCAGGTGTGGGCGTTGCCGGCGTGCGGGGCATCGCGCGGGATGGCCATGACGTCCACCGACATCATGGCGCCAGCCTTCGGGATCAGGTAGCGGATGTGCGCGCCGGTGCCCGATTCCACTGCGCGGCGGGCGGCGATCATGGCGTCGCCGGAGAACATCATGGCCACGCACAGGCTGCCCTTGGCCATCTGGTCGATGGGGGCGGTGATGAAGGTGCGGATGTGGCTGCGCACCGGCTGGATGCGGTCGATGGCGGCACGGATGTCGGCGGGGTCCATCCTGGTGGTGTCCTTGCCGGCGTAGATCATGGCGGCGGGGATGACGTCGCTGGCTTCGTCCATCAGGGCAACGCCGCAGCTTTCGAGGCGGGCGGCGGTGGCGGGGTCGAAGAGAAGGTCCCAGGCGTTGTCGGGGAGCTTGCCACCGAGGGCTTTCTCGACCTTGTCGATGTTGATGGCGACGCCGGTGGTGTACCACATGTAGGGGACGAGGTAGCGGTTGCCGGGGTCGGCGGTTTCGATGGCCTTGAGGATGAGGGGGTCGAGGTTCCTGAGGTTGGGCAGGCGGGTCTTGTCGAGGGGCTGGAAGATGCCGGCCTGGATCTGTTTGCCGGCGTATTCGACGCTGGGGTAGACGACGTCGTAGCCGCTCTGGCCGGTGAGCAGCTTGCCCTGCAGGGTGGCGTTGCTGTCGTAGAGGTCGTACTTGACGGCGATGCCGGTGGCTTTCTGGAACGCGGGGATGGTGTCGCGGGCGATGTAGTCGTTCCAGTTGTAGATGTTGAGCTGGGGGGCTTCGGCGCAGGCGGCGACTTTCGCCACGAGGAGCGAAACGGTCAGTAGCAGGCAAAGCAACGAGCGGATGGCGTTCATCTTCGTCTCCTGCCTCTCAACGAGACCGCACAGCTTGAAAGACGATTCTTCAGCCGTGCGTCGATGCGTGCAACCCGGCAATCAAATATACGGTCCTGGACCGGGCTCCCTGTTCCTCCCCCTTCAAGGGGGAGGCTAGGAGGGGGATGGGGTTCTGCCACGCCACTGCAACCCCATCCCCACCCCAACCCTCCCCTTGAAGGGGAGGGAGTCACTGCGTACCACGCAAAATGGCATGACGTCATTCATTGCCGGGCCAATAGCCATGTTTGCCCCCAGCGGACGGCGGCTTCGAGATTGCTCAGGGCGCCGCGTGAGGGCGTAGCACCCAGTTCCCATTGCTCGCCACGTATGCCCAGTAGCCACGCGGGTGGAGCTTCGCTGTCCAGCGTGTCGGTGTAGACCTGCAGGATCGCCTCGGGGGTCATCGCGTGGGTGGTGAAGCTGGCGTCGCGGCGCGCGGACAGCGGCTTCACGCTGAACGGGGCATCCGCTGCCATCGAGGCGTCGACGAACAGCACTCGCTTGCGGCCGACGAGGTCGAGCGCGTGTTCCACCTGGAGCTGGAAGTCGGTGAGGCATTCGACGCCGGGGAGTTGCAGCGCCTCGATGGCGTCGGCGAAGAGCGGGCCGAGGGCGTCGTCGCCGCGGCTGGGGTTGCCCCAGGAGAAGACCAGGGTGTCGGGTTTCATGGGGCGTCCGCGAGAGGCACTGTCGGCGATCAATGCTTGTACTTGCGGTCGAGCTCCTGGCCTTCCACATCCAGCAGCGTCACTTCCAGCGGCATCTTGCCGAGCGCGTGGGTGGCGCAGGACAGGCAGGGGTCGTAGGCGCGGATGGCGACTTCGATGTGGTTGAGCAGGCCTTCGGTGATTTCCTTGCCGTCGAGGTACTGCTTGGCGACCTCGCGCACCGCCGTGTTCATGGCCTGGTTGTTGTTGGTGGTGGAGACGATCAGGTTGGCCATCGTCACCAGGTCGTCGTCATCCACCTGGTAATGGTGGAACAGGGTGCCGCGCGGGGCTTCGATGACGCCGACGCCTTCACGGCGCCGCTCGCCGGTCACGACGAGGTCGCTGCCTTCGATGTCATCGTCGTGCAGCAGCGCCTTGATGGTTTCGGCGGCAAACAGCATCTCGATCATGCGCGCCCAGTGGAAGCCGAGCGTGGCGTGCATCGGCTTGCCGCCGGCATAGGCGACGAATTCGCGGCGTTCGTGCTCGGCGAAGGGGGTGGGGATGCTGTCGCAGTTCTGCAAACGGGCGAGCGGACCGACCTTGTACCAGCCCTGCTCCGGCCCCATGGCGGTGAAGTACGGAAACTTCATGTAGCTCCAGGGCTTCACTTCCTCGGTGATCAGGGTGTCGTAGGTCTGGTAGTCGACGTGGTCAAACAGGATACGGCCGGCGGCGTCCTTGGCACGCAGCACGCCGTGGTAGAGGTCGAGGCCGCCGTCGGGCGCGACCATGCCCATGAAGTTGGACGGGAAGTTGCCGAAGCTGTCGTACAGCGCCGGGTTCTGCTCGTGCAGTTCACGGATGATCTTCACCGCGTCGCGGCTCCAGGCGATCATCTGATAGGCGTCCTTGAGCAGCTCGGCACGCTCAGCGCCGGTCAGCGACTTGTTGACGCCGCCCGGGATGGAGCCGGTGCCATGCACGCGCTTGCCGGCGGTGTGGCGGATCACTTCCTGGCCGTACTTGCGCAGCAGGATGCCTTTCTTGGCGATGTCGGGGTACTTCGCGGCGACGCCGACGATGTTGCGCTGGGCCACTTCCGAGTCGAAGCCGAACAGCAGGTCGGGCGAGGACAGGTGGAAGAAGTGCAGCGCGTGCGACTGCAGGATCTGGCCGTAGTGCATCAGGCGGCGCATCTTCTCGGCGGTGGGCGTCAGGCGGTCGGCGCC
>JAFEFM010000066.1 GCA_018240585.1 Pseudomonadota bacterium
GATGACATTGACCCGGACCTCGTCCGTGGAAAGCTTCTGCAGCGACTGCACCAGCGCTTCCTGCGAACCCTGCACGTCGGCCTTGATGATGAGCGGCAGGCTCTTGACCTCGCCCTCGGCCATCTGCTCGAGCATGGTCTCGAGCTTGGCCGCCTGCTGCTTGGCGAGCTTGACGTCGCGGAACTTGCCCTGGCGGAACAGCGCGATTTCGCGCGCCTTCTTCTCGTCGGCGAGCGCGATCGCCTCGTCGCCGGCTGCCGGCACGTCGGACAGGCCGAGGACCTCGACCGGGATGGACGGACCGGCTTCGTCGATCTGCTTGCCGTTCTCGTCGAGCATCGCGCGGATGCGGCCGAAGGTACCGCCGGCCAGCAGCACGTCGCCCTTGCGCAGCGTGCCCGACTGCACCAGCAGCGACGCCACCGGACCACGTCCCTTGTCGAGGCGCGCCTCGATGATCAGGCCCTTGGCCGGCGAATCGACCGGCGCCGTCAGTTCCAGCACCTCGGCCTGCAGCAGCACCGCCTCGAGCAGTTCGTCGATGCCGGTACCCTTCTTCGCCGACACCGGCACGAACATCACTTCGCCGCCGTAGGCTTCGGGAATCACCGACTCCGCAATCAGCTCCTGCGTGACACGCTCGGGGTTGGCTTCCGGCTTGTCGATCTTGTTGATCGCCACCACCAGCGGCACACCTGCCGCCTTGGCGTGGTGGATGGCTTCGCGCGTCTGCGGCATCACGCCATCGTCTGCCGCCACCACGAGGACGACGATGTCCGTCGCCTTCGCACCGCGGGCACGCATGGCGGTGAAAGCCTCGTGGCCCGGCGTGTCGAGGAAGGTCAGCATGCCGCGAGCCGTCTCGACGTGATAGGCGCCGATGTGCTGCGTGATGCCGCCGGCCTCGCCTGCCGCGACTTTGGCACGGCGGATGTAGTCGAGCAGCGAGGTCTTGCCGTGGTCGACGTGACCCATGACGGTCACCACCGGTGCGCGCGGCAGCACCTCGACGTCCTTGTGCTCGAACTCCTCGAGGAAGGCGTCCGGCTCGTCCAGCTTGGCGGCGAAGGCCTTGTGGCCCATCTCCTCGACGACGATCATCGCCGTCTCCTGGTCGAGCACCTGGTTGATGGTGACCATGGAGCCCATCTTCATCAGGGTCTTGATCACTTCGGTCGCCTTCACCGACATCTTGTGGGCGAGGTCGGCCACGGTGATCGTCTCGGGCACGTGCACTTCGCGCACGATGGGCTCGGTGGGCGCCTGGAAGGCCTGGCGATCTTCCTGCCCGCGGCCGTGGCGACCGCCACCCTTGCCGCCGCCACGCCAGCCGCCGGTGGTCGCGCCGACTTCGCCGCGCGTCTTCAGCCCGCCACGGCGCTTCGCGCCTTCGGCTTCGCGCGCCGGCGCCGGGGCGCTGCGGCGGCCTTCCTTGGCGGCCTTATCCTCGGTCTTCGCCGGCCGATGCAGGGTCCCGGAGGGCCCTTTCGCCGGTGCGGGTTTGGCGGCCTCTTCCTTCTGCTGCTGCTCGGCGCGCAGACGGGCCTCTTCCTCGGCCTTGCGCGCCTCGGCGGCCGCGCGTGCAGCGGCATCGCGCTCCTGGCGCGCACGCAGGTCGGCGGCCTGGCGCTCGGCGAGCGCACGCCCACGGGATGCTTCGCGCTCACGTGCGGCGCGCTCTTCGTCGCTCAGCAATTCGTTGATCGAAACCGGCTTCGGACGCACCAGCGTGGTGGTCGGCTTCGCAGGCTTCTCGCCTTCCGCTGCGGCAGGCGCAGGCTCCTCAGCGACCGGCTCCGGTTCCGGCACGACCTCCGGCTCGGGCTCCGCAACCGGAGCGGGAGGCTCGACGACCTCCTCCACGGCCGGCACCTCGGCCACCGGCTCGGGCGCGAGCTCCGCCACTGGCTGGACCACCGCTTCGGCCACGGCCTCGACGGCCATCGGCTCGACGGGGACCGGCTGCTCAGCCGGCTGCAGGCCTTCGGCGGGTGCAGCCGCCGCCTCGGCGACCATTTCGTCGCGCTTGACGAAGGTGCGCTTCTTGCGCACCTCGACCTGCACCGTGCGTGCGCGGCCGGTGGAATCGGTCGCGCGGATCTCGGAGGTCTGCTTGCGCGTCAGGGTAATCTTGCCCTTCGACTCGTTGTCGCCGTGTGCGCGGCGCAGGTACTCGAGCAACCGCGCCTTGTCCTGTTCGGTCAGCAGGTCGGCAGGGCCGGTCTTGTCGACGCCGGCACGCTTCAACTGCTCGAGCAGCGCCGCGGCCGGCATTTTCAGTTCGCCGGCAAACTGGGTCACGCTCATCTGTTCCATTACTGCCCTCCCATCATTCTTCGAACCAATGGGCGCGCGCAACGGAAATCAGCGCCTTGGCTCGCTCTTCGTCGATCCCGGCCATTTCGACCAGTTCGTCGACAGCGAGGTCGGCGAGGTCGTCGCGGGTACGAATGCCCTTCTGGGCCAGTCTGGCGGCAAGGGATCTCTCCATGCCGTCGAGGTTGAGCAGGTCGTCGGAGACGTTCTCGAGCTGCTCTTCGGTGACGATCGCCTCGGTCAGCAGCACGTTGCGCGCACGATTGCGCAGCTCATTGACCGTGTCTTCGTCGAAGGCCTCGATTTCGAGCATCTCGGCCAGCGGGACGTAGGCAATCTCTTCGAGCGAGGAGAAGCCCTCCTCGATCAGGATGTCGGCGATCTCCTCGTCGACATCCAGTTTTTCCATGAACAGGGCGCGCAGGCCCTGCTGCTCCTGAGCGGTCTTCTCGGCCGACTCCTGCTCGCTCATCAGGTTGATCGTCCAGGCCGTCAGCTCGGATGCGAGCTTCACGTTCTGGCCGTTGCGGCCGATCGCGATGGCGAGGTTGTTCTCGTCGACCACCACGTCCATCGCGTGCGCCTCTTCATCGACGACGATGGACACCACCTCGGCCGGCTGCAGCGCCGCCACGACGAACTGCGCCGCATCGGGCGCCCACACGATGATGTCGATCTGTTCGCCGCCGATCTCATTGCGCACCGCGGTGACGCGCGAGCCACGCAGGCCGACGCAGGTGCCGATCGGATCGATGCGCGGATCGTTCGACTTCACCGCGATCTTGGCGCGCAGCCCGGGGTCGCGGGCGCAGGCCTTGATCTCGAGGAGGCCGTCCTCGATCTCGGGCACTTCGAGTTCGAACAGCTTCATCAGGAATTCGGGCGCAGTGCGCGACAGGATCAGTTGCGGACCACGCGCACCACGGTCGATCTTGAGCAGATAGGCCTTCACGCGGTCACCCACGCGCAGGTTCTCGCGCGGGATCTGCTGGTCGCGCGGCAGCACCGCCTCCATGCGCCCGACCTCGATGATCGCGCTGCCGCGTTCCATGCGCTTGATGGACCCCGACACGAGGAATTCCTTGCGCTCGAGGAAGTCGTTCAGCACCTGCTCGCGCTCGGCATCGCGGATCTTCTGCAGGATGACCTGCTTGGCCGCCTGCGCACCGATGCGGCCGAAGTCGATCGGCTCCAGCGGCTCGGTGATGTACTCGCCGAGCTGGATGTCGGGATTGATCTCGCGCGCGTCGATGATGCCCATCTCGGCTTCGTCGTTGCTGACTTCCTCGTCGGGCATCACCACCCAGCGGCGATAGGACTTGTGATCGCCGGTGTCGCGATCGATGGACACCACCACGTCGGCATCGTCGTGGATGCGTTTCTTGGTCGCGGAGGCGAGCGCCGACTCGAGCGCGGCAAACACGATGTCTTTGGCGACGTTCTTTTCCCGCGCCAGCGCATCGACAAGCAGCAGAATTTCGCGGCTCATTTCAGTAAAACCTCCACTTCCACAGTCTCAGAATTTGGGTACAAGGCGTGCCTTTTCGATTTCTTCGAGCGGAATCTGTATCTCGCCCTTGTCGGTGGTCAGCACCACGGCGCCGTCACGCAGCCCTTCTAGCACGCCGGCGAAATTACGCTGGTTGTTGATGGGCAGCGACACGCGCAACTGGATCTCGTTGCCCGCGAAGCGCTCGAAGTCGCCTGCCTTCTTCAGCGGACGATCCAGCCCCGGCGAGGACACCTCGAGCCGGTCGTAATCGACGTTTTCCACTTCGAACACGCGCTGCAACTGATTGCTGACGGTGGCACAGTCATCCACGGTGATGCCGCGCTCGATGTCGATGAAGACGCGCAGCAACCGTCCTCTGGGCGAGAACTCGATATCCACGAGTTCGAAGCCCAGCCCGGTCACGACCTGTTCAATCAGATTTTCGATTCCTGCCCGCATCACCACCACCTGCGCCACAAATAAAAAATGGGCTGAACGCCCATTCCTGCCGACCACGCCATGCTCGCTGGCCACAACTGGATGACAGATCGCCCGCCAAATGCGTCCGATACAGCCACATTCAGAAAACCTTCCATCAAAGCCGGGCGATTATAGCATCAAGACCGAAAGCCGGGCAAACCCGCATTGTCGCGGGCCGACCCGGCAAATCGTCAGGAAGGGTTTTGCCTGGGCTCAGCGCATCCTTGGTGTCGTGTGATGCAGCTTGGGCGGGCGCTTCTCGCGTTCGTCCGGCCGACGCTGGGGCACCGGCAAGCCGGCAAGCTGGCAGGCATCGGCTTCGGGCATCTCCATCCACATGCCACGCTTGAGGCGCGCGGGAAGCTCGACCGCGCCATAGCGGACGCGCATCAGGCGGCTCACGGTGAGCCCCACCGCCTCGAACATGCGCCGCACCTCGCGGTTGCGCCCTTCCGAGATGACCACGCGATACCAATGGTTGGCACCCTCTCCGCCCTCGTCGCGCAGACCGTTGAAGCGCGCCACGCCGTCCTCGAGCTGGATGCCTTCGGTGAGCGAGCGCGCCTGCTCCTCGTTCAGTTCGCCGAGCACACGCACGGCATATTCGCGCTCCAGTTCGTAGCGCGGATGCATCAGGCGGTTGGCGAGCTCGCCGTCGTTGGTGAACAGCAGCAGGCCCGAGGTATTGAAGTCCAGCCGACCCACCGCCAGCCAGCGCCCCTTGCGCAGCAACGGCAGGCGCTCGAACACCGTGGGACGCCCTTCCGGATCGTCGCGCGACACGATCTCGCCCTCGGGTTTGTGATAGATCAACACGCGCGGCGAACGCTGTGCGAAGCGCAGCGGGATCAACTTGCCATTCACCTTGACGCGATCACCCGGACCGATCTTCTGCCCCAGCGAGGCGGGCAGGCCATTGACCGAGATGCGCCCGGCAATCACCAGTTCTTCGATCTCGCGGCGCGAGGCCACGCCTGCCTGCGCCAGCACCTTCTGCAGGCGCTCGGGCTCGGCCAGCACCGTCGGCACGTTGCGCCCTCCGCCCAGCCCGCGCCCGCCTGCGCCACGCTGCGGGCGCTCGCCGCGCGCGGGGCGCCCCAGCGCGGACTGATGGGCGTCGGGCGACAGCGCGCCCTCACTCGCCGTGCGCGAACGGCCACCCGCACGGCCGCCACGCGGCGCCCGCGGATCGGCATTCAGGTGTGCGTCACGACCGCGCGGCTGTGCGTCCTCGTCACGCGCGGCACGACCGCCGCCAGCGCGCCCGCGCTGCGGCTCGTCCCGCCGGTCGAGGATCTCGACCGCCTCAGACTTCTTCTTCAGGGGCGGGCGCAGCGGCCGCTTCGATTTGCGAGGTGTCGACAAGATCCATGATCCTTTCAATCTCGGTGAGCGCAGGCAGTTCGGTCAGGCTGCGCAGACCCATGTCGTCGAGAAAGCGCCGTGTGGTCGCGAATAGCGCGGGCCGCCCGGGCGTGTCGCGGTGGCCGACGACATCGATCCATCCGCGTGATTCCAATGTTTTCAGTACGTTGGGCGACACCGCGACGCCGCGGATGTCCTCGATGTCACCGCGCGTCACCGGCTGCCGGTAAGCGATGATCGCCAGCGTCTCCATCACCGCACGCGAGTAGCGCGGCGGCTTCTCTTCCTTGAGCCGGTCGAGGTAGTGCTGATACTCGGGCCGCGTCTGGAAACGCCAGCCGCTGGCCAGTTGCACCAGTTCCACGCCGCGGCCGGCGGCAGCCCATTCGGCGCGAAGTTCGTCGAGCAGGCGGCGCACCAGGTCGGAGCCGGGGTCCTCGTCGAACAATCGGCGCAACTCCGACACCGCCAGCGGCCCGGACGCCGCCAGCAACGCTGCCTCGACGATGCGCAGCCAGGTTTCAGGCGTCGTCGCGGGTTGCATCGGCCAGCTTCACGTAGATCGGCGCGAACGCCTCGTTCTGGGTCACTTCGACCAGCCTTTCCTTCACCAGCTCGAGCACGGCGAGAAAACTCACCACCAGGCCCGGCGCACCGAGACCGGCATCGAACAGGGTATCGAACATCACATAGGCCCCATCGCGCAGCCGGCGCAGGATGTCCGTCATGTGCTCGCGCACCGACAACTGCTCTCGCCCGACGCGGTGGCTCTGGGTCAGGCGCGCCTTTTTCATGATGCGCAGCCACGCAAGCTGCAGGTCGTGCAGGCTCACCTCGGGCTGGCGCTCGACCACCTTTTCGGCGACGAACACACCCACCCATTCGAAATCGCGCTCCACCCGCGGCAACTGGTCGATCCGCGCCGCGGCAAGCTTCATCTGCTCGTACTCCAGCAGCCGGCGCACCAGCTCCGCACGGGGATCCTCTTCCTCCGTGCTTTCGCGCGGCGGGCGAGGCAGCAGCATGCGCGACTTGATCTCCAGCAGCACCGCAGCCATCAGCAGGTATTCGGCCGCGAGCTCGAGGTTGGACGCGCGCATCGCCTCGACGTACTGCAGGTACTGCGCCGTCAGTGGCGCCATCGGAATGTCGAGCACGTTGAGGTTGGCCCTGCGGATCAGGTACAGCAACAGATCCAGCGGCCCTTCGAAGGCCTCGAGAAACACCTGCAGCGCGTCGGGCGGAATATACAGGTCTTTCGGCAGTTCGAGCAGGGGCTCGCCATACAGGCGCGCGACGCCCTCCAGTTCGGCCGCCGATTCCAGCGGCGCCAGCTCCAGCGGCAGGTTCATGCCTGCACCACGGCCGCACGCTTCACGACGGAACGCAACATCACACCCGTCATCGCATCAGAAGCCGAGCACGGCCGCCAGCAGGTAGCGGAAGATCGCCATCACCGGCCACATGATCGCCCCCAGCGCGCCGGTGAACAGCAGCACCAGCAGGATCGGAAAGCCGTAAGGCTCGATGCGCGCATATTTCCACGCCAGGCGGTTCGGCAGCAGGCTCACCGCGATGCGGCCGCCATCGAGCGGCGGCAGCGGGAACAGGTTCAGCACCATCAGCACGGTGTTGATCTGGATGCCGGCGTCGGCCATCCTCATCATCGGCATGGTGTAGGCGCCCGGCGCGGTGCCGGCTGCAATCTTGAACAGCACGCCCCATGCGACCGCCATCAGCAGATTGACGAACGGCCCCGCCGCCGCCACCCACAGCATGTCTGCCTTGGGGTTGCGAAGACGGCCGAAATTGACCGGCACCGGCTTCGCCCAGCCGAACAGGATCCCGCCCGCGCCGAACAGCGCGCTCGCCAACAGGATCAGCGCCGGCACCAGCACCGTCCCGACCGGATCGATGTGGCGCAGCGGGTTGAGCGTGATGCGGCCGGCGAGGTCGGCGGTTGGATCGCCGAAATGGCGCGCCACATAGCCGTGCGCCGCCTCGTGCAGCGTGATCGCGAGCACGACCGGAAGCGCCCAGATGGCGAGCGTGGAAATCAGCGAATCCATGGAACGACCGTCAGCGAAACGCGCATTCTAGCAGAGCCCTTCCAGGCCTCCGGGAAGCGACTCTTCTGCCACCTCACTCGGCTTCCAGCCCGAAGGGCGCGAGATCGCCGCGGCCCGCGCGCACCAGCTCGGGGACGCCCGACGTCAGGTCGATCACCGTCGTGGCCTCCGGACCGCAGTATCCGGCCTCGATCACCAGCTCGATCTGCTTGCCGAGGCGATCGCGGATCTCCTCCGGATCCGACATCGGGAGCTCTTCACCCGGCAGCAGCAGCGTCGAGCTCAGCAGCGGGCCGTCGAGCTCGGCCAGCAGCGCCGACACCACCGCATGCTCGGGAATGCGCAGGCCGATGGTCTTGCGCTTGGGATGCAGCACGCGGCGCGGCAACTCCTTCGTGCCTTCGAGGATGAAGGTGTAGGGCCCGGGCGTGACCGCCTTCAGCAGCCGGTACTGGCTGTTGTCCACCCGCGCGTAGGTTGCGATCTCCGAAAGGTCGCGGCACATCAGGGTGAAATGATGACGCTCGTCGACACCGCGGATGCGGCGGATGCGATCGAGCAGGCTGGCATCGCCCGTCAGGCAGCCAAGCGCGTAGGCCGAGTCGGTCGGGAAGGCCATCAGCCCGCCGTTGCGCAGAATGTCGGCCGCCTGGCGGATCAGGCGCGGCTGCGGCTGCTCGGGATGCAGGGAAAAGAACTGGGCCATTTTTGTTCAGAAACCTTGTCTTGTCGTTTTCAGATGAGGCGCGACCACACCGGCATCAGGTCGGCGGGCAGTGGATTGCAGCGGCCGATATCCACCGTACTTTCCTTCTCGCCATGGAAATCGGACGCCCGCGACGCCAGCAGGCCGCGCTGGCGGGCCACGGTGGCGAAGCGCCGCATCTCGTCCGCGGTGTGCGCGCCGGACACCACTTCCACCGCTTCGCCGCCGGCGGCGATGAACTCGTCGAACAGCCGCGCCATCTCCGCCCCGGAAAGCCGGTAACGTGCCGGATGCGCCACCACCGCGATACCGCCCGCGGCACGGATCCAGCCGACCGCATCGACCAGCGCAGCCCACTGGTGCGGGACGAAGCCCGGCTTGCCGCGTGCGAGGTAATGATCGAACACGGTCTTGACGTCGGGCATCACGCCGGTCGCCACCAGGTGGCGGGCAAAATGCGCCCGGCTCACCAGCTCCGGGTTGCGGGCGAAGCGCCGCGCACCCTCGTAGGCGTCGGCGATGCCGCAGCGCGCCAGCTCGTCGGACATGCGCCGCGCACGCGCATCCCGTCCGGCCCGCAGCTCCGCAAGCGCGTCGACCAGGGCCGGACAACGATGATCGATGCCGAGGCCGACGATATGCACCGTCTCGCCGGCGAAGGACACCGAGATCTCGACGCCTGGAATCAGTCCTAAGCCCAGTTCCGCTGCCGCTTCGGCCGCGACGTCGATGCCGCCGACCTCGTCGTGGTCGGTGAGCGCCATCAGGTCGACACCGTTGGCCGCGGCTCGCTGCACCAGCGCGCGCGGATCGAGCCAGCCGTCGGACACGGTGGAGTGACTATGGAGATCGACGTTCATGGGGCTCATGGGCAAGGTTCGACAATGCTCGCGCGGTTCCGGGCCAGATTCGACACCTCCCGCCCGCGCCTTACTGTGACAGCAGGAAGTCCTCGATGATTCGCGCCACCGCTTCCGGCTGCTCGTGATGCAGGTTGTGGCCGGTGCCCTCGAGCGTCACCACGCGCAGCGCCCGGAAGCAGCCGCGCGCCGCCTCGTGCGCGGCATCGCTTACACCGAGCTGGCGCCGCAGCGCCGCATCGTCGGGCTCGACCCACAGCACCGGCGCCGTCACGCGCCGCCAGCAGGCTTCGGCTTCGGCGCGGCGGTAGAGCACCGGATTCACGCGCCGATGCGCCGGGTCGCCCGCCAGCCGCACGACGTGCCCGCCCTCGCCCTGGATCTCCTCGCCCAGGTGTTCGGCAAGCCAGCGCGCCCGCTCCGCCGAAAGGCGCGGGTTGTCGCGCTGCAGGCGCCGCGCCAGCGCGTCGAAATCCGGGTAGTCGCGAAAGGAAACCGGCGCGGCGAGTTCGTTCAGCCACTTCTCGTAGCGGCCGGGCGCCTCGTCCGCCTTGCGGTCGGCGAGGCCGAAGGCATCGAGCGCCACCACCGCGGCGACCCGCGCCGGGCGCACGCCGGCGTAGAGGCAGGCCACGTTGCCGCCAAGGCTGTGGCCGACCAGCCTCACCGGTGCGTCGGGCTCCACCAGGCGCAGCACCGCATCGAGGTCCGCGAGATAATCCGGAAACCAGTACGCATCTCCGCACCGGCCGCTGCGGCCGAAGCCGCGCCAGTCGGGCGCGATGACGTGCCAGTCCCGCGCCAGGGCATCGACGACGAACTGGAACGAGGCCGATGCGTCCATCCAGCCGTGCAACATCAAGAGCTTTGGCGCGCCTTCGTCACCCCACTCGCGCAGGTGGTAGCGCACGCCGCGCACATCGACGAAGCGGGATCGGGACGTTTTCATCGCCACCATGATAACAAACGCTGGCGTCGCGCCTCGCCCGCGCCGGTATCATCCGCCCCTCGAAACCGCATCGCTGCCGCAACATCCACCATGACCGACCCCGCTCCGCTCCTCGAACCCGCGCGCCACAGCCTCATCGAGGACGTGCAGGGCGTGCTCATCGGCAGCCTTTTCGTCGGCCTGGCAGTGGTCATGTTCCGCGAGGCGGCCTTGCTCACCGGTGGCACCACCGGCCTCGCCTTCCTGCTGCACTACGTGGCGGGCTGGCCGCTCGGCGCGCTGCTGTTCATCCTCAACCTGCCATTCTACGTCTTCGGCCTCAAGGCCATCGGCATGCGCTTCACGGTGAAGACTTTCTGCGCGGTGGGCATCCTGTCGCTCTACACCGAACTGTTGCCGCGCCTGGTCACGTTCGCGCGCCTCGACCCGGTGTTCGCGGCAGTCATGGCCGGCCTGCTGGCAGGCACCGGCATCCTGATCCTGATCCGCCACGGCGCCAGCCTGGGCGGCATCGGCGTGCTGGCGATCTACCTGCAGAAGACCCGCGGCTGGCGCGCCGGCACGGTGCAGATGGTCGCCGACTGCGGCATCCTGGGCGCCGCGTTCGCCTTCGTCGCGCCGGACAAGGTGTTGCTGTCGGTGCTGGGCGCTTTCGCGCTCAACCTGGTGATCATGATCAATCACCGCCCTGACCGCTACTTTGGCGTGTGAGCCGGCCGAGTTGAGTACCCGCCCCCCGATGCTCATCGGCGAACTGCGCCGCTGCTCGACCTGCAACCGCTGGGGCGGCGAACGCCGCATCGGCGATGACGGCCAGACGGTGCATCTGAATCCGGCCAATCCGCGCGGCGCGTGCAACGAAGGACCGTGGCATGCGTCTTTGCGCGGTCCGCGCAACGCCTGCGGGCAGTGGCTGCAGTGGATCGAGATCAAGCCGCAGGGCGAAGAACCGGCATCGTGAGCCCCTGCGACATGGCCGCTGCAGACGGGAAAGCAAGCATCGACACGTTGTCGCACGCGGATCGCGCGATGGACCTCACTCGTCCTCGTCGTCGCGCGGCGCCTGGTCCGACTGCGGCTCGCCGGCGGCGCGGGCCGCCCACGCTTCCGCGATCATCACCGTGCGCGTCTCCGGCGTCTCCAGGCTGATGCGACCGAGGGTGCCGTCACGGTAATCCTGCAGCAGGATCTGCGCCGCCTTTTCCAGGTCCAGGCCGCCACCTTTCACCAGGCAGCCGCGCCGGCGCCCGACGGCCTCGACCAGCGCCGGACCATCGAGGCCGGTGGTGTCCAGTCGGTAACGCGCGGCAAGCAGCGGCGCATAGCGCTTGAGCAGGATGTCGGCGAGAAAGGCAGCCACTTCCTCGTCGATGACCGCATTGCGGCCGATCGCATGGCTGGCTGCGAGCATGTAGCCGTCGGAATCGAACTCGATCTTGGGCCACATCATGCCGGGCGTATCGGTGAGCGTCATGCCCGGTCCGAGATCCAGGGTCTGCTGGTGCTTGGTCACCGCCGGCTCGTCGCCGACCTTGGCCACCTTGCGTTTGAGCAGCGCGTTCATCAGCGTGGATTTGCCGACGTTGGGAATGCCCATGATCATCATGCGCAAGGGCTTGACGCCATCGTCGCGGTGCGGGGCCAACTGCCTGCACAGTGCCGGGATGCGCGCCAC
>JAFEFM010000067.1 GCA_018240585.1 Pseudomonadota bacterium
GACGGTCAACTGGACCTTCGACACCCTCGGCACAAACAGCTTTCCGCTTTCGAAGGTGGTCCAAGGGGGCGACAAGGTGACTGTCTATCTCGAAGAAAGCCCCCTTTACCGCAGCGGCTCCTGATCACACCAAGGTTCCCCAGGAACCGAGGCGGGTAAGGCATCGGGCAAACTCCTAACGGCGACGCCCGATGGGATTTTCAGTGGTTCATTCAAGGAGACGAAAATGTTGAAGAAGGCACTAATGGTCGCGGCGCTGGGTATTGCCACGACATCCGCCTTCGCGGTCGATGTCGATCAGGTCGAGAAATCCATCCCGATGAAGGATGGTTCGACGGTCTACATCTTCAAGGATGGAAAAATGGGCATGGAGGACAAGATGGGCCGTGCGGTGAGGATGAAACACGGCGAAGTGATGGAGACCAAGGATGGGCAGAAGATCATGATGCACGGCGACGAGGTCATGCGTCTCGACAGCATCCTCCGCCACGACTCCCGTAGCTGATTCGCGCGTTTCAGGATGAACTTGCCCCCGGTGTCGATCCCGGGGGCTTTTTCTGTCTACCTTTCTCAGGATCGGCGGGTGTGATTGATCAAACTTACTCTGCCCTGCACGCATGCGTGGAGCACCAAACTCAAAGGCGCCTTGCTTGCAGACAATGAGCAATCTGCGCGACGGCATCCCCTTCTAGGGGTCAGCTCACGAAACGGGAAAAATCGTACGCTAAGGTCCGAAGGTGCCCTTTAAGGGGTCGTCTCAGAAAACGGAAAAAAACGTACGTTAAGGGGTAGCCGCCTCTCGGCTACCGACATTGCAAGGTTCTTTCTCCCCTTGCAGCGACGCAATCAGCGGGCAAGACACGTTCCCCTTCCGTGCATGGCAGGCACACACAAGCTCGGACAAGACGATTTCCATGCGAGCCAGGTCGGCCAGCTTGGCGCGCACGTCCTGGAGCTTGTGCTCGGCCAGGCGGCTGGCTTCGTCGCAGTGGGTGCCATCCTCCAGCCGCAGCAGCTCGGCGATCTCATCCAGGCTGAACCCCAACCGCTGGGCTGATTTCACGAACTTCACCCGTGCTACATCCGCCCTGCCGTAGCGGCGGATGCTGCCATAGGGCCGCGCCGGCTCGGGCAGCAAGCCCTTGTGCTGATAGAACCGGATCGTCTCCACATTGACCCCGGCCGCCTTGCCGAAGGCGCCGATGGTCAGATTCTCCAGATCGTTCTCCATACCGCTTGACTCCGTAGTTGACTACGGCAGTAACGTTACAACATCAAGCAAAGACCCGGAAGGAGAAGCTTTATGTCGGAACCCAAGAACGGTCGTGGCGCGCTGGCCACCAGCGGTGTCGCGGCCATCCTCGCCTCGACCTGCTGCCTCGGCCCCCTCGTGTTGGTCGCGCTCGGCTTTTCCGGCGCCTGGATCGGCAACCTGACTGTGCTGGAGCCATACCGCCCGATCTTCATCGGCGCGGCGCTGGTGGCGCTGTTCTTTGCTTACCGGCGCATCTTCCGCCCGGTGCAAGCCTGCAAGCCGGGGGAGGTGTGCGCGATTCCACAGGTGCGGGGCAGCTACAAGCTCATGTTCTGGATCGTGGTCGCGCTGGTTCTGGTCGCGCTCGCCTTTCCCTTCGTCGTGCCATTTTTCTACTGATCAGGAGTTCGCCATGAAAAAGCTGTTTGCCTCCCTCGTCCTCGTCGCCGTTGCTGCCCCGGTGTGGGCCGCCACGCAGACTGTCACGCTGTCGGTGCCCGGCATGACTTGCGCCGCCTGCCCGATCACGGTCAAGAAAGCGCTCTCCAAGGTCGAAGGCGTGAGCAAGACCGCGGTGAGCTTCGAGAAGCTCGAGGCCGTCGTCACCTTCGACGATACGAAGACCAACGTCCAAGCTCTCACCAAGGCCACCGCCGACGCCGGCTATCCCTCCGGCCTCAAGAAGTAAGCCATGGATAACCGGACCTTGCTCAAGACCGGCATCGCCGGTTCGGTGATCGCCGCCATATGCTGCGCGACCCCCGTGCTCGTGATTGCGCTCGGCGTCGTGGGTCTGTCCGCTTGGACCGGGTGGCTCGATTACGTGCTGATCCCGGCCCTCGTCGTTTTTGTTGGTATCACGATCTACGCCTGGCGTCGCCGGCGGGCGGAAGCGGCCTGCTGCGAAGTTGAAATCGGACTGAACCAGAAGAAGGGGGTATGAAATGAATGGCCGTGTTCTGCACGTCACCGGGATGACTTGCGATTCCTGCGCAAACCACGTCGAGAAGGTGCTTCTCACCGTGCCCGGTGTTCATAAGGCGGAGGTGTCGTACCCTGACGCCTTGGCCCGTGTGAGCGGGGAGCCGGCGCTTGATCCGACGATGCTCGTCTCGGCAGTCGCAGCAGCTGGCTACCGGGCCGCGCTCGCCGATGCGCCGCCCGCCGCGATGGGAAGCGGGTTGCTCGGCAAGATGCGCGAGTGGCTGGGCAGTGGCGACAAGGCGGGCGGCGATGGGGGTGGTTTACATATCGCTGTCATCGGCAGCGGCGGTGCCGCGATGGCGGCGGCGCTGAAGGCCGTCGAGCAAGGCGCGCGGGTCACGTTGATCGAGCGCGGCACCATCGGCGGCACCTGCGTCAATGTCGGCTGCGTGCCGTCCAAGATCATGATCCGCGCCGCCCACATCGCCCATTTGCGCCGGGAAAGCCCGTTCGATGGCGGCATCAAAGCCGCCCCGCCGGCGATCCTGCGCGAGCGATTGTTGGCCCAGCAGCAGGCGCGCGTCGATGAACTGCGCCACGCCAAGTACGAGAGCATCCTGGACGGCAATCCGTCCATCACCGTGCTGCGCGGAGAGGCCAGTTTCAAGAACGAACACACCCTGACCGTGCGCCTGGTCGAAGGTGGCGAGCGCGTGGTGGCGTTCGACCGCTGCCTGGTCGCCACCGGCGCCAGTGCGGCCGTGCCGCCGATCCCCGGGCTGAAGGACACGCCGTACTGGACATCAACGGAGGCACTGGTGAGCGACAGCATCCCCGAGCGGCTCGCCGTGATCGGCTCGTCGGTGGTGGCCGTCGAACTGGCACAAGCCTTCGCCCGGCTGGGCAGCCAGGTCACGATCCTGGCGCGCAACACGTTGTTCTTCCGCGAAGACCCGGCCATCGGCGAGGCCGTCACCGCCGCCTTCCGTGCCGAGGGCATCGAGGTGCTGGAGCATACCCAGGCGAGCCACGTCGCTTATGCGGACAGGGAATTCGTACTGACCACCGGGCACGGCATCGTTGCCGCCGACAAGCTGCTGGTCGCCACCGGCCGCGCACCGAACACACGCGGCCTGAACCTCGAAGCGGCGGGCGTCACCTTCAACGCGCAGGGCGCCATCGTCATCGACCAGGGCATGCGCACGAGTAACCCGCACATTTACGCCGCCGGCGACTGCACCGACCAGCCGCAGTTCGTCTATGTGGCGGCCGCGGCGGGCACCCGTGCCGCGATCAACATGACTGGCGGTGACGCGGCCCTAGACCTGACCGCGATGCCAGCCGTGGTGTTCACCGACCCGCAGGTCGCCACCGTGGGCTACAGCGAGGCGGAGGCGCACCACGACGGCATCGAGACCGACAGCCGTACGCTCACGCTCGACAACGTGCCGCGCGCGCTCGCCAACTTCGACACGCGCGGCTTCATCAAGCTGGTCATCGAGGAAGGTAGCGGACGGCTCATCGGTGTACAGGCGGTGGCGCCGGAAGCGGGCGAACTGATCCAGACCGCCGTGCTCGCCATCCGCAATCGCATGACGGTGCAGGAACTGGCCGAGCAGTTGTTCCCGTACCTGACGATGGTTGAAGGGTTGAAGCTCGCGGCGCAGACGTTCAACAAGGACGTGAAGCAGCTGTCCTGCTGCGCCGGGTGAGGAACAGGAGGTGTTCGATGAACGCCTACACGGTGTCCCGACTGGCTGATGACGCAGGCGTGAGCGTGCATGTCGTGCGGGATTACATGGTGCGTGGATTGTTGCGGCCGGTGGCGCGCACCGCCGGCGGCTACGGGGTGTTCGACGCGGCCGCCTTGCAGCGGCTGTGTTTCGTGCGAGCCGCCCTGGAGGCCGGCATCGGCCTCGACCTGCTGACGCGGTTGTGCCGGGCACTGGACGCCGCTGACGGCGATGAGGCGTCGGCGCGTCTGGCCGACCTGTGCCAGCAGGTCGAGCGCCGACGCCAGGCGCTGGCGAAGCTCGACGCGCAGTTGACCGAACTGGCGCACAGCACGTCGGAGATTTCGGCATGAACAGTTCGGAGCGAGTTTCCCTCGAGACACGCAAGCCGCTTACCGGCTACCTGTGGGGTGCGCTTGCCGTGCTCACCTGTCCCTGCCATTTGCCTATTCTCGCCGTTGTGCTCGCCGGCACCACCGCCGGGGCGTTCCTCGGCGAGCATTGGGGCATTGCGGCGCTCGGCTTGACCGGCTTGTTTGTCCTGTCCCTGGCGCGGGCGATGCGGGCGTTCAAGGGAAGATCATGAGCGCTTACGAGCCGGATGGCTGGACGGCGGCGCAACTGGCCCAGGCGGCCGAGCACCGGCAACTTGAGCTGCACTACCAGCCCATCGTCGAACTGCGCCGCGGCCGAATTGCCGGCGCGGAAGCGCTGTTGCGCTGGCGGCACCCGAGCCTTGGCCTGCTGCCGCCGGGCGCGTTCCTGCCACTGGCCGAATCGTCCGGGCTGATGTCCGAAATCGGCGCGTGGGTGCTGGGTGAAGCCTGCCGTCAGATGCAGCGCTGGCTGGCGTTGAATTGGCGGCCGTTCCGATTGGCCGTCAATGTATCCGCAAGCCAGGTCGGGCCGGCATTCGGCGAGCAGGTGAGACAAGCACTGACCGATGCCGGTCTGCCCGCCGAGTACCTGGAAATCGAGTTGACCGAATCGGTCGCGTTCGGCGATCCGGCCACCTTTCCGGTCTTCGACTCGCTGCGCGCCATCGGCGTGCGCTTTGCCGCCGACGATTTCGGCACGGGCTATTCCTGCCTGCGCCACCTGAAATGCTGCCCGATCACCACGCTCAAGATCGACCAATCGTTCGTTGCGGGCCTCGCGGATGACACCCGCGACCGGACCATCGTCGGCAGCGTGATCCAACTCGCGCACGGTCTCGGCATGGACGTCGTGGCCGAGGGCGTCGAGACCCCGGCGAGCCTCGCGCAGTTGCGCAACGCCGGTTGCGACGCGGGGCAGGGGTTTCTGTTCGCCAAGCCGATGCCGGCGGATGAGTTCACCTGCTTCGTCAGCCAAAGGAGCAGCGCCATCATGAACGCCAACCAACCGTCCACCGCTACCTGCTGCGTGTGCTGCAAGGAGATTCCGCTCGATGCCGCCTTCACCCCGGAAGGCGCGGAATACGTCGAGCACTTCTGCGGGCTGGATTGCTATGAACGCTTCCGGGCACGCGCCAAGGCCGAGACCGAACCCGACGCTGCTCACGTCGCCGGCGGTCCGCATTTGTCAGATTGAGGCATACCCTAACCTAGCGTCAGACCATCCCGCGCGAAAGCGTCAGAATAGAGTCACATTCAGAATTGATTGACACGCCCCGTCAAGGGTTATAGATTTCTTCCTGACACTTTCCATTCAGGAGGTCACCTTGCACGGTCAGCGCATCGGCTACGTCCGCGTCAGCAGTTTCGATCAGAACCCGGAACGCCAGCTTGAGCATGTGCCGGTGGACAGGCTGTTCACCGACAAGGCGTCGGGCAAGGACACCCAGCGCCCTGAGCTGGAACGGCTGCTCGCCTTCGTGCGCGAGGGTGACACCGTGGTGGTGCACAGCATGGACCGCCTGGCGCGCAACCTCGACGACCTGCGCCGCCTGGTGCAGAAGCTCACCCGGCGCAGCGTGCGCATCGAGTTCGTCAAGGAGAGCCTGACCTTCACCGGCGAGGACTCGCCGATGGCGAACCTGATGCTGTCGGTGATGGGCGCGTTCGCCGAGTTCGAGCGCGCCCTGATCCGCGAGCGGCAGCGCGAGGGGATCGCGCTCGCCAAGCAGCGCGGGGCCTACCGGGGCCGCAAGAAGGCGCTGTCGCCGGAACGGGGGGCCGAGCTGCGCCGGCGGGCTGCCGCCGGCGAGCAGAAAGCCAAGCTCGCCCGCGAGTTCGGCATCAGCCGCGAAACCCTGTACCAATACCTGAGAACGGATGACTGACCATGCCCCGTCGCAGTTTGCTGACGCCCGCCGAGCGCACCGGCCTGCTCGCCTTCCCGGCCACTGACGACGAACTCATCCAGCATTACACCTTCTCCGAACCCGACCTATCGGTGATCCGACAGCGGCGCGGCAATCACAACCGGCTCGGCTTCGCGGTGCAGTTGTGCTACCTGCGCTATCCCGGCTTCGCTCTGCCGCCGGACGCGGAGCCTCCCGCATCCTTGCTGAACATCGTCGGCCGGCAATTGCGCATCGCGCCGGACATCTGGCCGCAGTACGCACAGCGGCCAGAAACCCGGCGCGAGCACCTGCTGGAGTTACAGGCGTGGCTGAAGCTGACGCCGTTCGCGGCCGCCGACTACCGGCGCTTCGTCCACCAGCTCGCCGAGCTGGCCCAGCAGACCGACCGGGGTATCGTGCTGGCCGAAGCGCTGGTCGAGCTGCTGCGGCAGCAACGTATCATCCTGCCGGCCATCGATGTCATCGAGCGTGTATGTAGCGAGGCGCTCACGCGCGGCACGCGCCAGGTGTACGCGGCGCTGACCGCGCCGCTGGCCGATCACCATCGCCGTGCGCTCGACGGTCTGCTGGCGATCCGCGAGGGCACCAAGGGCAGCGGGCTAATCTGGCTGCGCCAGCCGCCCGGCCCGCCCAAGCCCAAGCATGTGCTGGCCCACCTGGAGCGGCTGAAGACCCTCCGTGACCTGGCGTTGCCGGATGGGCTGGAGCACACCGTCCACCAAAACCGCCTGCTGAAGCTCGCCCGCGAAGGAGGACAGATGACGGCCCAGCACCTGCGCGACCTGGAGCCGAGCCGCCGCTATGCGACACTGTCCGCGGTGATTCTCGATACCCGCGCCACCCTGATCGACGAGATCATCGACCTGCACGACCGTTTTATGGGCGCGCTGTTCAGCAAGGCCAAGCGCAACCACGCCGACCGCTTCCAGCAGTCCGGCAAGGCGATCAACGACAAGGTGCGGCTCTACTCGCGCATCGGCCGCGCCCTGCTGGAAGCCAAGCAGTCGGGCGGCGATCCGTTCGCCGCCATCGAGGCCATCATCCCGTGGGGGGTGTTCACCGAGAGCATCACCGAGGCCGAGCTGCTGGCCCAGCCGGAAGGCTTCGACTTCCTCGCGCTGGTCGGCGACGGCTTCAACCAGCTCCGGCGCTACACGCCGGCCCTGCTGGAAGCGCTGACCATGAAGGCCGCGCCGGCGGCACGCGAGCTGCTCGCGGCCGTAGATGTGCTCAAAGGGATGAACGAGCGCCAGGCGCGCAAGGTGCCGGACGATGCGCCCACGTCGTTCGTGCGCAAGCGCTGGGAAAGCCTGGTGCGCAACGAAGACGGGTTGGATCGGCGCTTCTACGAGCTGTGCGTGCTGTCCGAGCTGAAAAACTCGCTGCGCTCCGGCGACATCTGGGTGCAGGGCTCGCGCCAGTTCAAGGACTTCGAGGACTACCTGCTGCCGCCGCCGCGTTTCGCGGCGCAGCGCGACCAACGGGAATTGGGCCTGGCCGTCGCAACCGACTGCGAGCGCTTCCTGGAGGCGCGGCTCGCGGTGCTGCAAGAGCAACTAGCAACCGTCGAGCGGCTAGCCGCCGCCAACGAGCTGCCCGACGCCGCCATCACCAGCACCGGCCGGCTCAAGATTTCGCCGCTGGACAACGGCGTGCCCGACGAGGCCGAAGCGCTGATGCAGCAGGCGTACAGCCTGCTGCCGCACCTGAAGATCACCGAGCTGCTGCTGGAAGTCAATGGCTGGACGGGGTTCAGCCGCCACTTCAAGCACCTCAAGAGCGACGCGGCGGCCGACGATCAACACCTGCTGCTGACGACCATCCTGGCCGACGCCATCAACCTGGGGCTCTCCAAGATGGCCGAATCCTGCCCGGGCGTGACCTATGCCAAGCTGACCTGGTTGCAGGCGTGGCACATCCGCGACGAGACCTATTCGGC
>JAFEFM010000068.1 GCA_018240585.1 Pseudomonadota bacterium
GCGGAGGCGATCCGCAGCGAGCTGCTGCGGGTGCAGGATGTCGCCAAGGTCAGCTTCTTCGGCGAGCAGGCGCAGCGGGTCTACATCGAACTCTCCAACACCAAGCTCGCCACCTTCGGCCTGCAGCTCGGCGACATCGTCACCGCGCTGGCGGCGCAGAACGCCGAGACCGGCGCCGGCTTCTTCGAGACGGCTGCCGAGCGTATCTGGCTGCGCCCGAGCGGGCAGTTCGAGGATCTGGACGCGATCCGCGCCACCGTCATCCGCGCCAAGGGGCGCGAGTTCCGTCTGGGCGACGTGGCCGAGGTCCGGCGCGGCTACGTCGACCCGCCCACCGAACGCATGCGCTTCATGGGCCAGGACGCCTTCGGCATCGGCGTGTCGATGCGTGCCGGCGGCGACATCGTGGCGCTGGGCGACAACCTCGATGCCGCAGTCGTCCGCATCGAGCGCCAACTGCCCGCCGGCATCCGCCTGGAGCGCGTCGCCGACCAGCCGCACGCGGTGAGCCGCTCGGTGGGCGAGTTCGTGCACGTGCTCGCCGAGGCGGTGATCATCGTCATGGCCGTCAGCCTGCTGTCACTCGGCTTTCGTACCGGCGTGGTGGTGCTGATCGTGATCCCGGTGGTGCTGGCGATCACCTTCCTGTTCATGCACCTGCTGGGCATCGGCCTGCACAAGATCTCGCTCGGCGCGCTGATCCTGGCGCTCGGCCTGCTGGTGGACGACGCGATCATCGCCGTCGAGATGATGGCGACCAAGATGGAGGAGGGCTGGAGCCGCGTGCGCGCGGCGAGCTTCGCGTGGACTTCGACCGCCATGCCGATGCTGTCCGGCACGCTGGTCACCGCCGCGGGCTTCCTGCCGATCGCCACCGCGGCGTCGTCCACCGGCGAATACACGCGCTCGATCTTCCAGGTGACGGTGATCGCGCTGCTGGTGTCCTGGGTCGCAGCGGTGCTGTTCGTGCCCTATCTCGGCTATTACCTGCTGCCCGATTTCCGCGCCGATGCGGGCAGG
This sequence comes from Pseudomonadota bacterium, assembly GCA_018240585.1. Classification (GTDB taxonomy): domain Bacteria; phylum Pseudomonadota; class Gammaproteobacteria; order Burkholderiales; family Rhodocyclaceae; genus Thauera. Next base: position 1,021 of record JAFEFM010000068.1, read on the forward strand.
CCGTCGCGCCTGGCCGCGCTGGTCGGCCGCGTCTTTCCGGCGCTGGGCCGGCGCCTGGCCGAACGCGCGCTGCATGCGCAGGAGCCGCACGACGAGCACGCCATCTACCACACGCCCTTCTACACGCGCTTTCGCGCGCTGGTGAGTGCCTGCGTGACGCATCGCTGGATCGTCATCGCGCTGACGCTGGCCGCCTTCGCCGCCTCGCTGGTGGTGTTCGGGCGCTTCGTGCCGCAGCAGTTCTTTCCCGACTCCACCCGACCCGAGCTGATCGTCGATCTGCGGCTGGCCGAAGGCGCCTCGCACCAGGCCACCGAGGACGGCGTGCGGCGCCTGGAAGGCTTCCTCGACCAGCAGGACGGCATCGCCAATTACGTGGCCTGGCTGGGAACCGGCAGCCCGCGCTTCTACCTGCCGCTGGACCAGCAACTGGCGCAGACCAGCTTCGCCCAGTTCGTCGTCCTCACCCGCGGCGTGGCCGAGCGCGAGGCGTTGCGCGCGAAGCTGATCCGCCTGTTCGATGACGAGCCCTGGCCGCTGATGGGGACGGTGCTGCGGCTCGAGAACGGTCCGCCGGTCGGCTTCCCGGTGCAGTACCGCGTCAGCGGGCCCGATCTGGGCGAGCTGCGCCGCATCGCGCACCAGGTCGCCGACGCGATGCGCGGCGACGCCCGGCTGTCCAACGTGCATCTGGACTGGGAGGAGCCGTCCAAGGCGGTGCGGCTGAAGGTCGACCAGCACAAGGCGCGGCTGCTCGGCGTCTCCAGCCAGGACATCGCCAACCTGCTCGCCACCTCGCTGCAGGGCGTCACGGTGACGCAGTTCCGCGAGGGCACCGAGAC
>JAFEFM010000069.1 GCA_018240585.1 Pseudomonadota bacterium
ATGACGATCATCGAGCGCTCGGGCGAGCGCAGCCGGTTCACGCCGTCGGCCACGGTGCGCAGCGCGTCGATGTCGAGGCCCGAGTCGGTCTCGTCGAGAATGGCCAGGCGCGGCTCCAGCAGCGCCATCTGCAGCACCTCGTTGCGCTTCTTCTCGCCGCCGGAAAAACCTTCGTTCACCGAGCGGTAGAGGAATTCCTCGCGCATGCCAACGGCCTTCATCTCGGCCTTCACGCGCTTGAGGAAATCCATCGCGTCGTATTCCGGCTCGCCGCGGTGGCGCCGCACCGCATTCACCGCCGCCTTCAGGAAGTAGGCGTTGGACACGCCGGGGATCTCCACCGGGTACTGGAAGGCGAGGAACAACCCGGTGCGAGCGCGCTCCTCGGTGGGCATGGCAAGCAGATCGACGCCGTCCCAGCTCACGCTGCCGTCCTCGACGGTGAAGCTGTCGCGCCCGGCCAGCACCTGCGCCAGCGTGCTCTTGCCCGAGCCGTTGGGGCCCATGATGGCGTGCACCTCGCCGGTGCCGACGTGAAGATCGAGGCCGCGGAGGATGGGCTTGCCATCGACGGAGGCGTGAAGATTGCGGATATCGAGCATGATGTTTTCCCTGTCCTGTTTGCCTTGAGCCACTGTCAGCCGACGCTGCCTTCCAGGCTCACGCCCAGCAGCTTCTGCGCCTCCACGGCGAACTCCATCGGCAGTTCCTTGAACACTTCCTTGCAGAAGCCGCTGACGATCATCGACACCGCGTCCTCGGCGGTGAGGCCGCGCTGCATCGCATAGAACAACTGGTCTTCGCCGATGCGCGAGGTGGTGGCCTCGTGCTCGACGCGGGCCGACGGATGGCGCACCTCGATCGTCGGGAAGGTGTGCGCGGCGCAGCGCTCGCCGATCAGCAGCGAATCGCACTGGGTGTAGTTGCGCGCCCCCGCCGCCTTCGGCGTCACCCGCACCAGGCCGCGGAAGGTGTTGCTGCCGCGGCCGGCGGAGATGCCCTTGGAGATGATGGTGCTCTTCGTGTTGCGCCCCATGTGGATCATCTTGGAGCCGGTGTCGGCCTGCTGGCGGTGGTTGGTGAGCGCCACCGAATAGAACTCGCCCACCGAATCGTCGCCGCGCAGCAGCACGCTGGGGTATTTCCAGGTGATCGCCGAGCCGGTCTCGACCTGGGTCCACGAGATGTGCGAGCGCGCGCCGCGGCAGTCGCCGCGCTTGGTGACGAAGTTGTAGATGCCGCCCTTGCCGTCCTTGTCGCCGGGGTACCAGTTCTGCACCGTCGAATACTTGATGGACGCGCCTTCGAGCGCCACCAGCTCGACCACCGCGGCATGGAGCTGGTTCTCGTCGCGCATCGGCGCGGTACAGCCCTCGAGGTAGCTCACCGTGGCGCCCTCGTCGGCGATGATCAGCGTGCGCTCGAACTGCCCGGTATCGCGCGCATTGATGCGGAAGTAGGTCGACAGCTCCATCGGGCAGCGCACGCCCTTGGGGATGTAGACGAAGGAGCCGTCGGAGAACACCGCGGAGTTCAACGCCGCGTAGAAGTTGTCGCCCTGCGGCACGACCGTGCCGAGATACTGGCGCACCAGCTCCGGGTGCTCCTTCACCGCCTCGGAGAACGAACAGAAGATGATGCCGTGCTCGCCGAGCTGCTTCTTGAAGGTGGTCGCCACCGACACCGAGTCGAACACCGCATCCACCGCCACGCCGGCCAGCCGCGCGCGCTCGTGCAGCGGCACACCCAGCTTCTCGTAGGTGCGCAGCAGTTCGGGATCGACTTCGTCGAGACTCTTGGGCGCGTCGGCCTTACGCTTGGGCGCCGAGTAATAGACGATGTCCTGATAGTCGATCGGCGGAAAGCTCACCTGCGCCCAGCCCGGCGGCGTCATCGTCAGCCAGCGGCGGTAGGATTCCAGCCGCCATTCGAGCAGCCACTCGGGCTCGCCCTTCTTTTCCGAGATGCGGCGGACGACGTCTTCCGACAGGCCCTTGGGCAGGGCGTCGGCTTCGAGGGCGGTGACGAAACCTGCCGGGTACTCGCGTTCGAGAAAGGCTTCGATTGGTTTGGTCGGGGCGTTCATCGTGCTGACTCCTGGTCGGGCGCAACGCGCCCCTTGATGGATTGGGGACCGGTGATCGGGCGCGCATCGCTGCCCGCCACCAATGGCAGCGGGCTCACCATGTCGGCGAGGCTGACGTCCTCGAGCGCGCGTCGCACCACACCGTTGATGCGCTGCCAGTTGGCGCGGATGCGGCAATCCTGCTCGAAGTCGCAGGAGCCGGCGCTCGCGCTGCACTCGGTGAGGCCGAAAGGCTGCTCCTCCAGCGCATCGACGATCTGCGCCACGCTGATCTGCACTGCCGGCCGGCCCAGCGCATAGCCGCCGTGCAGGCCGCGCACG
>JAFEFM010000006.1 GCA_018240585.1 Pseudomonadota bacterium
CGGCTCATCTCGTAATAGGCCATCAGGTGGTGGCCGAAGGTGACCGGCTGCGCGACCTGCAGGTGGGTGAAGCCGGGCATGGGTGTGGCGGCATTGGCCTCGGCCACATCCAGCAGGTTCTTCTGGAAGTCGGCGATCAGCGCGATGATCTGGTCGATCGCGTCGCGCAGCCACAGGCGGATGTCGGTGGCGACCTGGTCGTTGCGGCTGCGGCCGGTGTGCAGGCGCTTGCCGGCGTCGCCCACCAGCGCGGTGAGGCGCTTCTCGATGTTGAGGTGCACATCCTCGTCGTCGAGGTTCCAGGCGAATTCACCGCGCTCGATCTCGCCGGCGATCTGCGCCATGCCGCGCTCGATGTCGGCGAGGTCCTGCGCGCCGATGATGCCCTGCCTGGCCAGCATCTTCGCGTGCGCGAGCGAGCCGCGGATGTCCTGCTTCGCCATGCGCTGATCGAAGAACACGGAGGCGGTGTAGCGCTTGACGAGGTCGGAGACGGGTTCGGTGAAGCGGCCGGACCAGGCCTTGGCGGGGGCGTCGGTGGCAGGGGTGGCGCCGGCGGCCGGCATCGTGTTGTCTGTCATAATGTGCGAGTCGAGAAATGATGCCGCCGGGCTGTGCTGCGCTGCCCGGAAGGCCTGTGGCTTGCGGGCGGCTCGGCGCCCGGATGAACGATGGAAAGTATAAGGCAAAAGGCTGCACCCCTTTCCTCGCCGGGATTGCCGGACTTCCGCAATCTCGGGGTGATGCTGCGCCTGTTGCTCGCAGCGAACCTGCTGGGCTTGCTCACCGTGCTGCTGCGGGTGGACGATCCGGCGATGCTGGCGCCCGAGTTCGTGCTCGCCGGCGGGCGACTGGAGCTGCCGCTGCTGCTCGTCGCCCTGGTGCTCTACCTGGCGGCGCCCGGCCTCCTGCGGCTGAGCCCGCGCGCCGGGCTCGGCGCCGTGTTCGGCATCGTCGCGCTGGTCGTCGCCGCCAGCTTTCCGCTGCTGGAAGGCGTGGAGGGCGTCGCTGCCGGCGCGCTGGCGCGGCGGCTGGCGTGGGCGCTGGGCGCGACTGCGCTGTGCCTGGCATATTTCGACTATCGCAACCGTCGCTATTCGCCCGCCGTGAGCGAGGCGCGCCTGCTGGCCCTCACCGCCCGCATCCGGCCGCACTTCTTCTTCAACAGCCTCAACGGCGTGCTTGGCGTGATCCGCAGCGAGCCGCGCCGTGCCGAGCGTGCGCTGGAGGAACTGGCCGATCTCTTCCGCGCGTTCATGCAGGAGAATCGCGATCTCGTGGCATTGGGCGAGGAAGTCGCGCTGTGCGAGCGCTACGTGGATCTCGAGCGCCTGCGCCTGGGCGACCGGCTGGCGGTGCGCTGGGAACTGGACGACGACGGTGCCGTGAGCGGCATCGCCGACGCGCCGCCGGCGCTGATGCGCGCGCGGGTGCCGCCCTTGATGCTGCAGCCGCTGCTGGAGAATGCCGTCTACCACGGCATCGAGCCCGCCAGCGAAACGGGCGAAGTGCTGGTGCGCATCGCGCGCCGCGGCGGCGAGCTGCGCATCGAGGTGGATAACCCGGTGTGCGACGTGTCGCGTCACCAGGCCGGTAACCGCATGGCGCTGGACAATATCCGCGAGCGGCTGATGCTCTTCTTCGACCTCGAGGCGTCGCTCGACATCGTCACCGGCGACGGCCGCTACCGCGTCTGCATCCGCCTGCCGTTCAGGAGCGCGCAGCCATGAATCTGAGTCCGCTTCGCGTGCTGATCGTCGACGACGAGGCGCCGGCCCGCAGCCGCCTGCGCGATCTGCTGGGCGACATCGAGGCCGAGCAGCCGACGGTGCTGCTCGGCATGGCGGCCAATGGTGTCGAGGCCATGCGGCTGCTGGAATCCGAGGCGGCCGACGTGGTGCTGGCCGACATCCGCATGCCGGCGATGGACGGTGTGGAGTTCGCGCGGCAGGCCGCGCGCCTGGCCGACCCGCCCGAGGTGGTCTTCGTGACGGCCTACGACAGCTACGCGGTGGAGGCCTTCGAACTGACCGCTGCGGATTACCTCCTCAAGCCGGTGCGTGCCGAGCGCCTGGCCGCCGCGCTGGCGAAGGTGAGGGCGCGTCGGCGCAGCGCCGCCCCCGCTGCAGAACCGGCCGGCGGACGGCGCCACCTGAGCGTGAACGAGCGCAACCGCACGCTGCTGCTGCCGGTGGCCGATGTGCTCTACCTGCGCGCCGAACTCAAGTACGTGACCGCGCGCACCGTCGAGCGCGACTACCTGCTCGACGAGTCGCTGGTGAATCTCGAGCGCGAGTTCTGCCACAGCTTTCTGCGCATCCATCGCAACTGCCTCGTCGCCCGCGCGGCGGTGAAGGGCGTCGAGCGGGTGGGCGAGGACGACGGCGATGCGCATTGGCAGATCCTGCTTGCCGGCTGCGACGAGCGCCTGCCGGTCAGCCGCCGCCAGTGGCCGGCGGTGAAGCAGGCGCTGGGGCTGTAGGCCGGCTTAGCCGCTGTTGCGCAGCCCCGCGGCGATGCCGTTGATGGAAATCTGGATGCCGAGGCGGATGCGCTCGTCGTCACCCTGCTCGCGGTGGCGGCGCAGCAGCTCGACCTGCACATGGTTGAGCGGGTCGAGGTAGGGGAAGCGGTTGCGGATCGAGCGCTTGAGCAAAGGGTTGCCGTCGAGCAGTTCCTTTTGCGCGGTGATCGCCAACAGGGCGTCCACCGTGTCCTGCCATTCGCTGCGAATGCGGTTGAAGATGGTCTCGCGCAGCGCCACATCCTTCACCAGTCCGGCGTACCGCGAGGCGATCGCGAGGTCGCTCTTGGACAGCACCATGTCCATGTTCGACAGCAGCGTGGCGAAGAACGACCACTCGCGATGCATGCGCTGCAGCAGCGCCATGCCGTCGTCCGGCCGCGCGGCGAGGAAGCGCTTCACCGCGCTGCCGAAGCCGAACCAGCCGGGCAGCATCAGCCGGCACTGTGCCCACGAGAACACCCACGGAATCGCGCGCAGGTCCTCGATCCGCGTGCCCTTCTTGCGCGAGGCGGGGCGCGAGCCGATGTTGAGGCCGGCGATCTCGGAGATCACCGTCGATTCCCAGAAGTACTGCTCGAACCCCGGCGTCTCGTAGACCAGGCCGCGGTAGGCGGTGAAGGCCTCGTCGGACAAGGCCTGCATCGCGTCGAGGAAGGCCTGTGGCGTGGGTTCGGCGCCGGCCGGGCGCAGGCTGGTTTCCAGCGTGGCGGCGACGAGCACTTCGAGGTTGCGGCGGCCGACTTCCGGGTTTCCGTACTTGGCGCCGATCACCTCACCCTGCTCGGTGAGGCGGATCTGCCCCTGCACCGCGCCTTCGGGCTGCGCCAGGATGGCCTGGTAGCTCGGCCCGCCGCCGCGGCCCACCGAGCCGCCGCGACCGTGGAACAGCCGCAGGCGCACGCCGTGGCGGGCGAAGACCTCGACCAACTCGCCTTCGGCCTTGTACAGCGCCCAGCCGGAGGTCATGAAGCCACCGTCCTTGTTGCTGTCGGAATAGCCCAGCATCACTTCCTGGGTGTCGTTGCGCGCGCCAGCGAGCAGTTCGCGGTAGCGCGGCAGCGAGAACAGGCGATCCATCACGCGGGCGGCATTCTCCAGGTCGCCGATGGTCTCGAACAGCGGCACGAGGTTCACGTCCAGCGCCTTGTCGACCGGGCGCAGCAGGCCGGCTTCCTTCAGCAGCACCGCGAGTTCGAGCAGGTCGGAGACGTCGTCGGCCTTGGAGATGATGCACTGGCGGATCGCCGCAGTGCCGTAGCGCAGGTGCGCGCGGCGGGCTGCGTGGAAGATCGCGAGCTCGGACTCGGTCTCGTCCGAATACTTCACGTGCGGCGACGCAAGCGGCCGCGCGGTGGCGAGTTCCTCCAGCAGCAGTTCGCAGCGCCCGGCTTCGTCGCGGGTACGGTAGCCGGTGCCGGGGCGAGCGACTTCCAGCAGTTCGGCGACCACCCGCTCGTGCACGTCGGAGTTCTGGCGCAGGTCGATCGGCGCCAGGTGGAAGCCGAACACCTTCACCGCGCGCCGCAGGTGGCGCAGCCGGCCGCGGGCGAGCGCGGC
>JAFEFM010000070.1 GCA_018240585.1 Pseudomonadota bacterium
AAGGGCTTCACGGAATGGACGAACGTCGCAAAGGCAACGCCACTTTTCCCGGGCCATTATCAGCCTCACATTCCCGCCGACTTGGGTTTCTACGACCTTCGGCTTCCGGAAGCAAGACAGGCACAAGCCGATCTTGCTCGACAATATGGAATTGAAGGATTCTGCTATTACCACTATTGGTTTGGTGGGCGCAGAATTCTCGAACGCCCATTCAACGAGATTCTTCATTCCGGCGAACCCGATTTCCCGTTCTGTCTTTGTTGGGCAAACCATAGCTGGAACACGGCGTGGCAGGGCACCAACGAGATGCTCATCGAGCAGACCTACCCTGGATGGGACGATCATGCTGCGCACTTCGATTGGCTGCTGCAAGCCTTCACGGACAAGCGCTATCTGAAACTCGATGGGAAGCCCATTTTCGTCATCTACCGCCCGGACGACATTCCGGACATCCAGCGTGTTGTCGAATTTTGGCGGAAGCGCGCACAGGAGGCCGGCCTTCCCGGCCTGCACCTCATTGGGGTTTCGAATCGTGACGAGTCGTGGGATCCCCGTGCACGTGGTCTCGATGCCAGCACGATGCAAGCCCTACCTCGTCGCGACGGGCGGATTCCACGCCGTTACCTTTCCACAAAGCTGAAGCTGTTATTGGAAGGGAACAAGCACGAACTGACCATTTGGGACTACGAGGAAATCGTCCCTATTCTTCTGCGTAGCAACAAGGTCGACTGGACTGACTACCCGCTGGTATTGCCGAATTGGGACAACACACCTCGATCGGAAATGCGAGGCATCGTATTCCACAACGCTACGCCAGAGCTTTTCCGGGGCGTGCTTCACGAGGCAATTGTTCGCGTGGTGGATCGCCCCACGGAAGAGCGAATCGTATTCCTCAAGGCATGGAATGAATGGGCCGAGGGCAATTATGTCGAGCCGGACCAGAAGTGGGGACACGCCTGGCTCGAGGTTATTCGGGATGAACTGAAGGCCTCTTGATCTGCCTGCAAGTCGGCGCATCTGGCGGTGGATGAGAGTTCGATCGGACAACAAATTGCCCCTGAATCCCAATGAGAATCGACCCTCTTTCCGCCGCGCTGCACCGGGGTGCCGGAGAACACGGCCCGCTCATCCTGATGTACCACTCCGTCCAACGTGGCACCGAGGCGCCAACCTGGACCTGGGCTGTATCTCTGCGCCGCTTCCTATCGCAGCTCGATTTTCTTGCGGCCGAGGGATATGCGACGCCGACCATGGCTGAACTCGTCGCAACGCCCGCGCGGCATGCGCGCACGGTAGTGATTACCTTCGACGACGGCTACGAAGACAACCTTGCCGCATGTGAGGCGCTCGAGAAGCGCGGCATGCGGGCAACGTGGTTCATCGTGGCCGGGTCGCTTGGCAGTTCCCCAGCCTGGCCCGCGGACGGTCGCCCGACAGGAAAAATCCTGAATCCACACCAGTTGCGCCAGATGCAGGCCGCCGGCATGGAGATCGGCTCGCACTCGATGCGCCACCACCGCCTTCCCGCGCTCGCCGACGATCAACTGGCCGGGGATCTGCAGGAGTCCAGAGAGATTCTGGAAACGGTCACCGCACGCCCGGTGTCGAGCTTCGCCTACCCTTACGGCGCCTGGGACGCGCGCTGCGCCGAGGCGGTGAAAGTTGCCGGGTACCAGGCGGCGTGCACCACACGCACGGGATGGGCACTGAAGGATGGCGATCCGTACCAGTTGCGGCGCCTCACCATCACCAACACCGATACGACGTCGAGTTTCGCCCGCAAGCTGTTCTTCGGCAGCCACGACGTTGCGTGGAGAGACGTCGGGCGCTACGCATTTCGCCGCCTGGGCCTCGCCAAATGAACACGCCGGCCGCGCAGCCCGCAATCTCCATCGTGATGCCCTGCTTCAACGCGCGGGATCACCTGCCCTTGAGTTTTTCCAGTGTTCTTGCGCAGACGTTCGACAACTGGGAACTGATCGTCATCGACGACGGTTCGAGAGATCGCTCATACGAATGGCTGAAAGCACAAGGCGACCACCGCCTTGTCGTCCTGCAGCAAACGAACCAGGGCGTCAGCGCGGCGCGGAACGCCGGACTCGGGCTTGCCCGGGGAGAGTACGTTGCCTTTCTCGATGCCGACGATACCTGGGCACCACGCTTTCTCGAGACGATGCTGGCGGCACTTGCCACCCGACCTGAGGCCGCGCTCGCCTACTGCGGTTGGCAGAACGTCGGGGTCCCCGGCGGACGCGGCCAGCCATTCATTCCCCCGGAGTACGAAACACCCGACAAGGAAGAAAAGCTGTTTGCGGGATGCCGCTGGCCCATCCACGCAGCGATGGTGCGCCGGCCGGCAATCGTGTCCGCCGGTGGATTCGATCGGACCCTGAAGAACGCCGAAGACTATGCCCTTTGGCTGGAAATCGCGGCAAAGGCACCCATCGTCAGGGTGCCGGAGGTGCTCGCCTATTATCACTTTCACGGGGCGGGGCAAGCTTCGTCGAACAAGCCGCGTGCCGTGGAGCAGCTTCTTGCAGCGCAGCAAGCCTATGTGCGAACGCATCCCGACTTTGCCAGGCGCACAGGCCGCGCGGGTCTCCGCAGGCTGATGTACGACAATGTGTTACGCGCCGGCTTCGACTGCTACTGGAAGCGCGAGCTCGTCGCCGCACGTGCCATTTTCAGGTGCGCCATGCGTGCGCGATATGGATCGCCACGGGACTGGCTCTACATGCTGCCCGCCCTGCTCCCGCTTGCGGCACACAGCAGGCTGATCAGATTCTTCGACGATGACGACCAGCACAATATGCAAGGTTCCTAGCCGCTATCCGGCGCGCCCCATGGCGCTAAACGCTTCGCCAGAGCAGCTTTTCACGCCCGGAAAGGCGAGGCTCAATCCCATCTGGATGGCATTCCGTCCATATATCGCCTATATTCGTGCAAACTAACTTGTAACGAAGGATGCAGCGCACGCATCGCACTTCGCCCATGCACGAATGAAAGCAAATGATCTGAGAGATCGCCCCGAGCCCCGGCCCCCGCCGGTACGGCGACCGAACGCGCCGGAAAATCCGGGCCACGGCAGGCTGCGGAAGCACGAACCGCCCCCCACCATCTCCATCATCATGCCCTGCTACAACGAGGCCAAACACGTCGAGCGGAGCATTCTCAGCGTTCAGGCACAAACACGGGGCGACTGGGAACTGATCGTGGTCGACGACGGTTCGACGGACGGCTCCTGGCCCTTGCTGACGGCCTTGTCCGCGACCGAGCCACGCATCAAGCT
>JAFEFM010000071.1 GCA_018240585.1 Pseudomonadota bacterium
GATGGAGGTGGGAGAAGCCGACACACCCGCCCATGTGCTGGTGCGCGTCGACGCGCAGGGCACGCCGCTGCTGGCGCGCATCACGCGGCGCTCGTGCGAGCAACTGGGCATCGCGGCAGGGCGGCCGATGTGGGCGCAGATCAAGAGCGTGGCGCTGCTGGGGTGAATGGCGGCAAACCCTCGCGACGGCTGCGCGCCGACGGAGCTTGAAGCGCGATCGGCGTGGGCTATTGTTCAGTTCAACGGGGTTCGACGCTGGGCCGGTGGCGCCTGGCGGAACTGCGTGGCGGACGGTGCCCTGGGAAACGCGCAGTCGGGTGGGTGCGACGGGGCAGCGCGGCACAGGATGGCGTGGGCAAGGTCGGGGAGGGTATTTCATGCTGGCACCGGGAGCACTGATCCTCTGCAGCGGGAATGGCCCTGCAAGCCTTGGCTGTTTCGCCTTCCGCCATTCCAGGAAGAATGAGCTGTATGGGGTCATCGCCGCGCATGCAGCGACGCTCCAGAACCCGGTGAGTTTTGGAGACGGCGACGTGTTCGGCGTCGTCACGGAAATCCACAAGAAGCTCGATACCGCGCTCGTGACGATAGGCCGGGCGGTGAATGCGGGACTGCGCGAGGACAACTTCAGCGTCGTCGATTTCAAGGCGCCGCTGACCGGCGTCTTTCCGTTCTCGAACTACTGGAAGCTGATCGAGGGAAGCCGAACGCAGCGGCAGGAGCAGTGGTGGGCGAACAATGTGCGCATCCCCGTTCGCCACAGCGGCTTCAAGTCCAATCGTGTGGATCCGCCGGCATTGCAGAAGAAGGGGGGCGAACGCGGGGCGGTGGCGTTCGGCACGAAACAGGCGAACATGGTGACCATGCGCGAGCGCACTTCGCGTGCCGGCGATTCCGGCGGGCCGGTGTTCACCCCGGCGCACCAACTCGTCGGCTTCATCTCGATGGGCGGCGGCAAGACCGACTCGCGGCAGACGAGCATCGTGGTTGCCGAGCGGGTGTTCGCGGAATTGGGCCTGACACTCGCCACCTGGCAGAACCGCGACGCGTGGCAGGCGACCCCGCCCCCGGCAAGCACGGCCCCGCCCGCGTCATCGTCGTCATCGCCTTCGGCTTCGTCTTCCTCTTCGTCCGACGACGACCCGTTTGCCGGAGTCTCGCTGGCGACCTGGTGAGCGGCCGCCACGGCGGGCGCAAGCGTCAGGGACGGTAGGGCAGCGCCGCACGCGACGCGCGGCTGGCGTGCGGTGGGTAGGCGGAGCTCGCGGCTAGAATGCGGACATGGCTCAAGCTCCCACGCCCTTGCCGCCCGCCTGTCCGGTCTGTCTCGCCGATTCGCCGCGCCATTTCATGCGCGTCGATGCGTCGGATTACGGGCGCTGCGAGGTGTGCGAAGCCACCTTCCTCCTCGCACACCAGCATCCGACGGCGGAGCGGGAGCGCGCCGAATACGAGCGGCATCGCAACGAAGCCGACGATGCGGGCTACCTTGCCTTTCTCGCGCGCCTCGCGGCGCCGCTGCTGGCGAGGCTCGCGCCGGTGCGCGAAGGACTGGATTTCGGCTGTGGTCCGGGGCCTGTGCTGGCCCGGATGCTGCAGCGCGCCGGCCATGCGGTTGCGCTGTACGACCCCTTCTTCGCGCCCGACCGATCGGTGCTGCAGCGCCGCTACGACTTCGTTACCTGCACCGAGGTCGTCGAGCACTTTCACCATCCGGCCGAGGAGTTCGCCCGGCTCGATGCGCTGCTGCGCCCCGGTGGCTGGCTGGGCATCATGACCTGCTTCCAGACCGACGATGCCCGCTTCGCGCGCTGGCA
>JAFEFM010000072.1 GCA_018240585.1 Pseudomonadota bacterium
CCGCTCGCCGGTCGCGGCGGCGCAGCCTGCGGCGGTCAGCACCACATCGGTGGAGGAGTTCAGCGCCGTTTCCGCCGAATCCTGCACCACGCTGATGACGAAGCCGATCGCCACGATCTGCATCGCCACGTCGCTGGAGATGCCGAACAGCGCGGTGGCCATCGGGATCAGCAGCAGCGAGCCGCCCGCCACGCCCGACACGCCGGCCGCGGCGAACGACGACACGACGCACAGCAGCAGCGCGGTCCAGATGTCCACCTGGATGCCCAGGGTGTGGGTGGCGGCGAGTGTCATCACCGAAATGGTGATCGCCGCGCCGGCCATGTTGACCGTGGCGCCGAGCGGGATGGAGATCGAGTAGGTGTCCTCGTGCAGGCCCATGCGCTTGCACAGTTCCATGTTCACCGGGATGTTGGCCGCCGAGCTGCGGGTGAAGAAGGCGGTGATGCCGCTCTCACGCAGGCAGGTGAAGACCAGCGGATAGGGATTGCTGCGGATCTTCCAGTACACGATCAGCGGGTTCACCACCAGGGCGACGAACACCATGCAGCCGACGATCACCATCAGCAGGCGGCCGTAGCCGAGCAGCGCATCCAGACCGGCGTCACCCAGCGTGGCGGCCACCAGGCCGAAGATGCCCAGCGGCGCGAAGCGGATCACGACGTGGACGATGCTGGAGACCGCATCGGCGAGATCGTTCAGCATGGTCCGGGTCGCCGGGCTCGCATGGCGCAACACCATGCCGAGGCCGATCGCCCATGCCAGGATGCCGATGAAGTTGGCTTCCATCAGGGCCTTCACCGGGTTGGTGATGGCGCTCAGCAGCAGGTTCTTGATCACGACGATGATGCCGCCCGGCGGGGTGCCGGCGACCGGCGGCGCATTGAGCACCAGGGTGGTCGGGAACGCGAAGCTGGCGATGACGGCGACCAGCGCCGCGGCCAGCGTGCCAACCACGTAGAGCACTAGGATCGGGCGGATGTGGGTGGTCTGGCCATGCTGATGGCTGGCGATGGCGGCCATCACCAGCACGAAGACCAGTACGGGCGCGACCGACTTGAGACCGGCGATGAACAGGTCGCCCAACAGCGCGACCGCTTTGGTGGCTTCCGGTGCGACCAGGGCCAGGACGATGCCCAGCACGAGGCCGATGGCAATCTGTGAGATCAGGCTCATGCGCATCAGGCGCTGAACCATGGTGGCGTTGGCGTTGGCGTTTGCCATGAAACGTATCCTCGTGGATGAAAGCTTGTGGCTATGTATGATGCCCCAGCGAAGCAGCGCGTGTCGGTCAGACGTTGTGCGCTGCACGATTCTCTGCGTATTTTGTTCGCGCCAATCCTGAAAGACGAGGAGAGCGCCGGTGAGCGTTTCCATTCTGGATGCCGGCGACGCGGCATTGACCATCGAGTTCGGCGATGCGATCGACCGCGGCCTGCTGGCGGCGGTCAATGCGCTCGACGCCGCGATCGCGCGCCGCCAGGCTGAGGGTGGGCTGGCCGGTCTGATCGAGACCATGCCCACCTTCCGCTCGCTGACGCTGTTTTATGATCCGCTCGCCACCGGCCGCGAGGCGCTGCTGGCCGAACTGCAGCCCCTGCTGGCCGCCGCCGCGCACGCCGCGCCGGCGCCCGGCCGGCACTGGCGGCTGCCGGTGTGCTACGAGGGCGAGGCTGCGCCCGATCTGGCCGAGGTGGCGCGCACGCTGGAGATCACCGAAGCCGAGTTGGTCGCGCTGCACAGCGGCACCGAGTATCGGGTCTACATGCTGGGCTTCCTGCCGGGCTTCCCGTTCATGGGCGACCTGCCCGAAAAGCTGCGCCTGCCGCGTCGCGCCACGCCGCGCGTGCGCGTGCCGAAAGGCAGCGTGGCGATCGCCACCGGCTTGACCGCGATCTATCCGTGGGAAAGCCCCGGCGGCTGGCATCTGCTCGGGCGCTGCCCGGTGCCGCTGTTCGACGCCCGGCGCGATTCGCCCGCGCTGTTGGCAGCGGGTGACCGGGTGCGCTTCGTGCCCGTCGGCGCGGATGACTGTCGCGCCATCGAAGCCGGACTCCGCCGAGGGGAGCTCGATCCGCTCGACTGGCTGCATGCAGATGCGGGTGACCGCGTCATGGCGCAGGATGGCGCATGACATCTCACGCCGCACTCGAGATCGTCGCCCCCGGCGCCTATGCCTCGCTGCAGGACGGCGGGCGGCGCGGCTACCGGCGCATCGGCGTGCCCTGGGCAGGCGTGCTCGACCCGCGCCTGATGCGCATCGCCAATGCACTCGCCGGTAACGCCGAGGACGCGCCTGTCATCGAATGCTTCGACGGTGGCCTGCAGGTGGCGGTGCGCGGCGGCGCGCTGCGGGTGGCGGTGGCGGGCGACGCCAACGTCGAAGTCGACGGCCGCGATGGGCGCCGCAACCTCCCGTCCTGGCGCTCGGTGACGCTGGCCGAAGGCGAGCGCCTGTGCATCCGGCGGATGGCGCGCGGCCGCATTGCGGTGGTCGCGGTGGCGGGCCTGAAGCTGCCGGCGGTGATGGGCAGCGCTTCCACCTACGTGCGAGCCGGCCTCGGCGGGCTGGATGGAAGGGCGCTGGCCCCGGGGATGCGGTTGCCGGTCGATACCGGCGACGGCGTCGACCGCGCGCTGCCGCAGCCGCCGCTGGCCGATGCGGGCCCGATCCGCATCGTGCCGGGGCCGCAGGCCGGGCATTTCACCGACGAGGCGCTGCAGACCCTGCTGGTTAGCGAATATCGCGTCACTGCCGAGGCGGACCGCATGGGAATTCGCCTCGACGGGCCGCGGCTGGCGCATCGCGGTGCCGCCGAAATCGTGTCGGACGCCACCGTGCCGGGCTCGATCCAGGTACCGGGCAACGGCCGGCCCATCGTGCTGCTGGCCGATGCGCAGACTGCCGGCGGCTATCCCAAGATCGCCACCGTCATCACCGCCGACCTCCCACGCCTGGCCTCGCTGTGGCCGGGTCAGGCGTTGCGCTTTGCCGCGGTGACGGCCGACGAGGGCGCCAGCATCGCTCGCGCAAGCGAGGCCGAGATGCGCGCGCTGCTCGCCACGATTCGCCCGTTGCTGCCCGACGGGGTCGATCTCGCGGTGCTCTACGGCGCCAACCTGGTGGGCGGCGTCGTGCACGCGTTGGCGCCCGAGTACCGTCCGCTGCCATTCGAACAAGCCGGAGATGAACGGAGCCCGAGACCATGAAGATCAACCTCAACGCCGATCTCGGCGAATCCTTCGGCGCCTGGAAGATGGGCGAGGACGAAGCTCTGCTGCAGGTGGTGCGCTCGGCCAACATCGCCTGCGGCTTCCATGCCGGCGACCCGCTGGTGATGCGCCACACGGTGCGCACCGCGCTCGCTGCCGGGGTGAGCCTCGGCGCGCACCCGGCCTACCCCGACTTGCAGGGCTTCGGGCGCCGGCCGATGAAGCTCGCGCCGGCGGAACTGGAAGCCATGGTGATCTACCAGGTGGGCGCGCTGATGGGCATGGCCGCTGCCGAGGGCGGGCGCGTCACCCATGTGAAGCCGCACGGTGCGCTCAGCAACCAGGCCTGCGAGGATGCGGCGCTGGCCGACGCGGTGGCGCGTGCAGTGCGCGCGGTCGACTGCGAACTGATCCTGCTCGCGCCGGTGCTGTCGGAACTGCACCGCGCCGGCGAACGCGCGGGCTTGCAGGTGGCGGGCGAGATCTTTGCCGACCGCGCCTACACGGAGCAGGGCATGCTCGCGCCGCGCAGCCAGCCCGGAGCGGTGCTCCGTGGTCACGACGAAGTGGTGGCCCACGTGCTGCGCATGCTGGAGGCGGGCGGCCTGGTGTCGCAGAGCGGCAAGGTGCTGCCGGCGCGGGTGGAAAGCATCTGCGTGCATGGCGACAACCCCGGCGCAGTTGAGGCTGCGCGGCATCTGCGCGAGGCGCTGGAAGCGCGGGGCTGGTCGGTCGTCACCCTGCCGGAAGTCCTGCAGCGCTGAACATCGCATCAGGCCGTGCCGCCTGCGCCGGCGTGCGGCGGTCGCCGAGTGTGGTGTGCCTCTTTTTTGTCCTGGACAAAACGGAGAATATTTTCTAGTCTCCATTTATAAAAAGAGAGATTAAACACTTCACTTTCTCGGCGTCCGCATAATTGTCGAGGACAATATCGCGAGGTGCGCGAAGGAGCAGGCGGCGTGGAAAGGATTGCACTCGTAACCGGCGCGGCGGGCGGCCTGGGGCAGGCGCTGGTCAAGCGGCTCGTTGCCGATGGATGGACAGCGGTCGTGGTGAGCCGCGATGCCGCGCGCCTGCATGCCGCCTTCGGTGATGCGCACCTGCAGGTCGAGGCCGATTGCGCCACGCCCGAGGGGGTGCGCCACATCTTCGAGCAGGCAGCCGGGCGCGGGATGCAGCCCACGGCGCTGGCGCATTGCGTCGGCAACATCCGGCTGGGCGCGATGCACCGCATGAGCGAGGCCGACTTCGACGACTGCCTGCGCGCCAACCTGGTGAGCGCCTTCCACACCCTGGCCGGCTTCGTCGGCAGCCTGCGCGAGGCACGCCTGCCCGGCGCGGCGGTGCTGGTGTCGTCGATCGCCGCTCGCATCGGCACGCCCAACCATGAGGCCATCGCCGCAGCCAAGGCCGGCGTCGAGGGCCTGGTGCGCGGCGCGGCGGCGAGCCAC
>JAFEFM010000073.1 GCA_018240585.1 Pseudomonadota bacterium
AGCGCGTCATGCCCGGCGCGCGGATCGATGCCGAGGCGCGGTGCGCGCTCGCGGCGCACCTGGTCGCAGGCGTGGGCGAACGCGTCCTGCAGCCGCTCCCAGCGCGCGCGGGCGTCGGGCGGCAGCAGGTCGAGGTCGAAGCCCTCGATCTCGTCGGTGGTGGTGTTGTGCAGGGCGGCGACAAATGCCGTCTGCTCCGGGACGGTGATGCCCTCGAGTCGCAAGCCGGCGCGAACGTCCGCTTCATTCAGCAGTTGCGCCAGCAGGCGCGCGTTGACCTCGCCCGTCTGGCCGCAGCAGGCGCCGCAATCCAGTGCGGCAGCGTGGGCATTGTTGTTGGTCTGGCTGCCGTGCCCCACCAGCAGCACCAGCGGCGCCAGCTTGCGGTCCAGCCCCATGGCATGGAGGACGCGCGCCGCGAGCGCGACTTTGGCATCGGTGTCCAGGCCGCTGAAAGTCGGCCGGCAGAGGGCGCGGTAGCGCGCGGGCAGGCCGGCGAGGTCGTCGCGCGTGCGCGCAGCGGTGGACGGCTTCAGCCAGCGCGCGAGCTTGCCGAGGTAGGCGACGCCGGCCGCTTCCACATAGGAAAACGCCGCGCTCGGCCAGCGGCTGGCGGCCTGGCCCTGCGCCGACCAGGCGAAGCGGCGCTGGCGGGCCTGGCCTGCGGCGTCGTCCAATGCCTGCCCGCTTGCGCCGTTTGCGGCCGCAGCCGGCGTGATGCGGTCGGTCACTTCCAGCGCGGGGGCGAGCAGGCCCGGCAGTTGCGGCCTGCGCGCCGCGGTCGCGAGCGGCGTGTAGGCGAGCGGAAGGCCGAAGAAGCCGGCAAAGCCGATCGTCTGGATGGCCGGCCACACCGCCTCGAGCGCGCGGCGCATGGGTTCGCTGCGCACGTCGATGCAGAACGCGGCCTGGACCTCGATGCCGGCGTCCGCGCTGCCGGCCTCCGCGCTGGCCATTGCCGGCGCAGCAGGCACCTGGCCGAGCTTGCGAGCCAGCTCGCGCTGGTAACCCGCTTCGAGCGCCTGCTGCCAGACTTCGTCGATCACGAGCATGTCTTCTGCCTGCCGCAGCCGCTCGGGCGCGTGGATCCACTCGGCCAGCAGGGCCGAGAACGCCTTGCGCGTGACGGCGTCGTCCTTGCATTCGAGCAGGATCGCGCCCCACGCCAGGCGAATGGCCAGCAGGTCGCGCAGATGCGCATCCGTGCCGCCCGCCAGTCGTGCTTCCCAGCCCAGCCAGGCGCACCAGGAAGCCCATCCATTGACGGTGAGCAACACCGCTTCGAGGTATTCCGGCCAGACCGCCTCGGGCAGGCCGAGGCGCTGCAGGACCCAGCGTTCCGCATCCGCCCGTGTCGGCGGCAGCGCGTCGAGCGCGCGGCCGAGGTCGGGCAGGCCCATCAGCACGGCGATGCCATGGTCGTGGGTGATGGTGTCGCGCCAGAAGGCGTACAGACCCTCTGCGCGCGACGGCTGCCAGTCGGCCTGGTGTTCGTCGAAGTAGGCAGCGCAGGTCTGGCTCACCTGGTGGGTGATCGCCTGCCGCCACGACAGGCGGGCGTGGCGTTGCGGATCGTCATCGAGCACGTCGATCAGCAGCGGCAGCCGCGGCAGGCTCGAGGCCTTGTGCAAGGCCTCGATGCATTGCGCGGCGGTCAGGCCTGCAGCCTGCGCCGCAGGCAGCGTCGCGATGGCATGGGCGAGATCGGCGCGGGTGATGCGGCCGGCGTCCCACGCCTCCTTGAGGTAGTCGCGCGACGGAAACACCCGGATGTCGCCCAGCACCGCCATGCGCGCGGCGACCTCGCGCAGCGGCCGGCCGATGCGCCCCCAGTGCGGATTCACCGCGATCGCGCGGTCGAGCGGCCAGGCCGGCGCGATCGCCTGGCAGGCCTGTTCGCAGGCGGCGTCGATGCGTGCCATCAGCCGCTCATCGACGTCGGGTGTCATCGGCCGGGGCTGGCCGGCAAGCTGCTGGTCTCGGGTAAGGATCGTGTCCATGTGAGGCTCCG
Source organism: Pseudomonadota bacterium (assembly GCA_018240585.1). Classification (GTDB taxonomy): domain Bacteria; phylum Pseudomonadota; class Gammaproteobacteria; order Burkholderiales; family Rhodocyclaceae; genus Thauera. The sequence continues at coordinate 2,012 of JAFEFM010000073.1, forward strand.
GGGCTCTG
>JAFEFM010000074.1 GCA_018240585.1 Pseudomonadota bacterium
GCACGTCCACCGTCTTGCCGCCGTAGTAGTAGCCGTCGCAGGCCACCAGCACCTTGGGTTCGGTCTGGCCGAAGCGGTCGAGCACGCCCTGCACGCCGAAATCCGGCGAGGCCGAGGTGAAGATGGCGCCGAGGCTGGCCGCGGCGAGCATCGCGATCACCGTCTCGGGCATGTTGGGCATGTAGGCGGCCACCCGGTCGCCGGCGACCACGCCCTGCTCCTTCAGCGCCGCGGCGAAGTGCGCCACCGCGCGGTAGAGCTCGCCGTGGCTCATGCGATTCATCACCCGGTCCTCGCCCCAGAACACGATCGCGTCATGCGCATCGCGCGAGCGCAGCAGGTTCTGCGCGAAGTTGAGCTTCGCGTCCGGGAACCACTTCGCGCCGGGCATCTTGTCGCCGTCTTCCAGCACGCGCTCGCCGCGGTGGCCGATCACGCCGCCGCCGATGCCCTCGCCCTCCCACACGCTCACCCAGAACTGCTCGGGCTGCGCCACCGACCACGCGTACAGCGCGTCGTAGTCGGGCAGGCTCACGCCCCATCGCTTCTCCGCGGCGAGGCGGAAGGCAGTCACATTGGCATTGGCGATGCGCTCGGGCGACGGCGTCCACAACGCCTGTTCCGCTGCAGTATTCATTGCGTCTCCTCCAGACTTGCTTTAGTTGTTCATGCTTGGTCGAACAGTGCGCGGACATTATCCGGCAAGGCCGAAGATTTGCCCGTCTGCATGTCCATCCAGACGGTCTTGGCCGCGCCTTCGGCAAACAGGCGATCATCGCCTTCCACGTACAGCTCGTACCAGGTCATCAGGCTGGTGCGGCCCGGTTCGCCGCCATACATCTTCACGATGATGGTGGCCGGATAATTCACCGGCGCGAAGAAGGTGCAACTGGCATTGATGATGACCGGACCCACCGGCTCGTCCGGGCGTACGATACATCCCATCTCTTCCAGCCACTCCACACGTATCTGCTCGAAATAGCGAAAATAGACGGTGTTATTCACATGGCCGTAGGCATCCATGTCACCCCAGCGCACCGGCATGCGGCTGGTGCGCAGATGCTTTCTCGTCGTCTCCACTTCCGGTTTTCCTTGTTGTCGAAAAGCCGGAGTAATGTAACATACGCACCCGTATGTTTTTAAGAGCGCCGCACGCTCCGTCCTGCCGCTCGCACCATCGGCGGAACGTTCAAGGCGCAGAACCCAGATAGGGCACATGCCGCACAGTCCAGAGGAGAAACGGATGGAACGCGAATCGATGGAATTTGACGTGCTGATCGTCGGCGGCGGCCCCGCGGGGCTGGCCGCGGCGATCAAGCTCAAGCAACTGGCCGCGGCCAAGGGCCAGGACGTCTCCGTGTGCCTGATCGAAAAGGCCGCCGAGATCGGCGCCCACATCCTGTCGGGCGCGGTGATGGACCCGCGTGCGCTCACAGAGCTGATCCCCGACTGGAAGGAAAAGGGCGCCCCGCTCAGGACCGCCGTCACCGAGGACAAGGTGCTGATGCTGACCGAGACCGGTGCGCGCGCGGTGCCGCACGGCCTCACGCCC
>JAFEFM010000075.1 GCA_018240585.1 Pseudomonadota bacterium
AGGTCGGCTGGGCGCGTAGAATACCGCCTTTATTTCATCGGGCGCGCCCCTGCGCTCGTTTCAAGACGTGATCAGCCTCCGCAACCTGCGCCTCGCCCGTGGCGCCAAAACCCTGATCGAAGGCGCCAGCCTGCAGATCTTCCCGGGCTGGAAGGTCGGCCTCACCGGCGCCAACGGCAGCGGCAAGTCCAGCCTGTTCGCCCTGCTGCGCGACCAGTTGCATCCCGACCAGGGCGACCTGGAAATGCCGCCCGGCTGGGTGATCGCCCATGTGGCGCAGGAAACGCCGGGCCTGCCGCAGCCGGCGATCGACTACGTGCTCGACGGCGACGCCGAGCTGCGCCGCATCGAGACCGAGCTTGCCGCCGCCGAAGCCGCCCACGATGGCGCCCACATCGGCGAACTGCATGCCCGCCTGCACGAGATCGGCGGCTACGCGGCGCGCGCCCGCGCGGCGGCGCTGCTCGACGGACTCGGCTTCCTGCCGGCCGACATCGAGCGCCCGGTGGCGGACTTCTCCGGCGGCTGGCGCATGCGCCTGAACCTGGCGCAGGCGCTGATGTGCCGCTCCGACCTGCTGCTGCTGGACGAGCCCACCAACCACCTCGACCTCGACGCGGTGATCTGGCTCGAGGCCTGGCTGCGCGACTACCGCGGCACGCTGCTGCTGATCTCGCACGACCGCGAGTTCCTCGATGCCTGCGTCACCCACATCGCCCACATCGAGCAGCAAAGGCTCAGCCTCTACAGCGGCGGCTATTCCGACTTCGAGCGCCAGCGCGGCGAGCGCCTGCTGCAGCAGCAGGCGATGTACGACAAGCAGCAGCGCGAGATCGCGCACATGGAGGACTACATCCGCCGCTTCCGCGCCAAGGCGACCAAGGCACGCCAGGCGCAGAGCCGCATCAAGGCGCTCGAGCGCATGGAGCGCATCGCCGCCGCGCACGTCGACACGCCCTTCAGCTTCGCCTTCCGCGACGCGCCGCCGGCGCCCGATCCGCTGCTGCAGATCGAGGAGGGCGCGGTCGGCTACGGCGACAGGATGGTGCTCGAGCGCATCGCCATCACCCTGCGCCCGGGCGAGCGCGTCGGCCTGCTCGGGCGCAACGGCGCCGGCAAATCCACGCTGATCAAGCTGCTCGCCGGCGAACTGGCGCTCGCCGCCGGCCGCCGCCTGGAAGGCAAGGGCCTGGCCACCGGCTACTTCGCCCAGCACCAGCTCGAGACCCTGCGCCCGGACGAATCGGCGCTGCAGCACATGGTGCGGCTGGACCCGCAGACGCGCGAACAGGAGCTGCGCGACTACCTCGGTGGCTTCGACTTCCGCGGCGACGGCGTGGGCGGCACCTCCACGCCGGCGACGACGCCCTGCGGGCCGTTCTCCGGCGGCGAGAAGTCGCGCCTGGCGCTGGCACTGCTGATCTGGCAGCGCCCCAACCTGCTGTTGCTCGACGAACCCACCAACCACCTCGACCTGGAAATGCGCCACGCGCTGACGATGGCGCTGCAGGACTATGAAGGCGCGATGGTGCTGGTGTCGCACGACCGCGCGCTGCTGCGCGCCACCTGCGACCGCTTCCTGCTGGTCGACAATGGCCGCATCCAGCCCTTCGACGGCGATCTCGACGACTACCGCGACTGGCTCGCCACGCGTCGCGCGGAAGCCGCGGCGGCGGCGCAATGTCCCGACCAGGCCGCGGACAAGGCCGCGCGCAAGGCCGACCGCGCCCAGGCCGCGGCCGACCGCCAGGCGCGGCTGGCCGCACGCCGGCCGCTGCTCAAGGAGATCGAGCAGATCGACAAGCGCCTGGCGGCGTGGACCAAGGAAAAAGCCGAGCTCGACGAGCGCCTCGCCGACCCCGCGCTGTACACCGGCCCACAGGCCGGCGACGTTCCGGCGCTCAACAAGCGCCAGGCGGAGCTGGCCGGGCGCATCGACGAGGCCGAGCTGCGCTGGCTGGAACTGCACGAGGCGCTGGAAGCGATCCCTGCCGATTGATCGAAGTACCGTGCAGCAGCGGGCTTGACCGCGACCGGCGCGCGAAGTCGCGGTCAAGCCCGCTGCTGCGGGGCAGCGCTTCCTTTCACTGCGGCAGCCAGCGCATCGGGTCCATGTTCCAGGCGGCGAAATCCTCATGGCTGACGATGCGGTCCTGCGAGCGTCGCAGGTCCACTTCCTCGGGCTGCAGATAGTGTCCGGCGGTGTGGAACATCACCTTCACCATCGGCTGCATCGGTTTGTCGACATGCTGGGCCTGCACCACCGCCAGGCGGCCGCTCTCCAGCCGCACCAGCGATCCGGCGGGGTAGATGCCCACCGAGCGGATGAAGGCATGTACCAGCGTCGGCTTGAAGTGCAGCGCCGACCATTCGAGAATCTTGCGCAGCGCTTCCGTCGGCGGCATGCCCCGGTGATACACGCGGTTGGACGTGAGCGCGTCATAGACATCGACGATGGCGCCCATCTGGCCGTACAGGCTGATCGCCTCGCCCTTGAGCTTGTTCGGGTAGCCGGTGCCGTCGTGGCGCTCGTGATGCTGCGCGGCCACGTCCAGCGCGATGTCGCTGATGCCCGGCGTCGCCTGCAGGATGATCTTGCTCTGCACGACGTGGTTCTTCATCTTGTCGAACTCGGCGTCGGTCAGCTTGGCGGGCTTGTTCAGGATCTCGTCCGGCACCCTGGCCTTGCCCACGTCGTGCAGCAGCGCGCCGATCGCGATCTCGCGGATGATTTCGCGCGGCAGCTCCAGCGTGCGGGCGAAGGCGGTCATCAGCGCGCACACCGACACCGAATGCTGAAACGTGTAGCTGTCGTGTTCCTTCAGGCGCGCCAGCGGCAGCAGCGCGTCCTGGTCGCGGAAGATCGAGTCGACCATGCGCTCCACCAGCGGCTCGATCTTTTCCAGCTCGATCTGCTTGCCCAGCCGGATGTCGCCCATCATGTCGCGCACGATCTGCGTCGCCTCGCCGTGCAGCCTGCGCGCCTGTTCGACGTGGCTGCCGGACTTTGCCGTCGTCGCCAAGTGCGGGCCGACTGGCGACCGCGGCCGTGCTGGCGGCGCGGAGGCTTCGCTGCTGGAAGGCTGCTCTGGCGAAGTGGACGCCTGCGCGGTCGCGTCATCGATCACATCCGCGCCGCGCTCGGTGTCGATATAGATCTCGCGCACACCGACGGCCCGCACCTTCGCCACCGTCTCGGCGTCCTTCACCGCAAAGCGGTTGCGCAGGAAGTCGTGCTCCAGCCACGAACAGTTGAGGTCGTGGATGTACATGCCCGGGCGGAGCTGGTTGATGTGAATGAGCCTGATCATCTCTGATGTGCCGAGTTTGCCGGATTCTAGCGGGCCCCCGGACGCGCGGGACAGGACAATGTCACAACCCCATGCAGGCGCCAACCGCGGGAGCGGGATGGGGAGGGCGCAATGCTAGAATCCGCACTTTGCCGATTTCTGCCAAGGAGCGCGCGGTGCGTATCGTCTGTCTCGACCTGGAAGGTGTGCTGGTTCCCGAAATCTGGATCGAATTCGCCGAACGCACCGGCATTCCCGAGTTGCGTCGCACCACGCGCGACGAGCCGAACTACGACACGCTGATGAAGTACCGCCTGAACATCCTGGCGCAAAGGAAGCTCGGCCTGCCCGACATCCAGGAAGTCATCGCCAGCATGGGGCCGATGCCCGGCGCGCGCGAATTCCTCGACGACCTGCGCGACGCCTATCAGGTGGTGATCCTGTCCGACACCTTCTACGAGTTCGCCAAGCCGCTGATGAAGCAGCTCGGCCTGCCGACGCTGTTCTGCCACAGCCTCGAGGCCAACGCCGAGGGCATCCTGGTGAACTACCACCTGCGCATGCCCAACCAGAAGCAGGAGGCGGTCAGGCGCTTCAAGGAACTCAACTTCAAGGTCGCTGCCGCTGGTGATTCCTACAACGACACCGCGATGCTCGGCGAAGCCCACGGCGGCATCCTGTTCCATCCGCCCGAGAACGTGATCCGCGAATTCCCGCAGTTCCCGGTGGTGCGTGATTACGCCGGGCTGCGCGCCGAAATCGACAAGGTCTTCGCGCGCGTCTGAGCCTCACCCTGCGCCCGTCGCCTGGCACGGGACGCCTCACATCTGTCGCTTCACTCCCCAACATGCACCGAGAACGCTTCTACACCCTATCCGCTTCCTGCCCCGACCGCGTGGGCATCGTCGCCAAGGTTTCGAGCTTCTTTGCCGGCCACGGCGGCTGGATCCTCGAAACTTCCCTGCACGCCGAGCGCCCCGAAAGCGGAGAAGGCGAGGGGCGCTACTTCATGCGCGTCGAGGTCAAGGCCGACTCGCTGCCCTTCCACCTCGCCGAGCTGCGCGAGCGCTTCCGGCCGCTGGCCGAAGAGCTTTGCATGGAATGGAAGATCACCGACTCGGCGGTGAAGAAGCGCGTCGTGCTGCTGGTGAGCAAGCAGGAGCACTGCCTGTACGACCTGCTGGCGCGCTGGCAGTCGAAAGAGCTCGACATCGAGATCCCGTGCGTCATCTCCAACCACGACACCTTCCGCGGCTTCGTCGAGTGGCACGGCATCCCCTTCCACCACGTGCCGGTCACGGCCGACAACAAGGCCACCGCCTACGCCGAGGTGCAGCGCATCTTCGAGGAAGTGCGCGGTGACACCATGGTGCTGGCGCGCTACATGCAGATCCTGTCGCCCGCGCTGTGCGCCGCCTACCCGGGGCGCATCATCAACATCCACCACAGCTTCCTGCCCAGCTTCGTCGGCGCCAGGCCCTACCACCAGGCCTACGCAAAGGGCGTCAAGCTGATCGGCGCCACCTGCCACTACGTGACCGCCGATCTCGACCAGGGCCCGATCATCGAGCAGGACGTGATCCGCATCGACCACTCCGACACCGTCGAGGACATGGTCCGCTACGGCAAGGACATCGAAAAGACCGTGCTCGCGCGCGGCTTGCGTTACCACCTCGAAGACCGCGTGCTCGTGCACGGCAACAAGACCATCGTGTTCCGCTGAACGCCGCCCCGCGGCCTGGGCGCCTCGGTAGCGCGCTCGGGCTTGGCCCGATGGTCCGCATCGCCTAAGATCGATCTGGGCTTGAACGGCACGGCCGGACAGCGACGTGGATGTGCTGGTCCGCTTCGACGGCGCAGCGACGTCGCAACGCTACTTTGGTGTGCAGTTCTTTCTCGAGGATCTTTTCGGGGTGCCGGTCGATCTGGTGACGGACAAGGCGCTGCGCAGTGAGTTACGCCCGCTCATCGAGCGTGAGGCGGTGCATGTCTGAACCGCATGTGCGCGAATGGCGCCTCTACCTTCGCGACATGATCGATTTCGGCGAGAAGGTCATCGGCTATACGCAGGGCATGAACCTTGAACCTTCGTCGGCAGCGATCTGCATTTCGACGCCACCGTTCGCAATCTGGAACTCATCGGCGAAGCCGCGACGCACATCCCGCTGGCGGTCAGGGATGCGAATCCAGAGATTCCATGGCGGATGATCATCGTCGCACGCAATCGGCTTATTCATGGCTATCTGGGCATCGATAACGATACGCTCTGGAGCATGGTGCAGGATGACGTTCCGGCGCTATTGCCCAAGCTGAGGACGATGCTGGCCAGACAGGCTGCCGACTGAAGTTCACCCGTCGAGTTGCGCCGCAACCGCCTCGATTGGCGTGGGCGTGACCGAGGGCGGCCGCTGGAAGCGGTTTCTCTGCTCCAGCACGTGACAGCCGAGATGCCACGCAGACCGTCTGCTTCTCGATACACCGCGGTCATCACCCGGTCGTGCGCGCTCCCGGTGTCGTTGGGGATGAAGGCCAGGCAATGCCGTCTCCGCCGCAAGCTTGCCAGAACACCATGGATCGCCCCATGCAACAAGAATTCACTGTCGTCATCCGCACAGCGAATTCACATGCGCTTTCCCGTCGTCATTCTGGCCAGTTCGCACAAGAACGGCGGCATCTGCCTGGCCGGCAAGCGGCTCGACGGCGTGGCGCGAACCTGGATCAGGCCGGTCAGCACGCTCGCCGGGCAGTCCTGGTCGCGGCGCGGCCTGCAGTATGTCGCGGGTGGCATTCCCCGCCCCGGGGATTGCCTGGGCTTGCCGCTCACGGGCGCCTGTCCGGAAGGACATCAGCGCGAGAATGTGGGCGTTCGCTTTCAGCCCTGGACAAGGCAGGGGCGGTTCAATGCCGCCGAGCTGGACCAGTTCCTGGACACGCCCGAATCGCTGTGGCCGGACGGATGGCACAGCATTCACGGCTGGAACGATCGTGTGCCCGTGCATGTGGCCGTGCAGAATTGCGATCACTCGTTGTTGTTCGTCCGTCCGCAGGCGCTCCGTTTCCTGG
>JAFEFM010000076.1 GCA_018240585.1 Pseudomonadota bacterium
CCGGCAAGACGGCCGGCGCGCTGACGGCGCTGGCCTGCCTCATCAACGTGTTCGGCAGCATCGCGGCGGGACGCCTGCTGCATCGCGGCACCTGTGCGCGCCACCTGCTCTACATCGGCTTCATCAACATGGCGCTCACCGCCTTCCTCGCCTTCAGCCCGCTCACCGCCGACGCGCCGGTGCTGCGCTACGTGGCGGCACTGCTGTTCTCGGCGGTGGGCGGACTGATTCCGGGCACGCTGTTCTCGCTGGTCGTGCATGTGGCGCCGAACGCGCGCACCGTGTCGACCACCGTGGGCTGGATGCAGCAGTGCTCGTCCTTCGGCCAGTTCCTCGGCCCGCCCTTCGTCGCCTGGATCGCCGGCCTGTACGGCGGATGGCATCTGACCTGGGTGATCACGGGCAGCGCGTCGGTGATCGGCCTGCTGCTCGCCCGGGGCGTCAGGTTCGACCGGTCGTGAGGCGGGAGAAGGCGCAAGACCGGCACGCCTTCCCCACCCTCACCACAGTCAGGACGCGGCGCGCGCTGCCGCGATCAGCCCCAGCGTCGAGCCGTCATGCTCGCCCGCCGGCCCGCCCGCCAGTTCGGCGGCGATGCGGGTCGCGATCTGTTTGCCCAGTTCCACGCCCCACTGGTCGAAGGCGTTGACGCCCCAGATCACGCTCTGCACGAACACCTTGTGCTCGTACAGCGCGACCAGGGCGCCCAGCGAGCGCGGCGACAGGTCCGGCAGCAGCAGCGTGTTGCTCGGGCGGTTGCCCGGAAACACGCGGTGCGGCACCAGCGCTTCGAGCGCCTCGCCGGCGAGCCCGGCAGCCGACAGCTCGGCACGCACCTCGGCGGCCGACTTGCCCACCATCAGCGCCTTGCTCTGCGCGATGCAGTTGGCGAGCAGCAGGCGGTGGTGGTCCGCCAGGCCGTGGCTGGCCTTCAAGGCAGCAATGAAATCGACCGGGATCAGGTCGGTGCCCTGGTGCAGCAACTGGAAAAAGGCGTGCTGGCCGTTGGTGCCGGGTTCGCCCCAGATCACCGGGCAGGTGGGCGTGTCGACCGGCTGGCCGTCGCGCGTGACCGACTTGCCATTGCTCTCCATCTCGAGCTGCTGCAGGTAGGCCGGCAGGCGCGCGAGCGCCTGCGCATAAGGCGCGATCGACACGCTGGCCGAGCCGAAGAAGCCCCGGTACCACACGCCCAGCAGGCCGAGGATCACCGGCATGTTGCGTTCGAGCGGCGCCTCGACGAAATGGCGGTCCATCGCGTGCGCGCCGTCGAGCATGGCCTCGAAGCCGTCGCGCCCCACGAAGAGGGCGATCGGCAGGCCCACCGCCGACCACATCGAGTAGCGCCCGCCCACCCAGTCCCAGAAACCGAACATGTTGGCCGTATCGATGCCGAAGGCGGCGACGCGTTCCGCATTCGTCGACACCGCGACGAAATGCTTCGCCACATCCGCCTCGCCGGCGCCACCGGCGAGGAACCAGCGCCGCGCGCTGGCGGCGTTGGTCATCGTCTCGATGGTGGTGAAGGTCTTGGAGGCGATGATGAACAGCGTGGTGGCGGGCTTCACCTTGCCCAGCACGGCGGCCAGGTGGTCGCCGTCGATGTTCGACACGAAGTGCATGGTGAGGCGCGGATGGCCGCAGGCGACCAGTGCCTGGCAGGCCATCGCCGGGCCGAGGTCCGAGCCACCGATGCCGATGTTGACGATGTCGGTGATCGCCTCACCAGTGTGGCCGCGCCAGCGCCCGTCGCGCACCGCCTCGGCGAAGTCGCCCATGCGCTGCAGCACCTCGCGCACCGCGGGCATCACGTCGCTGCCGTTCACTTCGACCGGCGCGTCGCTGCGGTTGCGCAGCGCCACATGCAGCACCGCGCGATCCTCGGTGTTGTTGATGCGCTGGCCGCCGAACATCGCTGCCCTCGCCGCCTCCACGCCGCGTTCGCGCGCGAGTCCGGTCAGCAGCGCCAGCCCGCGCTCGTCGATGCGGTTCTTGGAGTAGTCGAGGAAGAGGCCGGCGCCACGAACGGAGAAGCGCTCGAAGCGCGCCGGATCGGCGGCGAAAAGGCTGCTCATGGGCCGGTCGCCGGTTTCCTCGCGATGAGCGGCCAGCGCGCGCCAGGCGGTGCTTTGGGTGAGGGGAACGGTTGGATTCATGTCATTCCTCGAAGCCATGGATGCGCTTGTCGCGCAGGGTCTGTTTGGTGCGCTCCAGGCGCTTGATCAGTTCGGCGACGCTCGCCAGCGCCACGCTCACCGATAGCATGTCGGTCAGTGCGCGATGGACGATGCGCGAAGTCATCGGCACGCAAACGTCCGGGTCTTCGCTTGGCGGCGGCGTCCGCGCCGCTGCGACGATGTGATCTTCCATTCGTGTTGTCATTTCGCCTTTCTCGACCATGCTACCGAGTCGGGCTGAAGAATACCCGCAAAGGGGCTGCCGTCTGGCGCAGCAGCACGGCGACCGCCAAGTCCCGCTGGTGCGTGTCGCACAATGCGGCGCGGGCGAGATGGTAACTGCGACGAACACATAGGCCCCGGCATCCAGCTTTCGATAAGCGGCATCGCCGCCGGGCCCAGGAACAGCGGGATGGCCGGTGGCGGCGCCCGCGTGCCGGTTTCCGGCGCACAAACGTCGACTTCCCGCCCCGCTCCGGCGAAACTTGTGTCTGTCCACGCGGACCAATCAAGGCCAGGCACTTGCAATCTGCAACCGCCGCCCTCATCTGACACGAGTTTCCGAACATCCAAAGCTCATTCGCTCACGATTCGCCCGAGACCGGGCAGCGACGCCGCCCGGCCCCGCCGGGCCCGCTGCAGTCGAGCGCGCGAACCGGAATCCCAAGACTGGAGAACAAGACATGCGCCAAGCCGAGCGTGCCATTTTCGATCTGCGCCGCGGACTTCCCGTCCTGCTGCGCGATACCGCCGGCGACACGCTGGTGCAGGCGGTCGAGGGCCTGCACGACGAAGCCCTTGCGGCGCTGCAGGCCCTCGCCGGGTCCGACGCGCAACTGATCCTCAGCCGCCACCGCCTGGCGGCAATGGGGCACAAGGAAGCGCCCGAAACCGTCGCCCTCACCCTGCCCGCGCCCCCGGACTGCAAGCTGCTGCGCGAACTGGCCAGCAAGCGCGGCGCGCAGGTGCCGGATGCGGCCCGGCAGGCCGCCGGCTCGGCTGCCCAGCGTGCCGCAGTCAGACTGCTCGGCCGCGCCCAGTTGGTTCCCGCGGCCGTGGCCTGCAGCGTGACCGCCGACCGCGCGGAGGTGGTGGCTGCCGAGGTGGCGAGCGGCAACCTGCTCGCGGTCAGCGCCACCGAGGCCCTGCGCCTGTGCGAAAGCGGCTCCGGCACGATCACCCGCGTCAGCGAGGCGCGCGTGCCCCTGGCCGAGGCCGAGAACAGCCGCTTCGTGCTGTTCCGCGAGGCCGACGGCGTACATGAGCACGTCGCCATCGTGATCGGCGACGCCGCCCGCTGGCAGGATGCGGTGCCGGTGCGCCTGCATTCCTCCTGCCTCACCGGCGACCTCTTCGGCAGCCTGCGCTGCGACTGCGGCGAACAGTTGCGCCGTGGCGTGGCGGCGATCAACGCGAAGGGCGGCGGCGTGCTGCTGTACCTGTCGCAGGAAGGGCGCGGCATCGGCCTTGCCAACAAGCTGCGCGCCTACGGCCTGCAGGACCAGGGCCTGGACACCATCGACGCCGATCAGGTCATCGGTTTCTCGAAGGACGAGCGCAACTTCCGCATCGCCCACGAGATGCTGCAACAGCTCGGCATCACCAAAGTGAAGCTGCTCACCAACAACCCGAGCAAGGTCGAAGCCCTGCAGCGCGCCGGCATCAACGTCGTCGCGCGCGAGGCCATCTACGGCGAAGTCACCGTGCAGAACCAGCGTTACCTGCAGACCAAGGCCAATCGCCACGGCCACTGGCTGCACGATATCCTGGGCGAGCAGGACGAACCCGAATCCGCCGAGCCCGAGCGCCTGCCCTCGCCGGGCGCGGTCAGTCGAGCCTGAGTCTCTGACGCGGAGGGGGCAGCA
>JAFEFM010000077.1 GCA_018240585.1 Pseudomonadota bacterium
GCGACAACGTGTCGATCACCGTGAAGCTGATCGCCCCGATCGCCATGGAAGAAGGTCTGCGCTTCGCGATCCGCGAAGGTGGCCGCACCGTCGGCGCCGGCGTCGTCGCCAAGATCATCGAGTAACACCTGCACACGGCGGGATCGCAGGGTCCCGCCGTTCCGCTCTTTTCGCTCTTTGGAAGCAAAATCATGCAGAACCAGAAAATCCGCATCCGCCTCAAGGCCTTCGACTATCGGCTGATCGACCAGTCGGCGCTCGAGATCGTCGATACCGCGAAGCGCACCGGCGCCGTCGTGCGTGGCCCCGTGCCTCTGCCGACGCGCATCGAGCGCTTCGACCTGCTGCGTTCGCCGCACGTGAACAAGGCTTCGCGCGACCAGATGGAGATTCGCACCCACCAGCGCCTGATGGACATCATCGATCCGACCGACAAGACGGTCGATGCGCTGATGAAGCTGGATCTTCCGGCGGGCGTGGATGTCGAGATCAAGCTTCAGTAAGCCGTTGCTTGCGGATTCTTGAATAAGGCCGGTATAATCCGGCCTTTGTGCCTTTTGGCGCATTAATCAGTGTGACCCCCGGTCAATCGCAACCGGGATTCAGGAGAAAAAAATGAGTCTAGGCCTTGTAGGGCGCAAGGTCGGCATGACTCGCATCTTTGCCGAGGATGGCAGCTCCATCCCGGTGACGGTGCTTGACGTGTCCGACAATCGCGTTTCCCAGATCAAGACGCCTGATACCGACGGTTACTCCGCGGTTCAGGTGGCATTCGGCAAGCGCCGTGCCAGCCGCATCACCAAGGCTGTTGCCGGGCATCTTGCCAAGGCGGCGGTCGAGCCTGCGCGTGGTCTGAAGGAATTCCGCGTCGATGCCGAGCAGCTCGCTTCGCTGAAGGCGGGCGATGTCGTCGGTGCCGACCTGTTCCAGGTTGGCCAGAAGGTGGATGTGACCGGTGTCACCATCGGCAAGGGCTTCTCGGGGCCGATCAAGCGTCACAACTTCTCTTCGAACCGTGCCTCGCACGGTAACTCGATTTCCCACAACTCCCCGGGCTCCATCGGTATGGCGCAGGATCCGGGTCGAGTGTTCCCGGGTAAGCGCATGGCCGGCCAGTACGGCAACGTCCAGCGCACCACCCTGGGCCTGGAAGTCGTTCGTGTCGATTCCGAGCGTCAGTTGCTGCTGGTCAAGGGTGCGGTGCCGGGGTCCAAGGGTGGCGACGTCGTCGTGCGTCCTGCGATCAAGGCGTAAGGAGCTAGCCCGCAATGGAACTCAAACTGTTGAATGACCAGGGTCAGGCTGCATCGACGCTGCAGGCGTCGGACGCGCTGTTTGGCCGTGAGTACAACGAAGCCCTCGTGCATCAGGTCGTGACCGCCTACATGGCGAACGCGCGCTCTGGCAACCGCAAGCAGAAGGGGCGTTCGGAGATCGCGAAGTCGACGCGCAAGCCGTTCCGTCAGAAGGGCACGGGCAATGCTCGCGCCGGTATGGCGTCGAGCCCGCTGTGGCGCGGGGGCGGCAAGATCTTCCCGAACACGCCTGACGAGAACTTTTCGCAGAAGGTCAATCGGAAGATGTATCGCGCTGGCGTTGCGGCAATCCTGTCGCAACTGGCGCGCGAGGATCGTCTCGCCGTGGTGGATAGCTTCGTCCTTGAGGCGCCGAAGACCCGTCTGTTGTCGCAAAAGCTGAAGGGTATGGGGCTGGATTCCGTTCTGGTCATCACCGATCAGATCGACGAGAACCTGTTCCTGTCCTCGCGCAATCTGCACCAGGTGCTGGTGCTTGAGGTTCAGGAGGCCGATCCGGTGTCGCTGGTTCGCTTCCCGAAGGTGATCGTCACCAAGGGTGCGCTGGCGAAGATGGAGGAGGTGTGGCAATGAGCGCGATCAGTCAGGAACGTCTGCTGCAGGTGCTGCTCGCGCCGCAGGTTTCGGAGAAGGCGACCTACATCGCCGACAAGAACGAGCAAGTGGTCTTCAAGGTGGCAGCTGATGCCACCAAGCCTGAAGTGAAGGCTGCCGTGGAGCAGCTTTTCAAGGTGCAGGTCGAGTCGGTGAACGTTGCCAACGTCAAGGGCAAGTCGAAGCGTTTCGGCGGCATGATGGGTCGCCGCAAGAACTGGAAGAAGGCTTTCGTCTGCCTGAAGCCCGGCCAGGAAATCAACTTTGCGGCTGGGGAGTGATAAGTCATGGCACTGGTAAAACTCAAGCCTACCTCCGCCGGCCGTCGTGGCATGGTGAAGGTCGTCAATCCGGATCTGCACAAGGGTCGTCCCTTTGCTGGCCTGGTTGAAAAGAAGTCCAAGAATGCGGGTCGTAACAACAACGGCCGCATCACGATGCGTCACCAGGGTGGTGGCCACAAGCAGCATTATCGTATGGTCGATTTCCGCCGCAACAAGGACGGGATTCCGGCGAAGGTCGAGCGCATCGAGTACGACCCGAACCGCTCGGCCAACATCGCGCTGTTGTGCTATGCGGATGGCGAGCGTCGTTACATCATCGCGCCGCGTGGCGTGGAAGTCGGCCAGCAGCTCATGAGCGGTTCCGAGGCGCCCATTCGCGCGGGTAACGCGTTGCCGATCCGTAACATCCCGGTTGGTTCGACCATCCACTGCATCGAGATGACTCCGGGCAAGGGTGCGCAGATCGCGCGTGCCGCCGGTACGTCGGTGCAGCTGCTGGCGCGCGAAGGTGTGTACGCCCAGCTTCGTCTGCGCTCTGGTGAGATTCGCCGCGTACACATCGAGTGCCGCGCGACGATCGGCGAGGTGGGCAATGAGGAGCACAGCCTGCGCAAGATCGGCAAGGCGGGCGCCAACCGCTGGCGCGGTATCCGTCCGACGGTCCGGGGTGTGGCGATGAACCCGGTCGATCACCCGCACGGCGGCGGCGAAGGCCGCACCGGCGAGGCACGTGAGCCCGTGAGCCCGTGGGGCACGCCGGCCAAGGGTTATCGTACGCGCAGCAACAAGCGCACCGATAACATGATCGTGCAGCGTCGTCACAAGCGTTAAGGGGTAACAGATGGCACGTTCTATCAAGAAAGGCCCGTTCGTCGACGCGCACCTCCTGAAGAGGATCGACGCCGCCCGGGCAAGCAACGACAAGCGCCCGATCAAGACTTGGTCGCGTCGTTCCACCGTCCTGCCGGATTTCGTCGGCCTGACGATCGCCGTCCATAACGGCAAGCAGCACATTCCGGTGTACGTCACCGAAAACATGGTCGGTCACAAGCTCGGCGAATTCGCGCTGACGCGTACCTTCAAAGGTCACGCGGCGAGCAAGAAGGCCAAGCGTTAAGAGGACAGCATGGAAACCAAAGCAATTCTCCGTGGTGTTCGCCTGTCGGCCCAGAAGGGCCGCCTCGTGGCCGACCTCGTGCGCGGCAAGCCGGTCGAGCAGGCGCTCAACATCCTGACGTTCTCGCCGAAGAAGGGCGCGCAGATCATCCGCAAGGTGCTGCTGTCCGCGATCGCGAACGCCGAGCACAACGATGGCGCGGATATCGACGCGCTGAGAGTGAAGACCATTCACGTCGAAGAGGGCATGACGCTCAAGCGCTTCACCGCGCGTGCGAAGGGTCGCGGCAACCGCATCCTCAAGCCGACCTGCCATGTTTATCTGACGGTTGGCGAGTAAGGAGTAGATATGGGTCAGAAAATTCATCCGACCGGCTTCCGGCTCGCCGTCACGCGTGACTGGACTTCGCGCTGGTTTGCCTCGAGCCACGATTTCGCCGGCATGCTGCACGAGGACCTCAAGGTCCGCGACTACCTGAAGAAGCGCCTTGCGCACGCTTCGGTCGGCCGCGTCGTGATCGAGCGCCCTGCGAAGAACGCCCGCGTGACGCTGTACAGCGCCCGCCCGGGCGTGGTCATCGGCAAGAAAGGCGAGGATATCGAGGCGCTGAAGCGCGATCTGCAGAAGATCGTCGGCGTTCCGGTGCACGTCAATATCGAGGAAGTGCGCAAGCCGGAGATCGACGCCAAGCTGATCGCCGACTCGATCGCGCAGCAGCTCGAGAAGCGCATCATGTTCCGCCGCGCGATGAAGCGCGCTATGCAGAACGCCATGCGCCTCGGTGCCCAGGGCATCAAGATCATGAGCTCCGGCCGTCTGAACGGTGCCGAGATCGCGCGTACCGAGTGGTATCGCGAAGGCCGTGTGCCGCTGCACACGCTGCGGGCCAACATTGACTATGGCGTCTCCGAAGCGAAGACGACCTATGGCGTGATCGGCATCAAGGTGTGGGTCTTCAAGGGTGAGATGCTGGGCCGCAACGAGCAGCCGGTGGCTGCCGAGCCCGAGGCCGACGCCCGCCGTGGTCGCCGTGGCGCGCCGCGCGATGGCGAAGGCCGTCCGGGTCGACGTCCGGCTCGCCGTGGCGAAGGCCGGCAAGAAGAAAGCAGGAGTGAATGATGCTGCAGCCGACAAGAAGGAAGTATCGTAAGGAGCAGAAGGGCCGCAACACCGGCGTCGCGACGCGTGGTGCCAAGGTCAGCTTCGGCGAGTACGGTCTGAAGGCCATCGGTCGCGGTCGTCTGACCGCGCGTCAGATAGAATCGGCGCGTCGTGCGATGACCCGTCACATCAAGCGTGGCGGCCGCATCTGGATCCGCATCTTCCCGGACAAGCCGATCTCGAAGAAGCCTGCCGAAGTCCGTATGGGTAATGGCAAGGGTAACCCGGAGTACTGGGTCGCCGAGATCCAGCCCGGCAAGGTCCTCTATGAGATGGACGGCGTCGATGAAGCGCTGGCCCGCGAGGCCTTCCGTCTCGCTGCCGCGAAGCTGCCGATCGAGACCGTGTTCGTCACCCGCATGATTGGGGCTTGAGAATGAAAGCGAGTGAACTCCGCGCGAAGAGCGCAAGTGAATTGAACCAGGAGTTGCTCGAGCTGCTGAAGGCGCAGTTTTCGCTGCGCATGCAACATGCCACCCAGCAGCTCGGCAACACGAGTCAGATCGGAAAGGTGCGCCGCGACATCGCGCGCGTCCGCACCGTCCTGCGCGAGAAGGCGGGTCAGCAATGAGCGAGCAAGTCGAGAAGGTTCGCCGCGCCCTGGTCGGGCGAGTGGTGAGCGACAAGATGCAGAAGACGGTGACGGTTCTGGTCGAGAGCAGGGTCAAACACCCGCTTTACGGCAAGATCATCACCCGCTCTGCGAAGTACCACGCACATGTCGAGGACGGCGGTGTCGGTGAGGGCGACCTCGTCGAGATTGAGGAGTGCCGTCCCATTTCGCGCACCAAGACCTGGCGCGTCGCCAAGGTTCTGGAAAAGGCGCGAGTGATCTGAGTCAGCGAGCGATCGTTTTTTTCGTGAAACAGCTTGGCGCGTCCGCGCCAGGCTGTTATACTTTTCTTCTTGCTCCGGTGCTCGCTGGGGCATCCTGCCCTGACGGGTTCCAAGACTGACCGCGATGCGGGAGAAGTTGGAGATAAATTCATGATTCAAATGCAGTCCAGGCTGGACGTGGCCGACAACAC
>JAFEFM010000078.1 GCA_018240585.1 Pseudomonadota bacterium
CGAAGCGCCGATCGGCGAGGCGCAATTCGTCGAGAGCCGTCTGATCAACCTGATCAATTATTGCTCGCTGGTCGCCACCAAGGCCGCACGCTGCGTGCTCGCCGCACCGCGCAGCCTGCTCGTCGACTTCGGCCTGCGCCGCGCCCACGCCGGCGGGGCCGGCCTGCTGGCGGCGCGCGCCAGCTTCCTCGCGGGCTTTGCCGGCAGCGCCACGGTGCTGGCCGGGCAGCGCTACGGCGTGCCGGTGTTCGGCACCATGGCGCACTCCTACATCGAGGCCCACGAACTCGAGAGCGACGCCTTAGAGCAGTTCTCCTTGTCGCAGCCGGGCAACGTGACCCTGCTGATCGACACCTACGACACCGAGGCGGCTGCCGCCAAGGTGGTGGCGCTGGCGCCGTCGTTGAAGGCGCGCGGCGTGAACCTGGTGTCGGTGCGGCTCGACAGCGGCGACCTGGCCGAGCATGCGCGCCGTGTGCGCACGATCCTCGACGCCGGTGGATTGCCGGACGTGCGCATCTTCGCCAGCGGCAACCTGGACGAATACCGCATTGCCGCGCTGCTGGCAGCGGGCGCACCGATCGACGGCTTCGGCGTCGGCACCCAGCTCACCACCTCGGCCGACGCACCGGCGCTCGATTCTGCCTACAAGCTGCAGGCCTACGCCGGCCGCGCGCGGCGCAAGCGCTCGGAAGGCAAGGCGACCTGGCCGGGCGTAAAACAGGTTTGGCGCGGCGAGGATGGAGAGGGACGACTGGCGGGCGACATCGTTTCTTTGGCCGACGAGCACCCACCCAGCGGCAACTGGGAGCCGCTGCTGCAGCCCGTCATGCGCAGGGGGAAACGACTCGCGCCGATGGAACCGCTCGCCGCGCTGCGCACGCATGCCGCCAGCGAGCTCGCGCGCCTGCCGGCCGCGCTGCGCGATCTCGGCCCCGCAACAGACGCACTCCCTTACCCGGTGGCCATCTCGGCCTCTCTGCAGGCGCTGGCGCGCGAAATCGACGCCCGGCCTCACTGACGCCCCCCATCGCCCGAATCGAAACGCGCAAGCACCGGGGTTGGGGTGCGAGCGGACCTGGCCGCGATCGGGCGACGATCGCGGCCGATTACGCTGCTCGATCCTCGCCGCGCCGTGACGGCAGGGGCGCTTGCCGCCCTTTCAGAAGGCGATCGCCACGCTGAAGTGCAGCCGCAGCTTCTGCTCCTGCTGGCCCCAGGCCAGATCCATCGCCAGCGGACCGGCGGGACTGCGCCAGCGAGCGCCGACGCCGTAGCCGGTACGCAGGTTGAAGTTGCGGCG
>JAFEFM010000079.1 GCA_018240585.1 Pseudomonadota bacterium
CACCCACCATCCCTGGCAGGATCCCGAGACCCGGATGCGCCGCGGCTTCGGTTCGATCCGTCGTGATCGTCGCGATCGGAAAATTTTACAGATCGGCGGCACCGATCCCGGATAGCGACTGCGCTGATGGCGCAAGCCATTGTTCCTTAACACCTGCTACCCGCCGACAAGGGTATTGGCATGGATCTCGCTTCGACGTCTCGCAGCTTCCGGACAACTTGCAATCGGGTAAGTCACAAACATGAAAACGAAGAAAGTATTGACGTACAAGGCCGGTGCTATCGCACTGGCCCTGGCACTGTGCGCGGGCGGAGCCTCGGCGGCGCAGATCTACTGGACCGACTGGACCGGATCCGACCTGGATCCCGGCACCGGCTTCAAGGGCACCGGCACGATCACGACCCCAACTTCGACGATCACTGTCACCTACACGAATCCGCAGGGAATCGGCTTCTACCAGCCGAGCGGGGGCATCTACTACTACAGCAACGGCACGGACGGCCCGACCGGCACTTCGCCATACACGAGCAGCGCGGTCGACAACAGGCCGTCCACCTCGGACATCATCGCGCTGCAGTACGCAGGCCCGCAGACCCTCACCTTCTCGCAGGCGATCGCGAATCCGGTCTTTGCCTATGTCAGCCTCAATGGCAACGGTTACGGCTTCGACCAGGATTTCGACATCCTCAGCTTCGGCGATCCCAGCGATGGCAATGCCTGCGGCTACTGGGGATGTGGCACCTCCTACAAGCAGGTGGTGACGGTCAACGGCAAGACGGAATACCAGTTGCTGGGCACCGGCGAGCCGCACGGAACGCTTCAGTTCAAGGGAACGTTCGACACGGTGAATTGGCGCAGTCTCAGCAATGAATACTGGAACGGCTTCACGGTGGGCGTGCAGGGTACGGCAGTCGAGTTTTGCGAGGCGAATCCGACGGCGCCTGGCTGCGCACCGAGCACCGTGCCTGAGCCCGCTTCGCTCGCACTGCTGGGTCTGGGGCTGGCTGGCCTCGCGGCGGGTCGCCGGCGCAAGACCTGACACGACCTTCGCGAAAGCATGAACAGGAACGGGAGCCGAGGCTCCCGTTCCTGTTCATGCACGACCGATGCGCGCGATGCCAGATCTCACCTGCGCTATCGGGCTCATTGCTCAGCGCATTGACCGTTGCTGAAGGCGCACATGCTGGCGCGTGCGGGGCAGGCTGCGGGACCGTACCCGGTGCCCCCGTGAGCTGCGGCCGGGCGCCGGCGCCCAACGGATGGGTCATCGCCTGTATCCTTGACGGCCTGCAAGCTCGCGCCCTGACGCCGGCCCGCCCGTCGCGGGGCCGCCCCTGACGACCCCGATGACCTTCATGCACGCCTGGCAACGCCTGAAGATGCTGGTGCAGACCGAACTGCGCCATCTGACGACGATCAACCCCAGCAGCCGGCGCTGGCAGATGCCGTTCGCTGCCGCGCTCGCAACCGGTCTGCCGCTGCTGGTGGGGGCGTATTTCGACCACTTGTCTTACGGCCTGGTGTCGTCGCTGGGCGGGCTGGTGTTCCTGTACACGCCCAACACCGCCCTGTCGCACCGCATGGTGTGGCTGATGGCCTGCGGCTTCGGCATGGCCGCGTGCTATGCGCTGGGCGTCATCGGCCACTTCTTCCCGGCACTGCTGATGTGGGTGATCACCTTCATCGCCATCCTCGTCAACATGGTGTGCCGCTTCTACCGGGTCGGCCCGCCCGGCAGCCTGTTCTTCATCATGGCCGCCGCCATCGGCGCCTTCACCCCGGGCGACGTGGAGGGCATACCATTGAAAGTCGGCCTGCTGACCATGGGCGCGCTGCTGGCCTGCCTGATCGCCTTCGTCTACAGCCTCCATGTGCTGCGCCTCGATCCGCCACAACCGGTCGCGCCGCCGCCTCCGCCCACGTTCGATTTCGTCATCTTCGATTCGGTGGTGATCGGCGCGTTCGTGGGCATCTCGCTCGCCATGGCGCAACTGCTGCAGCTCGAGCGGCCGTACTGGGTGCCGGTGAGCTGCCTGGCGGTGATCCAGGGCGCGACGCTGCGCGCGGTGTGGAACAAGCAGTTGCAGCGGGTGCTCGGCACTGCCGTCGGGCTGCTCGTGTCATGGGCCCTGCTGACGCTGCCCCTCGACAAGTGGAGCATCGGGCTGATGATGATCGCGCTGGCCTTCATCATCGAGAGCATGGTGGTGCGGCACTATGGCATCGCCGTGGTGTTCATCACCCCGCTGACGATCTTCCTGGCCGAGGCCGCCACGCTCGGACATGGCTCGCCTGCAGCGCTGGTCGAGGCGCGCTTTCTCGACACCTTGCTCGGCTGCCTGGTCGGTCTGGCGGGTGCCCTGTGCCTGCACAGCCCGCGCTTCCGCACGGTGGTCGGCGCCCCGCTCAGGCGCCTGACACCGTCACGGCTGCTGCACTGAACCTCGGTTCGGCGCGGCCGCTGCCTGGACGGCCCACGCCACCACCTGCGCCGCCAGTGTGTCGGCGGCACGGCCGAAAGCCTGCACCACCTGCGGCACCGCGCTGCCGGCCGCCGCCTCGCGCACCTCGAAGCCGCGACTGGCGAGGATGCGGCGAGTGCCCACCTGAACCAGCCGCGCCTCCAGGCGGATCACCGCCTCGACCGCGTCGTTGCGGTATTCGGCCTGGAAGCCGCGCAGGTCGCTGTCGATCTCCACATCGGCCTGCAGCACGGTGTCGTCGCTGCTGAGCGCGGCGATGCGGCGGTCGGCGCGGAAGGCATCGAGCAGCCTGTTGCGCAGCAGCACCGGGGCGGGCTCGCTCCAGCTCGCGCCCTTGTAGACGCTCACACGCCCGTCTTCCGGCACGACGACGATGCGCTGCCCGGACAACTGCGTGCCGGCGGCAGGGCGCGACACCCGCAGCGACAAGGGCAGGGTGGCGCCGCCTGCCGGCGCGAACGCCGCAGCCGGCAGCAGATAGGTATCGACCGGCTCCGCCTTCGGCAGCACCGAGCACGCAGGCAGCAAGGCGACGGCACACAGCGCCGCGACCGCCAGAGCACGGGCCCCAGGCCGGGAGGCAAGGAAGGGGGGCGTGGCCGGCGAGACTTTGGCTGGCAGCTTCATGGCTGGAACTCCCTGGTCGGCTCGCGACCCAGCAGGTAATCGGCGGGACGGTCTTCGAGCTGGCGCGTGATGGTGCGCAGCGAGGCCAGCGTGCCGCGCAGTTCGGCCAGCACCGGCCCGACTTCGGCCAGGCCGTGCATGCCGCTGTCGAGCTGGCCGCGGTTGTCGCTGACGAGGTGGTCCACCGTCTGCATCGCGCGCTCGAACGCGGCCATCGATCGCCGCGCGCTCTCCAGCGTCTGCGCCCCCTGGCCGTCGATCAGGCGGTTGGCGGAGGCCATCGTGCGCGTCGCCTCCAGCATCGCCTTGTTCGCCTGCTCGCCGGCCAGCGCCACCTGGCGCAGGGCAGTGGCGATCTCGTCGCGCTGCGCGGCGATGCTGGCCGTTGCCTGCTCGAAGTGCTGCAGCGTGCGGCCGATGCTGTCCACGTTGTCCTTGGAGAACAGCGCGCGCGCCTGCATCAGCAGTTCGTTCACGTTCAGGATGACGTCCTCGCCATCGGCCAGCAGCCGGCTCAGCGGCGACGGGCTGGCGACGATCACCGGCACCTCGCCGTTGTCGGGGCGCAGCGGCGTGCTCGCCGGGTCCTTGCCGCTGCTCAGGCGGATCATCGAGATGCCGGTGATGCCGGCCGACGCCAGGCGCGCCTGGGTGTCGCTGCGGATCGGCGCCTCGCTGTCGACGCGCACGCGGGCGATCACCCGGCGCGGGTCCTGTGGGTCCAGCCGCAGGCCGGTGACTTCACCGATCTTGATGCCGTTGAACTCGACCGTGCCGCCGCGCGACAGGCCGGACACCGCCTCCTCGAACACGATGTCGTAGACGTCGTATTGCTTGTCGCTGCCGGCCTTGCCCAGCCACAGCGCGAACAGCAGCGCGGCGCCGACCACCAGCAAGGTGAACAGGCCGATCAGCACGTGATGGGCTCGGGTTTCCATGTCAGGGATTCTCCTGGGCAAGGCCGGGGCGTGCAGCCCCGGCAGCAGCACGACCGCGCGGGCCGTGGAAGTATTCGCGGATCCAGGCGTCGTCGATGGCAGCGACGGCTTCCAGGCGGTCGTTCACCAGCACCCGCTTCTGCGCCAGCACCGCGACGCGGTCGGTGATGGTGTAGATGGTGTCGAGGTCGTGGGTGACGATGAACACCGTGAGGCCGAGCGCATCGCGCAGCGTCAGGATGAGCTGGTCGAAGGCCGCCGCGCCGATCGGGTCCAGCCCGGCGGTGGGCTCGTCGAGGAACAGGATGTCGGGATCCAGCGCCAGCGCGCGCGCCAGCGCGGCGCGCTTGACCATGCCGCCCGAGAGGTCGGACGGGTATTTGTCGCCGGCATTGGCCGGTAGGCCGGCGAGCGCGATCTTCAGCGCGGCGAGCTCCGCGGCCTGGGCCGCCGGCAGCCCGGCATGCTCGATCAGCGGCAGGGCGACGTTCTCTGCCACCGTCAGCGACGAGAACAGCGCGCCTTTCTGGAACAGCACACCGAAGCGGCGCTCGACCTGCGCGCGGCGCGCCGCCGGCAGGGTCAGCAGGTCCTCGCCGAACACCCGCACGCTGCCCGCCGCCGGCCGGTTGAGGCCGACGATGGTGCGCAGCAGCACCGACTTGCCGGTACCCGAGCCGCCGACGATGCTGAGTATCTCGCCGCGCCGCACGTCGAGGTCGAGCCGGTCGTGCACCACCTGGGCGCCGAACTGGTTGCGCACGCCGCGCACCTCGATGACGTTGGTCACCAGCCCCTCGATCACCATCCCATCTCCATGCAGAACAGCGCCGCGACCGCGTCCACGACGATAACGATGAAGATGGACTGCACCACCGCCGAAGTGGTGTGCTCACCCACCGACTGCGCGCTGCCGGCCACGCGCATGCCTTCCAGGCAGCCGATCACCGCGATGAGGAAGGCGAACACCGGCGCCTTGGCGATGCCGATGAGGAAATGCCGCAACGCGACGTTGCTCTCCACCCGCGACAGGAACATCACCGGCGACACGTCCAGCGCCATCATGCACACCAGCATGCCGCCAACGAGGCCGGCGATCATCGCCACGAAACTGAGCATGGGCAGCGCCAGCAGCAGCGCTGCCACCCGCGGCAGCACCAGCAGCTCCATCGCATCGAGGCCCAGCACGCGGATGGCGTCGATCTCCTCGTTGGCCCGCATCGAACCGATCTGCGCGGTGAAGGCGCTTGCAGTGCGGCCGGCGACGATGATCGCGGTGAGCAGCACGCCGAACTCGCGCAGGAAGGAGAAGGCCACCAGGTCCACAGTGAAGATGCTGGCGCCGAAGTCGGCCAGCACGGTGGCGCCGAGGAAGGCCACCACCGCGCCGACGAGGAAGGTCAGCAGCGCGACGATGGGTACCGCGTCCAGCGCGGTCTTCTCCAGGTTGGCGGCGAGCGCGGTGAGGCGCCAGCGCCGCGGCTGCAGCAGCACGCGCAGCGCGGTTTCCAGCGTGAGGCCGATGAAGCCGGCGAGGCCCACGACATGGCGCCAGAAGATCCCCATCGTCCGCCCGACATGCTCCAGCACGTCGCCTACCGCGCTGCCGCGGCGTGGCGGCACGGCCGCCTCCTGCACCTCGAGTGCCTCGCCCACCGCCCGCAGCAGGGCCCGGCGTTCGGCCGGCAGCGCCGCGCCATCCGCCACCAGCGCCGCCAGCCGGCGGCTGCCGAACAGGGCGTGCAGCAGGCGTGCGCCCGCGGTGTCGAGCGCACCCAGGGCGGCGATGTCGATGCGCTCGACTGCGTCGATGCGCGCGCGCAAGGCCTCGACCTCGGCGGCGAGGGGCAGGTAATGCGCCAGCGTCCAGTCGCCGGCGATGCGCAGCACCGTCATCCCGCCGAGAGCGACGATCTCGGCACGCCCTGGCGCCGCCGCTGCCGCTGCCGCTGCCGGCGCGCTCATCGCTCCGCCCCCGTGGTGGCTGCGACGCGCTCCTGCAGATGCGAGAAGAGGCCGCGCAGGAATTCCGCCTTGACGTCTGCGACCCCCATTTCCGTGTGGCTGACGCGCGACATCACCGCCGTCGACGCGATCAGGAAACTCAGTGCGCCGAACACCATGTTATGCAGGATCAGCGGCTTCTCGACCGAGAACAGGCCGGCATCGATCGCCTCCTGCCACAGCGGCAGATAGGTCTGCAGCGTCGGCTCGATGAGGCGGCTGACGACCTGGTCGAGGCGCTCGCCCGGTTCGGCCGTCGCATGCATGATGAAATGCAGCATCTCGCGGTTGCGCAGCGCGTGG
The DNA here is from genome assembly GCA_018240585.1 of Pseudomonadota bacterium. Classification (GTDB taxonomy): domain Bacteria; phylum Pseudomonadota; class Gammaproteobacteria; order Burkholderiales; family Rhodocyclaceae; genus Thauera. The sequence continues at coordinate 6,356 of JAFEFM010000079.1, forward strand.
TCGAACATCATCCCCACAGCGGAAACGAGGCGCGCCTCGAGTACGTCATCGTGGCCGAGCGCAGCGATCTCGGCCAGGTCTGCGCGCACTCGCCGCTCGAGGAGATCGATCACCGCGCTCCACAATTCCGCCTTGGAACCGAAGTAGTGCGCCACCATGGACACGTCGTAGCCGGCTGCCGCGGCGATCGCGCGCAGGCCTGCGGCTTCGTAGCCCTGGGCGGCGAAGGCGGCCAGCGCGGCGGCCAGCAACCGCTCGCGGCACGCCGAGTCCTGCCCGCGCGGCCCGCGGGGACGTCCCCGCGCACGCGGCTTGTGGTGGTCGATGATCATCGTTGGCTGGGTCACCATGCTCCAGTTCGCCGGCAGTGAACAGGCCTTGTCATTGCGGCAGGATGCCACATGCGCGCTTGCCTTGACAACAATATCCAACAAGTGTTGGAATGCTCGCAGGCGTGGGTGTCGTACTACATCGGAATCCATCCATGAAACCCGAATTGAGGAACAGGCTGGCGGCCGCCGGCCTGGTGCTTGCGGTCGTCGCGGTGGCGGCATGGCAGTGGCTCAGGCCGCCGGTCGACGACGGCAGTTTCGTGCAGGGCAATGGCCGCATCGAGGCGACCGAAGTGGACGTCGCCGCCAAGACCGCCGGCCGCGTCGCCGACATCCTCGTCAATGAGGGCGACTTCGTGCAGCAGGCCCAGGTGGTCGCGCGCATGGACACCAAGACGCTCGAATCCCAGCTCGCCCAGGCGAAGGCGGAAGTCGCCAACGCCCGCAGCGCGCGCGAGACGGCGCTCGCCCAGGTCGCGCAGCGCAAGGCCGATGTGGTGATGGCCGAATCCGTGCTGGTGCAGCGCCGCACCGAGCTGGACGTGGCGCGCCGCACCAACGCGCGCTCGCAGTCGCTGCTCAAGGATCACGCCATCTCCGACCAGCAGGCCGACAGCGACGGCGCGCGCGCGCGCAATGCCGAGGCCAACGTGACGGTGGCGCAGGCGCAGATCAGCGCCGCGAAGGCAGCACTGACCGCCACCGAGGCGCAGGTCGCCCAGGCCGACGCCGGCATCGCCGCCGCCGAAGCGGTGGTGGCGCGGCTGCAGGCCGAGCTGGAAGACGGCACCCTGCGCGCGCCGCGCGGCGGCCGCGTGCAGTTCCGCGTGGTGCAGCCGGGCGAAGTGGTCGGCGGCGGCGGCAAGGTGGTGAGCCTGATCGACATCGGCGACGTCTACATGACCTTCTTCCTGCCCGAGATCGCCGCCGGCCGCGTCGCCCTCGGCAGCGAGGTGCGCATCGTGCTCGATGCCGCGCAGCACTACGTGATCCCGGCCAGGGTGTCCTATGTCGCCAGCGTCGCCCAATTCACACCCAAGACGGTGGAAACACAGAGCGAGCGCCAGAAGATGGTGTTCCGCGTGAAGGCGCGCATCGACCCAGAGCTGCTGGCGAAATACCCCGAACAGGTGAAGACCGGCCTGCCCGGCATGGCGCATGTGCGGCTCGCCGCCGACAAGGACTGGCCCGCCGCGCTGCAGGTGAGGTTGCCGTGAGCGCCCGTGCCGGCCTGCCGTCTGCCGCGGCGCCGGTGGTACGGCTGGCCGGCGTCGTGCATCGCTACGGCGACACCCGCGCGGCCGACGACGTCACGCTCGACATTCCCGCCGGGCGCATGATCGGCTTCATCGGCCCGGACGGCGTCGGCAAGTCCACCCTGCTGGGGCTGATCGCCGGCGCGCGGCGCATCCAGCAGGGCAGGGTGGAAGTGCTGGGCGGCGACATGGCCAGCGCCCGCCATCGCAGCGCGGTGTGCCCGCGCATCGCCTACATGCCGCAGGGC
>JAFEFM010000007.1 GCA_018240585.1 Pseudomonadota bacterium
CAGTTCTGGGCGCTGATCATCGACCTGTCGCGCCGCGACGGCGTGACGATCTTCATCACCACCCACTTCATGAACGAGGCGCAGCGCTGCGACCGCATCTCGCTGATGCACGCCGGCCGCATCCTCGCCAGCGACACACCCGCCGCGCTGGCGGCGGCGCGCGGCACCGACAGCCTGGAGGAAGCCTTCGTCGGCTACCTCGCCGAGGCGAGCGGCATCGAACTGGCGCCACCGGCCGCTGCCGCCCGGCCGCAGTCCGACGCGCAATCGCAGGCCGGCGCCGCGGCAACCGAGGCCGCCCGCGCGCCGTCTGCCTCCATTTCGCCCTCCATCGCCCGCTTCAGCCTCGCCCGCCTGCTCAGCTTCAGCGCGCGCGAGGCGACCGAGCTGCGCCGCGACCCCTTCCGCCTGACGCTGGCCCTGCTCGGCAGCATCGTGCTGATGCTGGTGATGGGCTACGGCATCAGCACCGACGTCGAGAACCTGCGCTACGCGGTGCTCGACCTCGACCGCAGCAGCGCCAGCGAGTCGTACACGCTGCGCATCGCCGGCTCGCGCTATTTCTCCGAGCAGGCGCCGCTGCAGAGCCATGCCGACATCGACCGCCGCATGCGCGCCGGCGAACTGGCGATGGCGCTGGAGATCCCGCCCGGTTTCGGCCGCGACCTGGCGCGCGGCGCCGTGCCCCAGATCGGCGTGTGGCTCGACGGCGCGATGCCGATGCGCGCCGAAGTGGCGCGCGGCTATGTGCTCGGCCTGCATGCGCAGACGCTGGCCGAAGGCGTCGCCGAAGCCACCGGCAGCCGCCCCGCCGCGCTCGCCGACGTCGCCGTGCGCTACCGCTACAACCCGGAGATGCGCAGCATCGTCGCCATGGTGCCGGCGGTGATCCCGATGCTGCTGGTGTTCATCCCGGCCATGCTCACCGCGCTGGGCGTGGTGCGCGAAAAGGAGCTGGGCTCCATCCTCAATGTCTACACCACGCCGGTGACCAAGCTGGAGTTCCTGCTCGGCAAGCAACTGCCTTACATCGGCCTGTCGCTGATCAACTTCGCGCTGCTGTTCGTGCTCGCCGTCACGCTGTTCGGCGTGCCTTTCAAGGGCAGCTTCGCCACCCTGTGCGCCGGCGCCCTGCTCTACGTGATCGCCACCACCGGCCTCGGGCTGCTGATGTCGACGGTGACCGACAGCCAGGTCGCGGCGATGGCCGGCACCTCCATCGGCACCCTGCTGCCCGCGATCCAGTTCTCCGGCATGCTCGACCCGGTGTCCTCGCTCGAAGGCGTGGCGGCCGTCGTCGGCCAGGCCTACCCGACCACCCACTTCCTCACCATCAGCCGCGGCACCTTCGCCAAGGCGCTGGATTTCGGCGACCTCGGCGCCTCCTTCCTGCCGCTGCTGCTCGCCATCCCGGTGCTGACGCTGGCTTCCGCCCTGTTGCTGAAGAAGCAGGCGCGCTGAGCCACGGAGACCACCATGGGCGCACGCCGCAGCCTCTTCCACAACACCTGGCACCTGGGCATCAAGGAATTCCACAGCCTGCTGGGCGACTGGACGATGCTGTTCCTGATCGTGTTCATGTTCACCGTGTCGATCTACGCCGATGCCCGCGCGCGGCCGGAGAGCCTGCACCGCGCCTCGATCGCGGTGGTCGATGAAGACCGCTCGCAGCTTTCCGCCCGCATCGTCGCCGCGCTGCAGCCGCCGCAGTTCATCACGCCGGAACTCATCGGCCTGGCCGAGATCGACAAGGGCATGGACGCCGGACGCCACACCTTCGTGCTCGACATCCCGCCGGATTTCCAGCGCGACGTGCTGGCCGGCCGCGCGCCGACGCTGCAGCTCAACGTCGACGCCACGCGCCAGAGCCAGGCGCAGACCGGCACCGGCTACATCCAGTACATCGTCGACGACGAGATCCGCGCCTTCGTGCAGCGCTACCGCGGCCCGGCGCCGCAGCCGGTGCAGATCGTCGAACGCGCGCTGTTCAACCCCAACCTGAGCCAGGGCTGGTTCGCCGGCGTCACCGCGATCATCAACAACATCACCATGCTGGGCATCCTGCTCACCGGCGCCGCGCTGATTCGCGAACGCGAGCACGGCACCATCGAACACCTGCTGGTGATGCCGGTCACGCCGCTGGAGATCATGCTGTCCAAGGTGTGGTCGATGGGTGTGGTGGTGCTGCTGGCGTCGTCGTTCTCGCTGCAGGTGGTGGTGAAGGGCCTGCTGGGCGCGCGGGTGCCGGGTTCGCCGGTGCTGTTCGGCCTCGGCACGCTGCTCTACCTGTTCGCCGCGGCCTCCATCGGCATCTACATGGGCACGCTGGCGCGCAACATGCCGCAGTTCGGCCTGATGTCCATCCTGGTTCTGCTGCCGCTGCAGATCCTGTCGGGCGCGCTGACCCCACGCGAGAGCATGCCCGAGCTGGTGCGCTGGCTGATGTCGCTCACCCCCACCACGCATTACGTCAGCCTGGCGCAGGGCGTACTGTTCCGCGACGCCGGCATCGACGTGGTGTGGCCGCAGTTCATGATGGTGGCGGCGATCGGCGGCGCCTTCTTCGCCCTCGCACACCACCGCCTGCGTCATACCATCGGCTCGATG
>JAFEFM010000080.1 GCA_018240585.1 Pseudomonadota bacterium
CGCAGGCTCTGCTGCGCCACGGCCGTACCGATCGAGCCCACGGACGCGCCAATGACGGCAGATGGCTTGTGGGTGAAGGAATTCTGCCCCCACGGACGGCTCGCCCAGTCGATGGCGTTCTTCAGTCCGCCGGGGATCGAACGGTTGTATTCCGGCGTGACGAACAATAGTGCATCGACGTCCGCGATGGCCTGCTTGAATGCGCGTGCCACTGGCGGAAAGTCGGCGTCGTAGTCGTAGCTATACAGTGGGAGATCCCGGATCGGAATCTCGGTGAATTCCAGTTCCGCCGGCGCAAGGCGGATCAGCGCCTTGGAGAGGAGGCGGTTGATGGATGCGGTCGCGAGACTGCCGACGAAGTAACCGACTTTGTAGGTGGCCACGGATGAAACTCCTTCAGAGATTGTTGCGTCATCAAGGCCACCCGCTCGAGTGACTCCACTCTGACGCGCTCGGCTTACCGCACAGGCGCGCGTTCAACAATTCGCACGGGCATGCCGTGCGACTCGGACAATGGCTGGAAGCAGCGAACTCGCGCCCGGCACGGATGAGTCTAAGAATAGAAGCGTAGTTGCGAATAGCAAGCAGGTACCGGTTGGCAACCACTATGAACCAAGCAAAAGGGCCAGTCAGTGCTCGCCGCACTGGCTGGCCCTGCATTCGTGGAGTCAGATCCTCAGAACGTGTACTTCGCGACGAGAGACACCTGGTCGCGGTCGGTCAGCAGGCGGTTCCTTACGGGGTCGAGGCTTGCCTTGCCGAAATAGCCGAGGTAGGTCAGGCCGATCTGGAAGTTGCGACGGTAGGTCATCGTCGCCCCGATGCTCAGGCGATGATCGCCCTCTCCCATGCCCAGGTTGCCCTGCAGCGTGCGGCCCGCCAACTGGTGCGAATAGCTGATGGGCACGCCCAGTTCCCAGTTCTCGATGATGCCCGGGTAGGTCAGGCTGAGCGTCGAGGCGAAGGCGAGTCCGTAGCTGCCGAAGTTCAGGTCGTCCGACAACGGGGTGAGACCGAAGCGATTGGTCGTGGCCGTCGCACCCGGAACGCGCCGCGCTTCCGGACTGCTCACGCTGGTGTAGGCGATTTCCGCGAGGAAGTTGGCTTGCGGCGCGAGGAAGGTCCGACCGAGGTTGACGAAGGTGTTGATGTTCGTCTGCAGGACGTCCGCCTTGGTCGCCGTCGGCAACTGAACCCAGAGCGGGCTGGACCGACCCAGATTCACCTTGGTATTCACCAGCGCGGGTGCATCCTTGCGATACGAGATTTCGCCACCCAGCGTCGCGACGCCAAAGCTGGTACTGAACGTCGCCCCGACCATCTTGATGTCGTCGAAGTAGTGATGGCGGAAACTCGGGCCGGCGGGATCAAGATAGTTGATGTCCACCATCGGGGCGCGATCGTTGTAGTTCAGATAGATCAGCCCCACCTCGGTCTCTTCGGTCAGGCGGTATTTCGCACCGACGCCCCATTGACCCGTCTTGCCCGGAGATTCTCCCGCGCGCCGCGGAACCGTGCACACCGGCCCAGGCGTGAGACAGGCGGCACCGGGGCCGACGACGTCGGAGGTGCTCATGAACGACCCCGGCGCGTTCACCAGCGTCTGGTGCCAGTTGTACTGCCATTGCGCCATCAGCGAAAGTTTGTCATTGACCTGGTACAACGCCGAAACCTGGTCCTCCGGCAGCAACTGATCCTTGACTTCGGTGCCGGGGATACCCGCCTTGGTTCCATCGGCCGGGCCTTGCGCGCCGGAGATGCCGGGGATGAAGAGCGATTCGCCCCACGACACGACATGCTTGCCAAGGCGAACGGTGGCCCGCCCCTCGTTGCCGACATCGAAGGAGGTATAGCCATAGGCATCGAGCAGACGGGTGTAGCCCCCGTGATATCGCCTCGCATCCCGCGTGAACTCGTCGGCGGCACCGCCGATCTTGTTCGGGAACGAGGTGCCGTCGTTGTCGTTGGACTGATGATAGACGTCGTCGTAAAAGGTACTGGCCGACACGACGAGGCCGGAGTCTCCCTTCCTCAATCGGGTGTCGAGCAACAGGCTGACACGGTTCGACGTCAGCGCGCCCTTGTCGAAGTTGTTGTCGCCATCGTTGCCCGAGGCGTTTCTGCTCAGGACGCGATCGCGGTCCTCGAGACGCGACGACAAGGTGTAGGTCGTCGTCAGGCGCGACTCGAACACCGCCCCGTTGTTGAACTCGATGTCATCGAAAGCCGCTGCGGGTGCGATCGTTCCGATGCCAATCACGGCCAGTGCGATCGGCTTCATCTGCTTGGGCAGTTTCATTGTGCATATTCCCTGGAAGTCGATCCGATCACTGGCCCAAGCCACGCAAGGAGGCCGGCGTATACATGTCCGGGGTCATGTCCCCCTTGTTGAGCACGTAGGCCTTTTCGCGCTCCTGGATGAGGTTGAAGCCGACGTAGGAGCCCGAGTTCAGGTCGTGGTAGAACGAGGTGCCGGCCTGCCAGGCATTGAGGTCGAAGGCGTAGTAGTGGTTGATGAAGGCGTGCTGCCAGAGCTGGCCGCGGGTGTCGTAGTAGTCGCCCACCGACGCCTGCCAGTTGTCCTCGTCGATGAACATCACGCGCTTGCCGAAGGCGTGGCGGTAGCCTTCCTTCAGCGTGCCCTCGAGCACCCACACGCGGCGCAGCTCATAGCGCTCGAAATCCGGATTGGCGTGACCCTTCTGCAGCAGGTCGGCGTACTTCACCTTGTTGGAGTGGATGCGGTAGGCATTGGCCGGGATGTACATCTCGCGCTTGCCCAGCAGTTTCCACTCGTAGCGGCTCGGATCGCCGTTCATCAGGCGGTCCTGGTCGATGGTGAGTTTGCCGCTGGTGCCGCCCAGCGGCGAATCGAAGCCATAGGTCGGAAGCTGGCGAACGCGACGGGTGCCCGGGTCGTACTGCCAGGCCAGACGCTTGGCTTTGGCGAAGTTGACCGGCTCCTGCGATGCGGTGAAGCTGCCGCGGTCGCGCTCGGGCAATAGCGTGCCCGACAGGGAATACGCCATCAGGCCGTCCATCGGCTTGCCCAGTTCAGTCGGCTGCGTGACGATGTTCAGGTTCTTGTTGACCTGACGGCCCCAGGTGATGCTGCCGTCCGATGCCACGTCGGCGATGTCGCGCACCATCTCCTCGGTGTAGGCGCGGTAAGGGAAGTTCATGTTGGCGAGCACTTCCATCGCGCTCTTGGGGATCGGGAAGCCGACCGGCCCCTTGTAGCCGGTATAGCCCAACCCGCCGTCGGTGAGTTCGGCTTCGAGGGCGTTCTTCCGGGCGATCTCGCAGATGGCATCCGGATAGCGGAAGTCGCGCCGGCTCTGGTACACCGGAATGCGGAAAGTGTCCGGGTACTTCTTGAGCATGGCCTTCTGGCCCTCGCTCAGCTTGTCGGCGTACTTGTCCATGTTCGCCGCGGTGATCTGGAACAGCGGCTTGTCATCGGGATAGGCGTCCACCGGATGTTGGCCCGTATGCAACGCATACTTGATTCCCGGCGGCGTTCCCAGCCACTTGCCGGAAAACGCCGGAATGCTGCCATCCTTGTTGCCGGCCGCCTCGGCGCCAACGCAAGTGAGTTCCTTTCCGAGCTTTGCAGCCTCTGCCTCGCTGACCTTGGCCGACACACCCGTCGCGGCAAGCGACAGCGCAATCGTCGTCAGTACGGGCACCCACATGGGGGTCTTTGTCATGTACGTCTCCAGTTTGGTGGGAATCGCTTCAACCCCGATTTCTCGAGTATTCGAGATGAGGCAGGGCCGCTGTCGCGTTGGTCCTGCCTCATCGTGTCGCTATTGTTTTTCGATCGGGTTGTCGCTACATCGTCCAATGAGACTAATTGGAATTCACCAGGCCACGCCGCCGAGGGTCACGCCTGACGTGCGGCCAGGAAGGCACTGCGCAGCTCCCCCTTGAGCAGTTTGCCGGCCGCATTGCGAGGCAGACCCGCGGAACTCACCTGCACCGTGGCGGGCACCTTGTAGGCCGCCAGATGCGCACCGACGTGCGTGCGCAGCGCGGCCTCGTCGAGCGTCGAACCTTCGCGCACCGACACCACGGCGGCGACCGCTTCGCCGGTGCTCTCGTCCGGCACGGCGAACACGGCAGCCTCCAGCACCTCGGGCAGTTGCAGAAGGCAGGATTCGACTTCGGCCGCGGCGATCTTCTCGCCCGACCGGTTGATCACGTCCTTGATGCGATCGACGATGAACAGGAAACCCTCGTCATCCACGTACCCGACATCACCGCTTCGGAACCAGCCGTCGCTCATCGCGGCGGCCGTGGCCTCGGCATTGCGCCAGTAGCCCTGCATGACGGTCACCCCGCGCAGCCAGATCTCGCCCGCCTCGCCGGCGTGCAGTGCCTGGCCCTCCGGATCTGAAACCTGTACGTCGATGATCGGGGACAGCAGGCCCGAGCTGCGCGGCCTGTAGGCGAACAAGTTGCCCGAAGCCGCGGCGCCGACGCCGTTTGATTCCGTCATGCCGAAGCCGATACCGGACATCGAGTCCGGCCGGCGCTGCAGCACGTCGTCGATCGCGCGCTGAGGCAAGCCGGCACCACCGAAGCCGAGTGCCGCGAGGCTGCCGGTCTGCTGTGGATCGTCGAAGCCGGGCTGCGCCAGCAACTGCATCACCATGGACGGCGCGCCGTTGAACTGCGTGATGCGCTCCTCGCGGATCATGTCGATCGCCTGCGCTGGGTCCCAGCGCGGCATGAACACGAGCCGGCGCCCATTGCGCAGCGAAGCCAGCAACTGTGCATGCAGTCCGCTGACGTGGAACAACGGCACCGCCGTCAAGGTCGTCGGCGGGATGCCGCGCGCCATCATCGCAGTCACTGCGTCCGGCGAGGTCATGGCCGACATCGCGCCGATGTAGTCGATGTTGAACAGCGCCTGGCACACCGCGCGCTGCGACGACAACACGCCCTTGGCGCGGCTTGTCGCACCCGACGTGAAGAGGATCAGTGCAGGATCATCCGGACCGACTCGAACCGGCGGTGCCGGTTCGGCCCGCTGACCCGCCACCGTACGAAAGTCGGCGACACCTGCGGGCAGGTCGGCATCACTGGCGCACAGGATTCGGCACCCTGCGACCCGGGTGTCGCCCCCGATGCGCGCCAGACGCTCACCATCGCAAACGAGAACGCGGGGCTCCACATCGGACAGCGCATCGTGCAGCTCCTCGCCGAGGCCGAAGCTGTTGAGCGGCGCCGGCACCGCGCCGATCAGGGCCGCAGCGACGAAGGCCACGGCCCACTCCGGACGGTTGCGCATGGCGATCGCGACGCGATCGCCCGCCTGCACCCCCCAGGCCCGCAACTGGGCCGCCACTGCATCTGCTTCGGCGAAAAAGCGGCTGAAAGACCACTCCTCGGCCAGGTAGCGGATGAACGGCTTCCCGTCATGCACTCGCGCGCTCTCGAGCAGCGCCGGCAAAGTCTGGAAGGCATTTCGATAAACCCGCACGGAACGGCCGCCGACGGTTTCCTCGATCACTTCGAAAGGCGCACCCGGCGCCGTCAGTTGGGCGCGGGTCCTGTGCGCAAGGTCGGAAAGCTGGGACATCGATCACTCCAATTCACTAAATCAGTTTGCAAGGCTGAACCGGTACAGACCGTCATCGTCCAGCACCCGCCACACCTGCCCCGAGTACCGCAGCCAGGACAGGTGCGCGATGGTTTCGCCCAGCGCCATCATGTCCTCGACCGCACTGAGCAGGCGCGGGAAGAGTTTCATCTTGGTTTCGAATGCGGTCGCGGCGCCGGCCTGGCGCAGATGGGCGCACACGATATCGAACTGCTCCGCATGATGAGCATGCAGCTCGGCCACCCGCGGCAGCAGACCGCGAAAGACGCGCTCGTGTGAAGGCAGCACCAGCGTATCTGGCGCCAGCGACGCCAGGCGATCGAGCGAGTCGAGCCACAGCTCGAGCGGATTTGCCTCGGGTTCGATGTCCGAAACAAGCACGTTCGACGTGATGCGGGGCAGCAACTGGTCGCCGGCGATCAGCAGCCGATCGGACTCGCAGTACAGGCAGGCATGCTCGGGCGAGTGGCCTTCGCCGATCACCACCCGCCAGTCGCGTCCGCCGATCGCCAGCACCTGCCCTTCGCGCAGGCGGTTGAAGGCGCGTGGATGCGGGGGCATGAACGGGTCGCGTCTGAGCTTGGCGAACATCTCTTCGACGCGCTCGCGCGGCATGCCTGCACGCACGTAGAACTGCAACAGCGACGGCGGCAGCGGTTCGGGCGGAGGGCCGGCGAGCGTGCGCATGGTGAAGTATTCGCCATGCGTCATGAACAGCGGGACATCGAAATGCTCGGTGAGCCAGGCCGAAAGCCCCGCATGGTCATAGTGAAAGTGGGTACAGATCACGCCCTTCAGGGGCAAGTCGTCGAAATGCTGCTCGACGATCGAAGCCCACAGCTCGCGGGATCGCGGGAGATTGAGTCCGGTATCGACGATGAACCAGCCGTCGTCGTCGCGAAGCAGATAGACGTTGATGTGATCGAGCTGCATCGGCATCGGCATGCGCGCCCACAGCACGCCGGGTGCCAGCGCCACGACTGCTCCATCGGGCCGCGGCGGCTCGAATGGAAACTCGATCCGATCCGCCGCATCGGGCGCTGCATCCGCAGGGGCTTGCCGGGCATCGGCCATGTGGTCTCCGTGGGGGTCAAGATTGTCCGACCTTCACCTTAGGCGGGCCGCCTCCGTCCGGACACCTCCAAAAGGACGATGCCGGCCCGTCGGGCGGCGTCGCCGCTGCGGCTCCATCGTCCAAACAGGGGATGCGCCCCTCGATCGGGGTCGACAGAATTCGAGACGCTCAAGGCCCCCCGTCAGTTGCTGGCGCCGGCCGTTGGCTCGCAGACAGGATCACTTCGAAAAGGAGGGCCGCATGGCCACAACGAAAGACTATCGCCTCGGCGAATTCACCTACCCGCGCGGCTGGTTCATGATCGCGGAGGCGTCTGAACTCGACACCCACAAGCCCTTGTCGGTGCGTTTCTTCGGGCAGGACTTCGCCCTGTACCGTGGCCGCGAAAGCGGCAAGGTCGTGCTGCTCGACGCCTACTGCCCGCACATGAAGACGCATCTGGCCGCGCCCAACAAGACCTCGTACGTCGTGCTCGACGGCGGCGGCACCAATGTCGAAGGCGACGGCATCCGCTGCCCCTACCACGGCTGGCGCTTCGGTGCCGACGGCAAGTGCGACCACATCCCCTACCACGAGGGCCAGATCCCGGCCGCCGCCAAGGTCAAGTCGTGGCCGGTGGTCGAGACCCTGGGTGCGATCTGGGTGTGGCACGACCCGGAAGGCGGCGAGCCGGAATGGGACCACCCCAGCCTCAAGGAATGGAACGACCCGGCCTGGGTGCGCTGGAAGTTCGACCACCTCGGCACGCTCGACCAGCACCCGCAGGAAGTCATCGACAATATCTGCGACTACGGCCACCTGAGCCCGATCCACGGCTCGACCGTGCTCAAGTACGAGAACGAGTTCAAGGCCCACAACGCCATCCAGCGCCAGTGCGGTCCGCACCGCACCCTGGTCGGCGAGGACGGCGTCAGCCCCATCCTGCACACCATCACCATCTACCATGGCCCGGGCGTGCTGATCTCGCACCTGACCGGCCTCTACGACGCGGTGATGATGATCTGTAACACGCCGGTCGATGACGGCACGATCAAGGTCTGGCATGCGCTGCTGGTGAAGTCGCCCAGCGGCAGCAAGGTGGCGACCCACACCGACATGGTGGCCGCGCGCCACTACCAGGAGATGGCGCTCACCGCCTTCGCCCAGGACTTCGAGGTGTGGTCGCACAAGGCCGCCTGCCTCAACGGCCTCTTCATCCCCAGCGACGGTCCGTTCATGAAGGCGCGCATCTGGTACAAGCAGTTCTACAACCCGCGTGCGAAGAAGAACGAATACCTCGAGCAGTGCGAGGGCTACTACGTGCCCAAGGGCATCGCGCCCTACACCGAACCTGAAACGGTTGCCTGACTCACCTCCCTCGCCCGTTGCAGCTTGCAAGGCCCGTCATGCGACGGGCCTTTTTTCGTCGCCCGCTCGCCCCGTTACGGGCGCCGATGCGTCACGTGGGTCAGCATGCACACCGAGCGAGTGGCATCGACCCGTTCCGCCAGGCCAGTAGGCAGTTGGGCCCACACCGGCGCCTCACCGAACGCCGCTGCGACCGCATCGACCGACGCGAACCAGGCCTCGACGATCGCGTCGTAGTCGTAGCCCGGCGGACGCAACCCAGCCACCGAGTTCCACACCAGGCGCACCGCCGCGGCCCACGGCGAATCTGTCCCGAGCACCTGGCCGCGCACCGGCTGAAGCCCCCCGGCGCGACCGCGCAGGAACAGCACCACGCACACCCCGGTCTCTTCGCCATCGACCACCACCGTCTCGCTCGCCGTCAGGGTGAAGTCGCGCACGTAGGTGGAGAACACCCGCGGCTCGTCGGGCCGCATGATGCGCAGCGTCTCCTCGTCGCTCCAGATGTCCTCGGCCGCCTGGCGGTTGCGCAGCGCAAGCAGGTTCACACCGTCGTAGCCGGCGCTCGCGCCCTGCGGAACGCCCGGCCTGTCGAGCACGCGCGAGCACTGGCGCACGCCCAGCACCTTGTCCTGCACGTTGCGGCACTCACGGCCGAGCGCGGAGTGCTCGCGCCAGGCCTGGGGAAAGTCCTCGGGCGCCAGCGCGGGATTCCGCCTGGCGAGGTAGATCATCTTCCAGCGTTCTTCCAGGTCCATCGATCCTCCGGATAAGAACGGCCGCACGCCCCGTCTGGAGTCGTGCGGCCGTGGGTCATGTACAAGGGCCTGTCGCGCTCAGCCGCGCGGCATCCCCAGGCCGCGCTCGGCGATGATGTTGAGCTGGATCTCGCTGGTGCCGGCGTAGATCGTGTCGGCGCGCGAGAAAAAGAACACCTGCTGCAGCCGACGCACCGTATCGTCGTCGGAGCGCACGTCGCCGGCCACCCCCAGCACGTCCATCGCCAGCTGGCCGAGCTCGCGATGCCAGTTCGACCAGGCGTACTTGTAGATCAACGCCTCGGGCCGCAGCTTGGTCGAGCCGGTGTCCTCCTCCAGCATGCGCAGGCCGTTGTAGCGCAGGCCCTGCAGGCCGGCCCAGGCGTCGGCGATGCGCTGGCGGATCGCCGGGTCGCGCCCGGCGCCGTTGGCGCGGGCGACGTCGATCACGAGTTGCAGCTCGTGGATGAAGTGCATCTGCTGGCCGAGCGTGGACACGCCGCGCTCGAAGCCGAGCAGCGCCATCGCCACCTTCCAGCCCTCGCCCGGCTTGCCGACGATGCAACCGGCCTCGGTCACCGCGCCATCGAAGAACACCGAGTTGAACTCGGCCTCGCCGGTCATCTGGCGGATGGGATGGATCTCGATGCCCGGCTGGGCCAGCGGCACCAGCAGGAAGCTGAGCCCTTCCCGACCGACCGAGCCCGGCGTGCTGCGCGCGACGACGAAGATCCACTCCGACTCGTGCGCGAGCGAGGTCCATACCTTCTGCCCCTGCAGCCGCCAGCGGCCATCCTCGTCCTGCCAGCAGCGCGTGGTGATCGCCGCCAGGTCGGAGCCGGCGCCCGGCTCGGAATAGCCCTGCGCCCAGTATTCGCGCCCCTCGCGGATGCCCGGCAGGAAGCGGCGCTGAAGCTCGGGCGTGCCGAGTGCGATCAGCGTCGGCGCCAGCAGCGTCTCGCCGATGTGGCCGATGCGGCCGGGCCCGCCGGCGCGCACGTATTCCTCGTGGAAGGCGAGCTGCAGCGCCAGCGGCAGGTCGCGCCCGCCGTGCGCCTTCGGCCAGCCCAGGCCCACCCAGCCACCGGCGGCGAGTTCCTGCTCCCATTCCTTGCGCAGCGACGGGTAGGCTTCCTCGTCGCCCGGGCCGCCGCGGTGCTTCAGGCAGGCGAAGCGGCCCGTGAGATGCGCGGCCATCCAGTCGGCGACCTGCTGGCGAAATTCCTGTTCGTTCATGCTCATCGATCCGTGTTCGTCCTGTCAGGCAGCGTCGAGCAGATGGGCGGCGAGCGTCTCGCGCCAGGCACTGGTCGCGCCGAACCATTGGCTGGCCCACTGCGCCCGCTTGAAATGCATTTGCGGGTCGTACTCCCAGGTGAAGCCGACGCCGCCGTGCAACTGGATCGCTTCCTGTGCGCAATAGCGATACGCCTCGGTCGCCAGGATGCGGGCCGCACCCACTTCGGCGGCCAGTTCGGGATCGTCGACCCCCACCGCCACAATGCGTGCCGCCACGCCGCGCACCGTGGAGCGCGCGGTTTCCATGCGGACCATCATTTCGGCCGCGCGGTGCTTGACCGCCTGGAAGGTGGCCACCGCCTTGCCGAACTGGACGCGTTCCTTGGTGTAATCGACCGCGAGCTGCAGGCACTGCACCGCACCGCCGACCTGCTCCGCCGCCACCTGCAGCGCCGCCAGCACACGGGTGCGCGCCAGGCCGGCCAGCACCCGATCCGGGTCATCGACGCGGGCATCGGCCGTCAGCCGGACCTCATCGAAGCGCCAACGCGCCTGCGGACGGGTCAGGTCCCACACCTCCAGCGGCGTGCGCGACAGTCCGGCAGCGTCCACCGCCAGCTCGAACAGCGCCACCCCGGGCGCCTCCTCGATGCGTGCCGCCACATAGGCATGGGTGAGCAGCCCATCGTCGAGCACCTGCGGCGCGTCGCCGGCCAGCACCCAGCCTTCGACATCGCGACGCGCCTTCACCGTCAGCGCCGCCGGCTCGGCGTCCAGACCCGGGCCGAGGATCAGCGTGGCGGTGCGCTCGCCGTAGGCCAGCGCCGCCAGCGCGCGCTGCTGCGCCTCGGCCGTGCCCGCCTGCAGCAGCGCGGTCTGCGCCAGCACCACGTTGGCCAGGAAGGGCGTGCGCGCCAGGCGCCGGCCCATTTCCTCCATCAGCAACGCCAGCTCGACCGGCCCAAGGCCAAGGCCATCGAGTTCTTCCGGCACCTGAACCGCCGCCCAGCCGAGTTCGACGATGCGCGACCACAGCTCGGCATCGGCATCCGCTTCCTTGCGCGCATTGGTGTGGGCGGCGAGGAAGTCGGCCGCCGTCTCCTGCAGCGCGCGCTGTTCGTCCGACAGGTTGAGGTTCATCACAGCACCTCGAACAGGCCCGCGGCGCCCATGCCGCCACCGATGCACATCGACACCACCACGTAGCGCACGCCGCGGCGACGGCCCTCGAGCAGCGCGTGGCCGACCATGCGCGCGCCTGACATGCCGAAGGGGTGGCCGATGGCGATGGCGCCACCGTTCACGTTCAGGCGGTCGTTGGGGATGCCGAGCTTGTCGCGGCTGTACAGCACCTGGCAGGCGAAAGCCTCGTTGATCTCCCACAAGCCGATGTCGCTCACCTTGAGGTTGAA
>JAFEFM010000081.1 GCA_018240585.1 Pseudomonadota bacterium
AGCCTCGCGCGCGAGCTGCATGCGCTCGACCCGGAACTGCCGGTGGTGCTGATCACCGGTCATGGCGACATCTCCATGGCCGTGCAGGCGATGAAGGATGGCGCCTACGACTTCCTGCAGAAACCGTTCGCACCCGAGCAACTGGTGGATGTCGCCCGCCGCGCGCTGGACAAGCGCCGGCTGGTGCTCGAGGTGCGCGCCTTGCGCCACCAGCTCGAACAGCGCGACCTGCTCGAGGCGCGGCTCATCGGCAACTCGCCCGGCATGGTCGGCGTGCGCGCGCTGATCGCCAACCTCGCCGGCAGCGCCGCCGACGTGCTGATCCACGGCGAGACGGGCACCGGCAAGGAGCTGGTGGCGCGCTGCCTGCACGACGCCAGCCCGCGGCGCAAGGGCAACTTCGTCGCCATCAACTGCGGCGGCCTGCCCGAGACGCTGTTCGACAGCGAGATCTTCGGCCACGAGGCCGGCGCCTATACCGGCGCCGGCAAGCGGCGCATCGGCAAGATCGAACATGCCAACGGCGGCACGCTGTTCCTCGACGAGATCGAGACCATGCCGGTGCCGATGCAGATCAAGCTGCTGCGGGTGCTGCAGGAGCGCACGCTGGAGCGGCTCGGCTCGAACACCGCCATTCCCGTCGATTGCCGCATCATCGCTGCCACCAAGGAAGACCTGCTGGGGCTGTCGGCGCAGGGGCGTTTCCGCGCCGACCTCTACTACCGCCTGTCGGTCGCTACCGTGCCGCTGCCGCCGCTGCGCGAGCGCCGCGAGGACATCCCGCTGCTGTTCGAGCACTTCCTGCTGCAGGCCGCGGCCCGCCACGAGCGCCCGGTGCCGGCGACGACCCCGGGCCGCATCCAGCAGCTCGTCGGCTATGCCTGGCCGGGCAACGTGCGCGAGCTGCGGAACGTCGCCGACCGCTGCGTGCTCGGCATCGAGTCGGGCTCGCCGCCTTTCGGCCAGCCGGCGGTCGACCGCCCATGCCCGCTCGCGGAGACCGTCGAGGCCTTCGAGCGCGCGCTCATCGCCGACGCGCTGCGCCGCCACGGCAGCCTGGCACGCACCGCCGAAGCGCTGTGCATCGCCAAGACCACGCTGCACGACAAGGTGCGCAAGTATGGGCTGAGCGAGTGACGTGAG
>JAFEFM010000082.1 GCA_018240585.1 Pseudomonadota bacterium
CGCCACCTGTCGATGGAGGGCATCTACGAGTACGGCTCGCGCGTCGGCGTGTGGCGCTTCCTGCGCGAGTTCGAGCGCCGCGGCCTGCCGATGACGATCTTCGGCGTGTCGATGGCGCTTGAGCGTCATCCAGAGCTCACCGCCGCCTTCCGCGAACTCGGCCACGAGATCGCCTGCCACGGCTGGCGCTGGATCCACTACCAGAGCACGCCCGAAGAGGTCGAGCGCGAGCACATGCGCATCGGCATGGAGATCATCGAGCGCCTCACCGGCGAACGCGCGCTGGGCTGGTACACCGGCCGCGATTCGCCCAACACCCGGCGCCTGGTGGCCGACTACGGCGGCTTCCTGTACGACTCGGACTACTACGGCGACGACCTGCCGTTCTGGACCGAGGTGCAGAAGACCAGTGGCGAGACCGTGCCGCACTTGGTGGTGCCCTACACGCTAGACACCAACGACATGCGCTTCGCGCTGCCGCAGGGCTTCTCGCACGGCGACGAGTTCTTCGAATACCTGCGCGACGCCTTCGACGTGATGTACGCCGAGGGCGAGGAGCGCCCGGCCATGATGTCGATCGGCATGCACTGCCGCCTGCTCGGTCGCCCGGGCCGCTTCAGGGCGCTGCAGCGCTTCCTCGACCACATCGAGAAGCACGACCGCGTGTGGGTGTGCCGTCGCGTCGACGTCGCCCGCCACTGGATCGAGCACCACCCCTACAACCCCAAGTAAGTTTCCACAGCAGGCGGAACCGCGCGACCGCGAATATCGCCTCACACCCCCGAACCCGAAGGAGAACTCCATCATGGCCAGCCATACTCCCGGCGCCCCCGTCTTCGCCCCGCCCGCCGACCTGCCCGACTGGGCGCTGCGTTCGGTCGACCTTGCCAACCCGCGCCTGGGCGCGAAGGCGCTCGCCGCCTCGGACGATTTCTTCGCCGAAGTCTCGCGCATGCTCAACCCCGAACCGGCGCAGTTCGTCCCCGGCAAGTTCGACACCAACGGCAAGTGGATGGACGGTTGGGAATCGCGCCGCAAGCGCGTCGCCGGCCATGACTGGGCGCTCGTGAAACTCGGCGTCAAGGGCGTGATCCGCGGCTTCGACGTCGACACCTCCCACTTCACCGGCAACTACCCGCCGGCGGTGTCGATCGAGGCCTGCGTGTCCGACACCGACGACGTCGAGGCGCTGAAGGCCGCGAGCTGGACCGAGATCCTGCCCGCCACGCCCATGGGCCCCAACAGCCACCACATCCTCGAGTGCGCCAGCACCGGCGCCTGGACCCACCTGCGGGTGAACATGTACCCCGACGGCGGCATCGCCCGCCTGCGCGTCTATGGGCGCCCCGTCGGCACGCTGGCGGCGAAGGCTGGTTCGGGGGAACTCGTGGATCTGATCGCGATGGAAAACGGCGGCCGTGCCGTGTCGTGGAACGACGCCAGCTTCGGCTCCTCGGCCGCCGCGCTGCTGCTGCCGGGCCGCGGCATGAACATGGGCGACGGCTGGGAAACCCGCCGCCGCCGCGAACCGGGCAACGACTGGTGCGTGATCGAGCTGGGCGCCCCCGGCACGGTCGAGAAGATCGAGGTCGACACCGCCTTCTTCAAGGGCAACTACCCCGACCGCTGCTCGGTGCAGGCGGCCTATGTGACCGGCGGCACCGACCGCTCCATCACCACCCAGTCGATGTTCTGGCAGACCCTGCTGCCCGAGCAGAAGCTCGAGATGGACGCGATCCACAGCTTCGCCGCACAGGTCGCCAAGCTGGGCCCCGTCACCCACATCCGCTTCAACATCTTCCCCGACGGCGGCGTCTCGCGCCTGCGCCTGTGGGGCAAGGTGGAGGCGAAGTAAATGAGCGCCCTCCAGCTCGAGGTGCAGCCGCTCACCCGCGAAGCTTTCGCGCCCTTCGGCGAAGTCATCGAGGCCAGCGATGCGGCGAAGCACTTCACCATCAACGCCGGCAATACCGAGCGCTACCACGATCTGGCCAACATCGAGCCCGGCCCCGAGGGC
>JAFEFM010000083.1 GCA_018240585.1 Pseudomonadota bacterium
AGCAAGCTGCTGCTGGTGCCGGAGAACCACACCCGCAACCAGTTCTACCTGCAGAACGTCGCCAAGCTGGTGTCCATCCTGCGCCTGACCGGGCTGGACGTGCGCATCGGCAGCCTGCTGCCCGATATCGTCGCGCCCACCGTGCTGGAACTGGCGAACGGCGCCACGCTGACGCTGGAGCCGCTCAAGCGCAGCGGCGGCCGCCTCGGCCTGGAAGGCTTCGATCCTTGCGCGGTGCTGCTCAACAACGACCTGTCGGGCGGCATCCCCTCGCTGCTGCAGGGCCTGGACGAGCAATGGTTGATCCCGCCGCTGCACGCCGGCTGGCATTCGCGGCGCAAGTCGAAGCACGCCGAGTGCTACGACCGCGTCGTGCGCGACTTTGCCGCGGCGATCGGCATCGACCCGTGGCGCATCAACCCCGAGTTCGGCGTGTGCAAGCAGATCAACTTCCAGGAGCGCACCGGCGAAGAGGCCCTGGCAGCCGAAGTGGACGCGCTGCTCACCCGCATCCGCGCCAAGTACGCTGAATATGGCATCGCCGACACGCCTTTCGTGGTGGTGAAGGCGGACGCCGGCACCTACGGCATGGGCGTGATGACGGTGAAGGACGCTTCCGAGGTGATCGGCCTCAACCGTCGCCAGCGCAACAAGATGGCGGTGGTGAAGGAAGGCCTGCAGGTGCAGGAGGTCATCATCCAGGAAGGCGTGCACACCTTCGAGACGGTGGAGGATGGCGTCGCCGAGCCGGTCGTCTACATGATGGACCACTACGTGGTGGGCGGCTTCTACCGCGTGCACACCGAGCGCGGCCGCGACGAGAACCTCAACGCGCCCGGCATGCACTTCAAGCCGCTGGCGTTCGATGCCTGCTGCACGCTGCCCGACAGCGCGCAGGGGCCGGATGCGGCGCCCAACCGCTTCTATGCCTACGGCGTGGTCGCGCGTCTGGCGCTGCTCGCCGCCTCTGTCGAGATCGAGGAAACCGCGCCGGCAGAAGCCCTCGCCTGACATGCACGTGTAGGAGCGTGCGCGACCGCGACCGAGCGCCGCTGATCGCGGTCGAGCCCGCTCCTACGCAGGATTTCCGAACCCCGAACCCTTTTCGCGCCTCGACCATGACCCGTCCCCTCAAGCTCGCCTTCATCCTCGATCCGCTCGACGCGCTGAAGGCCTACAAGGATTCCAGCGTCGCCATGATGCGTGCGGCGGCGGCGCGCGGCCACGCGGTATGGACGATGCAGCGCAGCGCGCTGACTTGGCGCGACGGTGCGGTGGTCGCGCGCGCATTGCCGATCCGTCCGCTGGCCGACGACGACTGCTGGTACGAGACGGCGGGCGACGAGCAGCCGATGTCGCTCGCCGACCTCGACGCCGTGCTGATGCGCCAGGACCCGCCCTTCGATTTCGAATACGTCACCGCCACCTGGCTGCTGGAAGACGCGATGCAGGCCGGCGCGCGCGTGTTCAACAACCCGCGCGCGATCCGCGACCACTCCGAGAAGCTGGCGATCACCGAATTCCCGCAGTTCATGGCCACCTCGCTGGTGGCGCGCGACGCGGTGGACATCCAGGCCTTCATCGACGAACTCGGCGACGTGATCCTGAAGCCGCTCGACGGCATGGGCGGCAGCCAGATCTTCCGCGTGCGCCGTGACGACCCCAACCGCAACGTCATCATCGAGACGCTGACCCAGGAAGGCCGGCGCACGATCATGGCACAGCGCTACCTGCCGCAGATTTCCGAGGGCGACAAGCGCGTGCTGATCGTCGGCGGCGAAGTGGTGCCTTTCTCGCTGGCGCGCATCCCGCAGGCGGGCGAGACGCGCGGCAACCTCGCTGCCGGCGGCCGCGGCGTGGCGATGCCGCTCACCGCGCGCGAGCGCGAGATCGCCGAATACCTCGCGCCCATCCTGTGGGCGCGCGGCCTGCTGATCGTCGGCCTCGACGTCATCGGCGGCCACCTCACCGAGATCAACGTCACCAGCCCCACCTGCATGGTCGAGATCGCCCAACAGCAGGGCTTCGACGTCGCCGGGCTGGTGATCACGAAGCTGGAACAGGCCTGCGGCCTCTGATGAGGGGCGCGAGCGCCGCCGACCGGCTTGCCGGCCTCCTGCTGCTCTGCCTGGCGATGCTGCTCGCGGGGTGTTCGCGTCCGCAGGTCTTCCATCGCGAATCCTATGTCTTCGGCACGCAGGTCTCGGTCGCGGTGTACGGCGAGGATGAGGCGCAGGCCGATGCCGCCATCGGCGCAGTGCTGCGCGAGTTCGACCGCCTGCATCGCGCCTACCACGCCTGGGAACCTTCAGACCTGACCGCGCTGAACGCCGCCATCGCGCGCGGCGAGACGGCCACCGTGTCGGACGAACTCGCCGCGATGCTGCAGGATGCGCAACGCATCGCCGCCGCCGGCGACGAACTCTTCGACCCGGCGCTGGGCAAGCTCATCGCGCTGTGGGGCTTCCAGAGCGACACCTTCGTGCCGCGCCTGCCCGACCCGGCCAAGGTGCAGGCGCTGATCGCCGCGAAGCCGCGCATGTCGGACCTGGTCATCGACGGCAACCGCGTCTCAAGCCGCAATCCGGCGGTGCAACTCGACCTCGGCGGCTACGCGAAGGGCTACGCGCTCGACCGCGCGGCGAGCCTCCTGCGCGCGCAGGGGGTGGCCAACGCGCTGATCAACATCAGCGGCAACCTGATGGCGCTCGGCACCAAGGGCGGCCAGCCCTGGCGCATCGGCATCCAGGACCCGCGCC
>JAFEFM010000084.1 GCA_018240585.1 Pseudomonadota bacterium
CGGCGGCATGTCCGAGTTCTCGATGATGACGCAGGGCGTACCCTGGCCTGTCGCCTACGGAGGCTTCATTGCCGGCGTCAGCCTCATTGGCTGGGGCACGTATGTTGCCGTGAAGCATTTCGAGAACCGCAAACTGAGGCTAAGTCAAAGTCCGTCGCCGGAACGCTGATTCGGCGCCGGGGATACCAGGCCCGTCAGCTCGGGCATCTTCCACATCGGCCCCGTGTGACGTGAACGATCGTTCGACCATGCTGGCGTGCAAGACGTGGGAGAGGCCTGTCGCGCATGCGGTTAACCGCAAGGTCACGTTCTTCACCCCGGCGAAATCGCCCCGAACGGGGCATGACGCATTGCACCAGCCTGCCACAGCAGGATGACGGGCCGATGATGACTGGCCCGGCACAACTGTCCGCCCGGACCCTACTTGCCACGGTCAGCGATGGAGAAGTCGGTGCGATGCAACGGCCGCTCGCTGCAGGACTGCAACTCCTGCTTCAGCCCGCTCTCTTCCATGTCATCGACGAGAAAGAATGGGCACGGGCCGAAGGGCGTGGCTAGATTTATCAGTGATGATGGACGTCCCCGCCCGGCAGTTGCGCCTGCACCCGCAACACGAACGGATCGCGTTCGCGGTCGCCGAGGTCGGCGAAGTCGATGACGTCGTAATCCGTCTGGTCCGGGCGCCGCCACGGCGCGGACGCGAGCGCATGAGCCGCCTTCAGCTCGGTGCGTTCGCGGAAATCGGCGCGCTCGCGTTCGAGGACGACGGGCAGGTTGAGGTCGACCCGCCACACCACGTCCAGCCGTTCGCCGTCGACCGTGCCCGCGTAGCGTCGGTAGGGGTAGCCGTCCCGCCAGCCTGCGTCCTGCTCCGTCAGGGCACGCAGCACCGACGGGTCGATCAGCATCGCATGCTGTTGCCACGACAGCGCCGCATTGATGACCTTGAGGTCGTCCATGCGGTACTCGACACTGCGCCGATCCGCATGAAAGGTCTTGAAGAAGAACTGAGTATTGCCGTCGCGCTGCCAGCGCTCACCAGTACGTGCCTCGAGGTTCTCGATGTCGATGCGGTCGTGTTCGCGGAAGAAGCGCCACGTCACCGTGCCCGGCGCCGGATGGTCGTGCCCGTGCGCATGGCGCTCGCCCTCGATGGTCCGCGTGGTGACGTATTCGACCGCCACTTCCGGCAGGGGCATCGCGAGGTTCAGCGGCGGCACCGCGTGCCGGTCAGGCGCGGCGACGGCAGCAGGCGTGCTGGCGCGCGCCCTGCGCTGGCTGCTTTCGAGTTCCTCGGCCTGGCTTATCAGGGGCAGGAGGGCCGGGCTGGCAAGCAGCAAAAACAGCGGGGATTTGAGTTTCATGAGCGGGAATGGAGGTGGGGAACAGGAAGGTGCACGAGGAGACGCATCGACTGCTTCTCCTCTTGCCGGCGGCATCGGCCGCGGCGATTCCGCCGCGGCCGCGTGACGGGTCGCGCTCAGCGGCGATCCCGGCCCTTGTCGAGCCCGAGCGCGTCGGCCATGACGTGGTAGATCACGTTCTGCTCCTGCGGGCCCCGGAACAGGTAGGCGTTCGGGCCACTGGCGTAGATCGCGACGTCCTCGCCGGCATGGGTTTCGGAGCCCATCGGCACGGTCGCTTCCTGCAGGTAGTTGGGCGCCGTGGTGTCGACCATCGCGAG
>JAFEFM010000085.1 GCA_018240585.1 Pseudomonadota bacterium
CAGGCGACGATCTTCCGCGGCCTGGCAGCCAGCGGCTGGCACACCGCCGCGCTGACGATGCGGCTGCTGGTGGAGAGCGAGTTCCGCCCCGCCGGCGGCATCGTCGGCGCCGGCGTGGACGATCTGCGCTGGCCGCGGCCGGTGCGGCCGGGCGACGAGCTGCGCGTCGAATCCGAGGTGCTCGAGCTGCGGCCGTCCAAATCGCGGCCGCAGCAGGGCATCGCCCGGCTGCGGGTGACGACGCTCAACCAGGACGACGAGGTGCTGCAGACCTATGTGGCGAGCCTGGTGATGCAGCGCCGCCGCTGAGCCTCGCGTCGTCTAGTCCGCCGTCCTGCGCGCGGTCGCCGCCAGGCTGGCGAAGCTCAGGCCCACCAGCGTGCACACCACCGCCGCGCCGGCCGGCAGGTCCAGGATGGCCGACAGCAGCAGGCCGGCTCCGTAGGCGATGGCGCCGATCGCGTAGGCGGCCGGCAGGCGGCGCCGTGCCAGGCCGCTGGCGCCCACCGCCGGCGCGATCAGGCTGGCGAACACCAGCAGCACGCCGACGAGTTGCACCGAGGCGGTGACGGTGAGCGCGAACAGCAGGTAGAAGCCGATGCGGCCCAGGCGCTCGCGCCCGGCGAACCACAGCACCAGGATCAGCGCGTAGAGGGCCGCCACCGGCAGCAGGCGCGGCCAGCCCACCCACAGGATCTGCCCCGCCAGCAGGTCCTGCAGGTGCTCGCCGCCATGCGGGTTGTTGGCCAGCAGCAGGATGCCCGCGGCCGCCGCGGTGACGAACAGCAGGCCGATCAGCGCTTCCTGCACCTGGGGCCAGCGGCGCTCGGTCCAGTTCAGCAGGCAGGCGCCGGCCACTGCCGCGCCGGCAGCCGCGGCTTGCACCGCGAGCGGGTTGTCCCAGTCCAGCATCATCGCGGCGATGACGCCGAGGCCGGCGACCTGCGCGATCGCGAGGTCGATGAAGATGATGCCCCGGCGCAGCACCTCGATGCCCAGCGGCACATGGGTGGCCAGCACCAGCAGGCCCGCCGCCAGTGGCGCGAGCAGCAGGGCGAGGTCGAAGCTCATTTGAGCGCCCCGACCAGACGGTCGATGGTGTCGTCGAACAGGCCGAACAGGTCTTTCGCGCGCTCGTTGCCGCCGATGGTGAAGGGCACGACCACCACCGGCACTTTCGCTTCGCGACCGAACCATTCTGCCGCCTGCGGCGACTGGTAGGCGGCGACCAGCACCATCCTCGGCGCCGCGCCGGCGACCCGGCCGAGCAGCGTGCCGAGATAGGCCACCGACGCTTCGACGCCGGGCTTGGGCTCGAGCGCCGCGACGTCCTTCAGCCCCAGCCAGTCCTCCAGGTAGGGGAAGGCCTTGTGCTGCACGACGACGGGCACGCCACGCAGCGGTGCGGCCTGCTTTTCCCAGCGCGCGATCGCCGCCTGCCAGCGCTCGCTGAAGGCCTTCCAGTTGGCGCGGTAGACGCTGGCGTCGGCCGGGGCAAGCTGCGCCATGCGCTCGGTGAGCGCGGCGCCGACGGCGAGGATGTTGCGCGGGTCGGTCTGGATGTGCGGGTTGCCGCCGGGGTGGATGTCGCCTTCGGCGCGATCGAGTCGCGTCGGCAGGTCCTTCATCGCCACCTGGCGCGCCGCCTCGAACAGGCCGGGCTGGCCGGTCTGGATGCGCGGGTTGCCGGATTCGCGCTGCAGCAGCGGCAGCCAGCCGATCTCCAGCTCGGCGCCGGTGGCGACCAGCAGGTCGGCGTTGCGCGCGCGGGCGATCAGTGACGGCCGCGCCTGGATGTGGTGCGGGTCCTGCAGGCCGCCGGTGGCGGTGAACACGTCCACCTTGTCGCCGCCGATCTCGCGCGCCAGCGCGCCCCATTCCGGCACCGTCGCGAAGACGTTCAGGGCCGCCTGCGCGGGAAGGGCGAGCAGGCTCGCCAGCACAAGAATCAGGAATCTCATCGCGTCTCTCCTCAGTAGCGGTGGGCGCCGTGGGCGCCGAGGCTGACGATGTACTGCAGCCAGAGCTGGTTGTCGGTGGCGTCGGGGCGCGACTGGTCGCGCGCGAACTGCAGGCGCAGGCGCGAAAACTCGGTCGGCGTCCAGTCGAGCATCAGGCTGTTGCGCTGCGGACGATAGGACGCCAGCACGGGGAAGTCGGCCGCGGACAGCAGCCCGCTCTTCTCCAGACCGATGGAGGTCGTGCCGGAATCCAGCCGGTCGTAGCGGTAGCCGATGCGCCAGCGCGGCATGAACTGGTACACCGCCTGCGCGTAGAAGCCCGACTGGCGCGAGGCGTAGTCGCCGGCGAGGCCGGCGCCATTCACGTCATAGGCGAGCGAACCGCTCTCGTGGCGGTGGAAGTATTCACCCTGCAGCACCAGGTTGCGCTCGGTCGGGTTGCCGTTCGGTGCCCATTTCCATACCGCGTCTGCGACCCAGGTGCGGCTGCGGCCGGAGATCGCGTTGGTGACGTCGGCGCCCGCGGCGTTGGTGTCGTCATAGGCGCGGTCGCGCGGCGACGTGGCGAGCAGCGACACGCCGGCGCGCCAGTTGCTGGAGACGCCGATGTCGCCGCCGAGATGGGCCGACAGCGTGCCGACGGTGACGCCATTGCTGTTGCGGTCGGTCGAGGGGAAGGGGCCGCCGCTGGCCATTTCCGCGCCCAGCTCCACCATCAGGTCGGTCGGGGCCAGCCACTTGAGCTGCACGCCGTCGTTGCGCAACTGGCCGCCGAGCATGGCCTTGTAGACCAGCGGCGCATCGGCGAAGTCCCAGGAATGAGGGTGCTGCCCATTCAGGTAACCGATGCCGGACAGGAAGCGGCCGGCTTTCAGCGTGGCGCCGTGGCCCAGCCCCAGGGTCTGGATGTAGGCCTCCTCGACTTCGGCGCCGCCGCCTTCGGGCGGCAGCGAGATCGTCAGTTGCCCGCGGAAGAGCTGGTCCACGTTGGCCGACAGGCCGATTTCGGACTCGCCCACGCCGAAGCCGCGTCGCCGCGGGCCGATCTCGTCGCCGGGCGGGACGAAGCCGCCGATCGAGTAATGGCGCGGGTCCTGCGACAGGCGCGTATAGGTGCCGGACAGGATGGCGTAGATGCCCGGGTTGAACGCCGCCTCGCTGGCGGGTTTCTGGCTCGCGGTGACCGTGGCCTCGCGCGCCGAGCGCTCCGCGGCGCCGGCCTGGTTCTCCGCCTGGGCCAGCCTGGCCTCGAGCGCGGCGATGCGCTGTTCGTAGGAATCCCGCAACTGACGGATCTCGTCGCGCAGGGCATTGAGGTCGGCATCGGCGGCCGACGCGGGGAGGCTGGCCAGCAAGCCGGAGGCCGCCAGCACAGCGATGGATGTGCGGTTCATGCAGTTTTCCAGAGCGAATGACAGGGCGCATCCCGGGACGGGATGCGGGCCGGAGGGGCGTCAGCTCGGGAAGACGGGCGGGGCGCGGCTGCGGTAGGGGGCGCGGACTTCGAGGCTGGGCAGCGGCGGCAGCGGCTGCTCGGCGTGGACGTCCGCCAGCTTCAGCGCATCAGGCGGCGCGTAGGCGGGCGGCGGCGCGCCCTGGATGCCGGACAAGGCCAGGCAGGTGGCACACACCGCGCCCAGGTCCTTGCCATCCTGCGAAGCGCCGGTGGCATGGGAGATCTCGTGCGCCGCCACCAGCGCCTGCCCGAAGACCAGCACCAGCGCGAGCAGCAGCATCCGCCAGCGTTGGAAAATGGACTTGTGGGGGACGCGCACGGGTGCCAGGGGAAGCTTCCGGTCGGGGAGGTCGCATGATTCTAGCAGCGCAGGTGCGCAGGGGCGACAAGTGGTCCGCGGCCAGCTAATTTGGAAGCAGCAGGCCGGACGCGGTGGATGGAGCGATGCAGGCGCACATCGTGATCGTCCAAAGGATGCAAGTCGAAGGAGAACCGTCATGAACCAGATGTCGCCGAGCGCGAGCAACGTCATTGCCGACCCCACGCAGACGCTGCAGACCTTCGATCTGCGCGACCTGCAGCAATACACGCCGGAGAAGGCGTTTTCCACCAACGCGAGCAAGGATTTCCATCTCTTCTACGTCGGCCGCGACGATGTGCACGAGATCCTCAAGCACGTGCTGTCGCGGGTGAGCGTATCGCTCTACATCAACATGTTCGGCTTCGACGACGAGGAACTGAACGACGTGCTGTGGTCGCTGGCGGCCGATCCGAGCGTGACCATGGTGATCACCCTCGACAAGAGCCAGGCGGGCGGGGTGCACGAGAAGCAACTGCTCG
>JAFEFM010000086.1 GCA_018240585.1 Pseudomonadota bacterium
GATGGCCGAGCGCGATCGCGCCGCCCTGCGGATTGACGCGCGCAGGATCCAGCCCGAGCTGGCGCATCACCGCCAGCGCCTGCGCGGCGAAGGCCTCGTTCAGCTCCACCCGGCCCAGGTCGTCCTGCACGATGCCGGCGCGTGCGAGCGCGCGCGGGATCGCCTCCACGGGACCGATGCCCATCACCTCCGGCGGCACGCCAGCCACCGAATAGGTCACGAAGCGCGCGATCGGCGTCGCCCCGCTGCGCTTGAGCCCCGCTTCGCTCATCAGCAACACGGCGGCCGCGCCGTCGGACATCTGCGAGCTGTTGCCGGCCGTCACCGAGCCGCGCGCGGCAAACACGGGCTTCAGTTTCGCCAGGCTTTCGGCCGAGGCGTCGGCGCGCGGCCCCTCGTCCTGCTGCACCACGCGCTCGACGATGCGCACCACGCCGCCCTCGCCGGGCACATGGCTGCGCGCGGTATAGGGCGCGATTTCGCCGGCGAACTGCCCGGCGGCGATCGCTGCGCAGGCGCGGCGGTGCGATTCGAGCGCGAAGGCGTCCTGGTCCTCGCGGCTGACCTTCCACTGCGCCGCGACCTTCTCCGCGGTGAGGCCCATGCCGAAGGCGATGCTGCGGTTCTCGTCGCGGGCGAAGATCTCGGGGTTGATGCTCACCTTGTTGCCCATGATCTGCGGCATCGCGCTCATGCTCTCGGTGCCGGCCGCGATCATGACGTCGGCCTCGCCGAGGCGGATGCGCGCCGCGGCATCGGCCACCGCCTGCAGCCCGGAGGCACAGAAGCGGTTGATCGTCATCCCCGGCACCGCGGCAGGCAGGCCGGCCAGCAGCAGGCCGATGCGGGCGACGTTCATGCCCTGCTCGGCCTCGGGCATTGCGCAGCCGGCGATGACGTCGCCGATCTCGCGCGGATCGAGACCCGGCACCTGGGCGACGACGGCGCGCAGCACATAGGCCAGCATGTCGTCGGGGCGCACATGGCGGAGGGCGCCATTGCGACGCCCCACCGGCGTGCGCACCGCAGCGACGATGTAGGCGTCCTGGATCTGTCTGCTCATGGTCGTCTCCGTGTCAGTTGCGCAAAGGCTTGCCGGTTTCGAGCATATGCACGATGCGCTGCTGCGTCTTTTCGGTCTTCAGCAGCTCGACGAACTGTGTGCGCTCCACGTCGAGGATCCACTGCTCGCTGACCTGGATGCCGCTGTCGACTTCGCCGCCGCAAAGGGCGGTGGCTGCGGCGCGGGCAACGCGGTAATCGTGCACCGAGATCTGGCCGCCTTCGGCCATATTCAGCAGCAGCATCTCGCAGGTGGCGATCCCATTGCGGCCGGCGACCGTCACCGCGCGATGCGGCAGCGGCGGATGCCAGCCTGCCTCCGCCAGCGCGCGGGCGCGGCGGATCGCCACGTAAAGGAGTTCGCCGGCGTTGAACACGATGTCATCGCTGGCGCGAGCAAACCCGAGCTGCACCGCCTCCAGCGCGCTCTTGGCCACCGTGGCCATGGCGATGGTCTGGAACGCACTCTGGATGTAGGGGAAGACATCGCCGCCCGCAGCGCGCTGCGCCATCGCGTGGGCCTGCAGGGCGAACTCCTTGCTGCCGCCACCGGCCGGGATCAGGCCCACGCCCGCCTCCACCAGTCCGATGTAGCTTTCCAGCGCCAGCACCCGGTGCGCCGCATGCATGAGAAACTCGCAGCCGCCGCCCAGCGCCATGCCCTGCACCGCCGCCACTACCGGCACCTGCGCGTGGCGGATGCGCAGCGCGGTGTGCTGGAAGCGCGCCACCATGCGATCGAGCAGGTCGAACTGCTGCGCGTGGCAGGCCTGCGCCACCTGCTGCAGGTTGGCGCCGACGGCGAACGGTGCCTCGTGCCAGATCACCAGGCCATCCAGATCGGTTTCCGCCCGCGCGATCGACTCCAGGATGCCGTCCATGACGTCGTCGCCGATCGCGTGCATCTTCGAGGTGATGGACAGGATGCCGATGCCGGCATCCTGGTCGGAGCGGCGCCACAGGCGCACGCCGCCGTTTTCCCACAGGGTTTCGCCGCGATCGGCCGCTGCTTCGCCGAGCACGCGGTCAGGGTAGAGCTGGCGCTGGTACACCGGCAGCGTGGTGCGCGGCTTGAGCCGCCCCTCGGCCGCGCTCCACGATCCGGACGGCGCGTGCACACCGTCCCGTTGCCGCACCCACGCCGGCAGATCCACCTTCGCCATCGCGCGGCCGCGGTCGATGTCTTCCTGGATCAGCCGGGCGATCTCACCCCAGCCGGCGGCCTGCCAGGTCTCGAATGGCCCCATCCCCCAGCCGAAGCCCCAGCGCATCGCCAGGTCAATGTCGCGCGCGTTGTCGGCGATGTCGCCCAGATGCACCGCGCAATAGTGAAAGACATCGCGAAAGATCGACCACAGGAACTGCGCCTGCGGATGCGGATGCGCCGCCAGTTCGGCGAACTTCTCCACCGGATCGCGCAGCTTGAGGATGTCTTCGACGTCTGGGAAGACTTCGCCGCCGCTATCGACGTAGTCCTGCCGGTGCAGGTCGAGCACCAGGATGCGCTTGCCCTCCTTGCGGTAGAAGCCGGCGCCTGCCTTCTGGCCGAGCGCGCCGCGCGCGATCAGTGCGCGCAACCAGTCCGGCGTGCGGAAATGCCCGCTCCACGGATCGTCGGCCAGCGTCGCCTGCATGGTGTCGATGACATGCGCGACGGTGTCGAGCCCAACGACGTCGGCGGTGCGGAAGGTCGCACTCTTGGGCCGGCCGATGCGCGGTCCGGTGAGCAGATCGACCTCGTCGAAGCCGAGCCCCAGCCGCGCGGTATGGTGCAGCACCGCCAGGATGGAGAACACGCCGACGCGGTTGGCGACGAAGCTGGGGGTGTCCTTGGCGCGCACGATGTGCTTGCCCAGCCGGGTCGTGAGCCATGCCTCCAGCGCGTCGAGCATCGCGGGTTCGGTGGCGGCGGCGGGGATCAGTTCCACCAGCGGCATGTAGCGCGGCGGGTTGAAGAAGTGGACGCCGCAGAAGCGCGCGCGCCGGTCAGCCGGCATGCCGGCAGCGAGCGCCTCGATCGACAGGCCCGAGGTATTGGAGGCAAACACGGCGCTGGGCTTCAGGTGAGGCGCAACCTTGGCATACAGATCGAGCTTCCAGTCCATGCGCTCGGCGATGGCCTCGATCACCAGGTCGCATTCGCCCAGCCGCGCCAGGTCGCTGGCGTAATTGGCCGCTTCGATATGTTCCGCCCGGTCCTTCGCGGCGAGCGGTGCCGGATCCAGCTTGCCGAGGGTGGCGAGCGATCTCGTCACGATGCCGTTGGGCGGCCCCTCCTTCGCCGGCAGGTCGAAGAGGAGCACCGGTACGTCGGCATTGGCGCAATGCGCGGCGATCTGCGCCCCCATCACGCCGGCGCCGAGAACGGCGACCTTGCGAATCATGAAACGACTCATGCTGCCCTCCAGATGAAGAGCGGAGTCCGGGCAAGGCTGCAGACCCCGCTCCGCGACAGCGAAGAAGCTGCGCGACAGATCAGAACGACATGGAATATTGTGCGCCGAGAATCCACACGCTTGAATCGTATTCGCCCTTGACGAGGCCCCTGAGCTTGCGCGCAGCGGGGTCGATCGGCTCACCGCTCCGTATCCCGGTGTCCGGCACATAGAGGTACGCCAGGCCGACATCGAGCGCCGATGCCTTATCCGTCTTCCACTGGGCACCGACGGAGAACCAGGTCCGATCTTCATCGGGCAATGAGGTCAGGCGCCGGCTGGCGTCCCTTACCGGCGTCTGATCGTAAGCGACGCCCGCCTTGAGCCTCCACGCGTCGTTCAGGCGATAGTTGGCACCGATCGCCACGCGCCAGGTATCGCGAAACCGGGTCTCGAGCTTTTGCGCCGTCTCAAACGGAGTTCCCACCAGGACACCCGAAGTGCGCATGATGTCGACCTCCTGGATCTTGCTCCAGCCGGTCCAGGAGACATCTCCAAGCACTTCCCACCGGTCGTCGATGGCATGCGCGCCGCTCAGGATCCACGTATCCGGCAGCTTGACGGTCGCGCCTGCGCCGCTATCGACCAGCAGAGGACTGCTGCCCGCAGCCGATCCCTTGAATTTCAGCGTTCCCTTCAAGTCCTGCTCTATGGCAGAGCGGAATGAGAGGCCCACTTTCGTCGCAGGCGAAAGGGTGAAGAGCACACCCAGATTCCAGCCCCAGCTATCGTCGTCTGCCTTCAGCGTGGCGTCGGTCGTAGACAGGCCGGGCACCGCACCGGCGCGCCTTACGTACTCCACCTCCATGCGCTGCCAGCTCACCCCTGCGCCGAGCGACACCAGTTCGCTCACCCGCCAGGCGATCGAGGGATTGATGTTGTAGGTCTTGATGTCGAACTTGGTCGAGTGTGCCGCGCCCACCCAGTCGTTGTCGTACTCGGTCATCAGGCCGAAAGGTGCGCCCAGGCCGACGCCCACATAGACGTCCTTGTTCAGCGCCCACGACAGATAGGCGTTGGGAATCGCCGCCCAGCCGCCCGCGTCGCTGGTGTTGCCGGCCAGCACGCCGGTCTGCGACCCGTCGTTGCTGAACTTGAAACTCGGCTTGACTGCGGCGAGCCCGATCGACAGCGCCCGCGCGGGCAACTGCGTCATGCCGGCCGGATTGAAGAAGATCGTGCTGGCGTTCTCGGCGACCGCCGCCGACCCCGCGTAGGCATTCCCGATCCCGCTCGCATTCTGTTCGAGAAGCTGGAAACCCGCCGCCGAGGCGGCGCCCGCCCCCCCCAGGGCCAGCGCCCCTGCCAACAGGCCGGCAATCATCGATCGCTGCATGTGTCATCCTCCGCTGTCCGTCTTCTATTGGGAAAACCCTGGCCTGCAACGCAACATGCATTGCCTGTGCCGCGGGCGCTGCATCACGGCGAACCATCGTGCAGCCTGTTGCCCGCGCCAATCCGGGTTTCCCCGAAGACTGCCCGCCCTCGGGCGCCGGCCACCGGCGCGGAAACTCCCCATATGGCCCTCGCGGATGGCCAGGTGTGAATTCGAGTTGATCCTTCCCGCGGCTTATAGTGATATAAATGCCAAGAAAAATCCTGTCGCTTCCCCGAGTTGCGCGCTGCCCCGGGCGTCAGTGCGCGGACTCCAGGACGGCAGGAGACGCGGTGGAGCCCAATGAAATATCGCCTGCTTGACGAAAGGAGCCTGGTCTTCGACGAGGCGGATCCCTTCGAAGTCTCGGAGTACGTCAATCGCCATGTGGGAGTGCACCGGATCCGGCTGCCGGGAAGCGCGGGCCGGGTAGCGGGGCTGCGTCATCGCAAGGCCGGACTGATCGACCTGTGCCGCATCACTTATGGTGGCCCCGTCCGTGTCGTATCCAGCGGGCTCGCCGACGTCTATCACCTGCAGATCATCCTGCATGGTCATTGCCGCTATGAGATTTCCCGGCAGAGCCACGACTTTTCGTCGGGCGACATCCTGCTGCTCAATCCGGACGACCCGATCGATCTCACCTACTCGGACGACTGCGAGAAGTTCATCCTGAAGATCCCTGCCTCGCTGCTCGACGACGTATGCGTCGAACAGGGCTGGCTCAGGCCGCGCGAAGGCATCAAGTTCATTCCGATCCGCTACCAGTTGCACGAGATCGAAAGCCTGATGAACCTGCTGGTGCTGCTCTGCCAGGAGGCCGAATCCGAAGCAGGATCGCCTGCACAGGTCTTCGGGCACTACAACTGGATCGTCGCCAACAAGTTGCTGACGCTGCTCAAGCACAACATCCGTCGGGAATTCCCGACGCTGCAGTCCTGCTCCTTCGAACGCCTGGTGCAGTACATCGACGAGAACATCAAGCGCGACATCTCGGTCGACGAACTCGCACGCGTGTCGCACATGAGCCTGCGGTCGCTGTATCTGCTGTTCGAGCGCTA
Organism: Pseudomonadota bacterium; assembly: GCA_018240585.1. GTDB lineage: Bacteria > Pseudomonadota > Gammaproteobacteria > Burkholderiales > Rhodocyclaceae > Thauera. The sequence goes on from JAFEFM010000086.1 coordinate 5,934, forward strand.
CACCGACACGACGCCCAAGAACTACATCAAGCGGCGCAAGCTGGAGCGCATCCATGCGACGCTGATCGACCCGGCGAATGCGGTGCGCAGCGTCACCGCGGTCGCTCTCGACTACGGCTTCACTCATCTGGGGCGGTTTTCGGAGTTCTACAAGGCGACTTTCGGCGTCCTGCCGTCCGACACCCTGAAGCGCCGCTGAAACGCCGCTCCCTCGCGCCTCGGCTGCTGCATAAAAAAACGACGCATCGCCCAATGGCATGCGTCGCTCTTATTGTTCCAGCTGTCGGCTTTCCGCAGGACATCGTCCTATGGGCTCGCACCGATGCCAGGCACAAGGCAACCTGCCCCGGCGGTAACGACCGCGGCAGGTTTCGTGATGCACTGGCGATTACTGCGTCGAGCGCGCGACCAGCACCGCCATCTGCGGGTTTTGCTTGGCCACCTCTTGAGCGAGTTCGGCCTTGGCACGCTGACCACCTTCCTCGGTATTGAGGATGATCAGGTCGGTCCGCAGTTGCTCGGCCAGGTTGACCACCGCCCTGCCGCGGTCGAACAGCGTGGCCGCCAGAATCCGGCCTTCGGCCGGGATACCTTGCGCGTTGACCTCGTTCACATACTGCTGCAGGTTCGCAACGTGCTTCGGATCGATGGCCTTGTCGGTGTCGCCGACCTCGGCAGCCATGACATGCTCCGGAGCGAGATACACCAGGTGAACCTTCTGGCCGGTCAGGGACACGAACTCCGAGATCCGCGCGCGGGTCAGCTTGTTTCCGGTCTGGTCGACCACGGCCATGATGGTGCCGTAGAGACGCGACTTGCCGGCGGGCACGGCAGCCGCAGCCGCAGTGGTCGGTGCCATCTTCTGGGCAACCGCCTCGGCCTTGCTCTTCGGCAGGATCACGGTGAGGATCAGACCGACGAGACTGATGCCGCCCAGCACATAGAAGATGCTGTGCAGTTCCCCGGCAAACGTGACCGCCAGGAAGGCGCCGAAGACCGGGCCGACGATGCCGCCGATACGGCCGAACGCTGCGGTCCAGGCCACACCGGCACCGCGGACGTTGGTGCGGTAATAGTTGGCCGCCAGGCCGTAGATCAGGCACTGCGTGCCCGAGGTACCGAGACCGACGATCGCGATCGTGGACAGGAGCAGCACCACCACCATCGTGCTGACCTCGGCGAGTTGCTGGACCTCGCCCGGCTTGGCAACCGGCGGGACATTGATGTTCGCCGCGATCAGACCGACAGCACCCATGGCGAGCGCGCCGACGACGAAGCCAAGCGCCACGATGCGCGGGGGGCCGTGCTTGTCGGCCAGTCTGGAACCGAGCAGCGTACCCAATATGGCACCGGCGTTGAGGACCAGCAGCAAGGCCAGCGAACCCTTCGGCCCCATGATCGGGAGCATGATCTTCGGCAGCCAGGTGTTCAGCGAATAGACCAGCAGCAGGCAGAACGCCGAGATGAAGCCGATGAGGATGGCCGGGACCAGATAGACGGTAAACAGACCGGCCCACCCCGCGCGCTCGTCGGAGGACTTGGCTGCGGCGCCTTGCTGCGGCTTGACTTCCGTCTCGGGGATGGGAACGCCAGTGCGCTCGGAGACGCGACGGGCTTCGTCCAGCCGGCCGCGGGAGGCCAGCCAGGCCACGGACTCGGGCAGCTTCCAGAAGGCGAGCGGCAGCAGGGTGACCAGCGGCAGCGCACCGATCAGGAACATGCCCCGCCAGCCGATGATCGGCAGCAGGAAGATCGCCAGCAGGGCCGACAGCAGCGAACCGAGCGGGATGCCCGTGTAAGTGAAGGCGGTGGCCAGGTTCTTCTTGCCGGGAGGGGCGAATTCGGCTGCCATCGCGCCCGTGGTGCCGGCCAGCGCGCCCACGCCGAGACCGGTGATGAAACGCCAGATGCCGAAGACGGTGAGCGTCTCAGCCATCGAGGTAGCGGCCATGCCGATCGAGAACCAGGCGATCGAAGCGAGCATGACCTTGCGGCGGCCGATCAGGTCGCCCAGAGTGCCGGCAACGAGGGCGCCGAGCATCATGCCGATCATCGCGTACGAGCCGAGCACGCCAGCGTCTTTCGGCGTCAGGGCATGGTCGCCGATCCATTTGGCGGAGTCCGGGCCCATGAAACCGGGCAGGACGGCGCCGTAGACGACGAGGTCATAACCGTCGAAGATCAGCCCGACGAAGCATATGGCGATCACCCAGATGATGGTGCTGCGCCGCTTGCGCAACATTTCCGGGCTGTCCACAGCGGGAACAGCAGTTGAATTTGACATCATGTCTCCTTAGGTAAAAATGATCTGAGTCGTGCGACGACTCGAAAGCTCTTCAAACAGGGATATCGCAAGCGAACCTTCGGCTCGATCCCGGGATAAATCCACGACGTGGTCTTCCCGGAAGACCATCGCCAACGGAGCCCCTCGCATGACGTCCAGGACGAAGGGCATCGGTTTGACGCGCGATTGCCGAGCTAAAAAACACATTCGCCCGGTCGATCTCAACTTCCGCAACTCGCGCGAAGAACCGAAAACAAGCCTGCAGATGCCCGGCTGCGGGTTTCACGCACAGTCTCCCCTCCGGCGCGCATAGCGCACCGGAAACCGTGCAGCCCCACGTTGCGGTCCCGCTCCTATGTCCGGGGCATCCGCGCTGCCTGTAATGAATCGATTGCGAAGGTACCCAGCCTCAACCGAGATCGCCGCCACCCACGGGCAGCACCACGCCGGTGATGTAGGAGGCATCGTCCGAGGCGAGGAACAGGATCGCTCCCGCCTGCTCGTCGGTGGTGCCGAAGCGCTTCATCAGGCTGGTGTCGATCGACTGGGTGTAGATCTGCTTGTACCAGGTCTTTTCCTGACGGGTCTGCTTGGAGGTGTTGCGCTGCACGCGACGCGGCGGTGCTTCCGTCGCGCCAGGCGACACCGCATTGACGCGGATGCCGCGCTCGCCGTTCTCGAATGCCAGGCATGCGGTGAGCGCATTGACGCCCCCCTTGGCGGCACCATACGGCACGCGGTTGACGCCGCGCGTGGCCACCGAGGACACGTTGACAATGACGCCATGCTCCTTCTCGAGCATGTAGGGCAGCGCGGCGCGGCAGCACCACATCGTCGGGAACAGCGAACGGCGGACTTCTGCCTCGATCTGCTTCTCGTCGTAGTGCTCGAAGGGCCGCGTCCAGATCGTGCCGCCAACGTTGTTGATCAGGATGTCGATGCGGCCGAAGCGCTTGACCGCCTCGTCCATCACACGCTGGCAGTCGGCGAACTGCTCGAGGTCGGCCGTCAGCGTGAGCACCTGGGTGACCTTGCCGAGCGTGTCGTTCAACTCATGGACGAACTCTGCGCGGTCGACCAGCACCAGCAGGCCGCCTTCGTCGGCCATGCGTTCGGCCACGCGCAGGCCGATGCCCTGCGCCGCGCCGGTGATGACCGCGACCTTGTTGTCAAAACGCTTGTTCTGCTGCATGACGAATCACCTGAATGGTTGGAATGCGTGGATCGGGGCCTGCTCAGACGCTGGCGGCGAACTTCTCGTAGTGGAAGCTGACCGGCTCGACCTTGCGCTCGCGCAGGTTGTGCGCGACCGCCTCGACCATCGGCGGGGGGCCGCACAGGTAGATGTCCACGTTGCCTTCATTCAGGTGCGCCGGCTCGATGTGGGCGGTGACGTAGCCCTTCTTCGGGTAAGCACTATCCTCGGCCACCACGCAAACAGCATAGGTGAAGTTGGGCAGCAGCTTGGCGAAGGCGTTGAGCTTCTCGATCTCGACCACGTCGGCGTCGGTGTTGACACCGTAGATCAGGTGGATGGGATGCGCGCTGCCACCGGCGGCCACCACCTTGTCGAGCATGGCGAGGAAGGGCGCAAGGCCGGTACCGCCGGCGAGCATCAGCACCGGACGTTCGATTTCGCGCAGGTAGAAGCTGCCCAGCGGGCCGGCCAGCTTGATCTCGTCGCCCGGCTGTGCCTTGCCGGTCAGGTAGCCGCTCATCAGGCCGTTGGGCACGTTGCGGATCAGGAACGACACTTCACCGTCCTTCGGCATCGAGCTGAAGGAATAGGCGCGGTGCTGATCGGTGCCTGGCACGCCGAGGTTGGCGTACTGGCCGGGCAGGAAGGACAGCTTGCCGACGCCCTCGCCCTGCACCGTCAGGTTGATCGTGCTGGGCGAAAGCTGGCGAACTTCCTTGACGGTGGCAGTGATGCTGCTCTGCTTGATCTTGCACACTTCGGACGAAGCGGGAATGCGCACCACGCAGTCGCTCTTCGGATGCATCTGGCAGGTCAGCACATAGCCGAGGCCGGCCTCTTCCTCGCTGAGGGCATCGTCGATGTAGAAACCCATTTCGAACTTGCCCGACTCGGCGAAGCTCTTGCAGGCGCCACAGGCGCCGTCGCGGCAGTCGATCGGAACGTTGACGCCCTGGCGATAGGCTGCGTCGGCAACGGTCTCGGTCGACTTGCAATCGATGAAGCGGGTGACACCGTCTTCAAAGTTCAGTGCGATCTTGTGAGTCATGTTAACCCCCTCTGCTGGAGATGAGCCCGAAGCGGCACCGCAATCACGGTGCGGTTCAGGCGAAAACCGGCGACAACCCCGGGTGAGAGCTGTCGCCGGTCGCTGACTTGGCCTGAGCCTGAGCCCCGGCGCTTGCGTCAGATGTGATAGACGTCGATGACGTGGCGGATGTAGTCGGTCTTCAGCACGACTTTCTTGTCCTTGATGAGCGGATTCGCGCCGGAGAAGTCGATCGTGTAGGAACTGGTGCCGAAGAACATGTCGGTGTGGTTGTAGCGGGTGCTCGACGTCAGCCAGTTGAAGCGGACCTTGACGACGTTGCCGCTCTGCTCGACCACTTCCACGTTGGAGATGTTGTGCGACGTCCGCGTATCCGGAATCGTCGCGCTCGAGCGCTCGGTGCGGATACGGAACACGCGGTCTTCCAGGCCGCCACGGTTCGGGTAGTAGATCAGCGAGATCTCGCTCTGCGGATCTTCCGTCAGTTCGCCGTCGTCGTCCCAGGCCGGCATCCAGAAGGTGGCCTTCTCGTCGTAGCATGCCAACCAGCTATCCCAGTCGCGATCGTCGAGGTAACGGGCTTCGCGATACAGGAAGGCGCAAACGGTCTCGTAGGAAATGCTCATTTAATTCGTCTCCTCAGGATTACTTCGCGGCAGCTTCTTCAGCCGCCAGCGCCTTCTTCATCTGCTCGAGCCAGTAGGTGTGCTGGGCAACGTACAGGCCTTCGTCTTCCGTCTTGACACCGCTGAGGATGGGCTTCAGGCCGATCTTGTTGGCCTCGTCGTCGGCCCCTTCGACCCAGTGCTCGGCGCCGCGGGACATGTCGTTCCAGACGAAGTAGCTACCATTGAAGCCTTCCTGGCAGGCGCGGAACTCTTCCAGGTCGTCCGGCGTGGCCATGCCCGAGGCGTTGAAGAAGTCCTCGTACTGGCGGATGCGGCGGGCGCGGGCCTCGGCACTCTCACCCTTGGGCGCGATGCAGTAGATCGTCACTTCGGTCTTGTTGACCGACAGCGGACGAAGCACGCGGATCTGCGAGCTGAACTGGTCCATCAGGTAGACGTTCGGGTACAGGCACAGGTTGCGCGAGTTGTTGATCATCCATTCGGCCGTGTTCGCACCCACGCGCTCGGCGAGCTGCTCGCGCACCGGATACAGCGGGCGGTCTTCCGGGTTGTCCCAGCGCGTCCAGAGCAGAATGTGGCCATTCTCGAACGAGTAGGAACCGCCACCCTTCTTCGCCCAGCCGCCGGCGCTCATCGCCTTGATGCCATCGCCGCCGGCATCACGCTCCTTGCGCGCCGCCTGAGTGGCCGCGTAGTTCCAGTGAACCGCCGTCACGTGGTAACCGTCGGCGCCATTCTCGGCCTGCAGCTTCCAGTTGCCTTCATAGACATAGGTGGAGGAGCCGCGCAGCACTTCCAGGCCTTCCGGGGACTGGTCGACGATCATGTCGATGATCTTCCGCGACTCGCCGAGGTGCTCTTCCAGCGGCACGACGTCGGGATTCAGGCTGCCGAAGAGGAAGCCACGATACGACTCGAAGCGCGCGATCTTCTTGAGGTCGTGCGAGCCGTCCGTGTTGAAGCTGTCGGGATAACCGGTTTCGCTCGGATCCTTGATCTTCAGCAGCTTGCCCGAGTTGTTGAACGTCCAGCCGTGGAACGGGCAGGTATAGGTCGCCTTGTTGCCGTGCTTGAAGCGGGCCAGCGTTGCGCCGCGGTGGGCACAGGCGTTGATGAAGGCGTTGAGCTGACCGTCCTTGTTACGGGTGATGAAGATCGGCTGACGACCAATCTTGGTCGTGTAGTAGTCGTTCACCTTCGGCAACTGGCTTTCGTGGGCGAGAAAAATCCAGTTGCCCTCGAAGATGTGCTTCATCTCGAGCTCGAACAGCTCTTCATTGGTAAACATTTCCCGCTTGCAGCGGAAAAGGCCCTGTTCCTTGTCCTTCTCGAGCAGGGAATCCAAATACTCGTTCGTTACGTGCATGGCCGGAGTCTCCTTCGTTGTCTGGCAGGTCGGCAGATTAGTGCCCCCTGACGGCGGATGATATCCATTTCTTGCACGATCAATATCCGTTTTTTGCATGCGACCAATGAAGAAACGGAATGGCTAGTTTTCGTAAACGTCAAACGTGAGATCCAAAAAACCGCAACTCGGCAGGCGGCACAGGCAAGCGGCGAGAGCATGCATTTTTTTTATGAAGAAACCTCTTGCGGGGCACCCGGTTCTCAAGTATAAAATCTCGAGATATTCCTGCTGCGGTTCGCAGGCAGGCGCGCAAACCCATGAATTTCCGAATATTTGTGAAAATCAGGCGAGCGCGTAAGGGTTGTCCCTAGTAGCTCCGCCACGACATCGGAAAACGACGGAGAGTATCCTAGGGTTGCTGTAGAGATTCAGGCCGAAACAAAAGCCCTTTAATTTTCAAATAAAAAAGAATGCATTCCGGGCCAGCGTCATCGATCGATGAGCGGCCAATTGGCAGCAATAAGAAAGACGGGATTTGGGGGAGAGAGCGAAATCTGTTCGATAAAAATCACGCGCGCGCAGGAATTCGCCATCGCAAATTCCATCAAGGGAAGGCGGGGCCTTTGGGCCGAATGCGACGTTCTCCCCAAGGGAATAAAACACCCGTCGTGGCAAACGACCTCCGTCGATTGCCTTAGTGGCATGTGCAGGGCCGGCGTTTCACAAGTCCGTGAGCGGATGCGTCAAATGCGGCGCCAGGGAACGAGCGACGACGGATGGCTCCACGGCGCGGTGCCTGACTGCCGTACCGTTCTGCAAGGCGACATCGAGCGTGGTGCGCCCCGCAGGATGTCGAAGAATTTCGATTCGCAGCGTTTTGCGGCACGCCCCGGCACGGGGAATGTCGATTCATTGGCGACGGCCCATCCGGACCGATCGCCCACCAACAGAGAGGAGAGTTAATCATGGCACTCACTGGCGTACTTCGCCCTGGCCACATCGTCATCCGCGTGCTCGACATGGCCGCAGCGCTCAACCACTACGTCGAAGTGCTCGGCCTGATCGAGACCGGCCGCGACGACAAGGGTCGCGTTTACCTCAAGGCCTGGGATGAGCATGACCACCACAGCGTCGTGCTGCGCGAAGCCGACGAGGCCGGCATGGACTACCTGGGCTGGCGTGTAGACTCGCCCGCCACGCTGAAGAAGCTGGCCGCCGACGTCGAAGCGTCCGGCCTGGCCACCGACATGAGCTGGGTTCCCGCTGGCGAGCACCTGAAGACCGGTGAGCGCTTCCGCTTCACGATCCCGACCGGCCACGTCATGGAGCTCTACGCCGACAAGGAAAAGGTCGGCAACGGCATGCCCGACACCAACCCGGACGCCTGGCCGGACGGCCTCAAGGGCATGGCGCCGTCGCGCTTCGACCACTGCCTGCTGTACGGCGACGACCTCGATGGCACCATGAAGCTGTTTACCGAAGTCCTCGGCTTCGGCATCGCCGAGCTGGTGGTTGCCGGCCCGGACAAGTTCCCCATCGGCGCCTTCCTGACCTGCTCGAACAAGGCGCATGACGTCGCCTTCATCCGCCAGCCGGTGAAGGGCAAGCTGCACCACGCCTCCTTCCTGCTCGACAACTGGTACGAAGTGCTGCGTGCCGGCGACATCATCTCCAAGAAGGACGTGTCCATCGACATCGGCCCGACCCGTCACGGCATCACGCGCGGCGAGACGATCTACTTCTTCGACCCGAGCGGCAACCGCAACGAAGTGTTCGCCGGCGGCTATCACTGGTACCCGGACAAGCCGATGATCACCTGGACCGACGATCAGCTCGGCAAGGCAATCTTCTACCACGATCGCGTACTCAACGAGAAGTTCCTGTCCGTTTTCTCCTGAATCACGCACCGGGCGACCCCTGGCACCAGCGCTTCACCTGGTGTCCGGCGGCTGCCCGACCACGACGCCGCGGCATTCCGAGCGAAAGTCACGGCGTCCAATCGGCCGCAGCCTGCGATGCCGCCTTAAACATCAACTTTGGGAAACCTGAGCATGAAAGACATCAAGAACTTCATTAACGGCGAGTACGTCACCAACGTCAGCGGAAAGACGTACGAGAAGCGCAACCCGGTCGATAACTCCCTGATCGGCATGGTTCATGAAGCGGGCAAACCCGAAGTGGATGCGGCCGTCGCCGCGGCCAAGGCGGCGCTCAAAGGCCCCTGGGGCAAGCTTTCCGTCGTCGAGCGCTGCTCCATGCTCGACGCCGTCGTCGATGAGATCAACCGCCGCTTCGACGACTTCCTGCAGGCCGAAATCGCCGACACCGGCAAGCCGGCCCACCTCGCCTCGCATGTGGACATCCCGCGCGGCGCGGCCAACTTCAAGATCTTCACCGACACCATCAAGAACGTGTCGACCGAATCGTTCGAAATGCGCACCCCCGACGGCAAGACCGCACGCAGCTACGGCGTGCGCGTGCCGCGCGGCGTGATCGCCATCATCTGCCCGTGGAACCTGCCGCTGCTGCTGATGACGTGGAAGGCCGGCCCGGCGCTCGCCTGCGGCAACACCGTGGTGGTCAAGCCCTCCGAAGCCACGCCGAGCACCGCCACGATGCTGGGCGAAGTGATGAACAAGGTCGGCGTGCCGCCGGGTGTCTATAACGTCGTGAACGGCTTCGGCGTCGACTCCGCCGGCTCCTTCCTGACCGCCCATCCTGACGTCAATGGCATCACCTTCACCGGCGAAACCAAGACCGGCACTGCCATCATGAAGGCGGGCGCGGACGGTATCCGCCCGGTGTCGCTGGAACTCGGGGGCAAGAACGCCGCGCTGGTGTTCGCCGACTGCGATTTCGACAACGCCGTCGCCACCGTGACCCGCTCCTGCTTCGAGAACGCCGGCCAGGTCTGCCTGGGCACCGAGCGCGTCTATGTGCAGCGCTCGATCTTCGACAAGTTCGTGGCTGCGCTGAAGGAAAAGGCCGAGACGATGAAGCCGGGCCGCCCCTTCGACCCCGACACCAAGATCGGCCCGCTGGTGAGCAAGATCCACCAGAAGAAGGTACTGTCCTACTACGAGAAGGCCAAGGCGGAAGGCGCCAACATCGTCTTCGGCGGCGGCATCCCCGACATGCCGGACGACCTGAAGGATGGCTGCTGGGTTCAGCCGACGATCTGGACCGGCCTGCCGGAAACCGCCTCGGTGGTGACGGAGGAGATCTTCGGGCCGTGCTGCCACGTTCAGCCCTTCGACACCGAAGAGGAAGTGGTGGCCATGGTCAACAACAACCGCTACGGCCTCGCCACCTCGATCCACACCCAGGACATCGGCCGCGCAATGCGCCTGGCGAGTGCGATCGAAGTCGGCCTGTGCTGGATCAATAGCTGGTTCCTGCGCGATCTGCGCACGCCGTTCGGCGGCTCCAAGCAATCGGGCATCGGCCGTGAAGGCGGTGTGCACTCGCTGGAGTTCTACACCGAGCTGCGCAACGTGATGATCAAGTACTGATATCGATCGTCATGCCGCCGCGGGGGAGGCACAGCCGTCCCCCGCGGCGGCGCCCGCGTCTCACTGCAAGCCCAGAACACATCCGCTCAGAACACTCTCACGAGCCCGACATGGACCAGACCAAGATCAATCACTACGGCGACGAGCTGTACAACGCGCTCAAGACGCTCACTCCCGTCGCCCCCCTGACCGACCGCGAAAGCGACATCACCATCGAGGACGCCTACGCGATCCAGCAGCGCATGATCCAGCGCCAGCTCGACGATGGCCACACCATCGTCGGCAAGAAGATCGGCGTCACCAGCAAGGTCGTCATGGACATGCTGAAGGTGAACCAGCCTGACTTCGGCCAGATGCTGTCGAACATGGTCTTCAACGAAGGCGAGCCGATCGTCGCCTCGTCGATGATCGCACCGAAGGCCGAGGCCGAAGTCGCCTTCATCCTCAAGAGCGACCTGATGGGCCCGGGCGTGACCGCGGCCGACGTGCTGCGCGCCACCGACTGCGTGGTGCCCTGCTTCGAGATCGTCGATTCGCGCATCAAGGACTGGAAGATCAAGATCCAGGACACCGTGGCTGACAACGCCTCCTGCGGCGTGCTGGTGCTCGGCGGCGTGCGCAAGAGCCCGCGCAACATCGACCTCGCGCTGGCCGGCATGGTGCTCTCCAAGAACGGCGACATCATCAGCACCTCCACCGGGGCCGCCGTCCAGGGCTCGCCGGTCAACGCCATCGCCTGGCTGGCCAACACCCTGGGCCGCCTGGGCATCGGTCTCAAGGCCGGCGAGATCATCCTCTCCGGTTCGCAATCCCCGCTCGTCCCGGTCACCGCCGGCGACAGCCTCTTCTGCAACGTCGGCGGCCTCGGCGGCACGTCGGTCCGCTTCATCTGACAAGGAATTCACCCATGGCACTCACCCTCGACCAGGCCACCATCGCCAAGCTCGCCGAGCACCTCGAAAACGCTGAACTGCAGGTTCACGACGTCACCAAGATCACCGACGACTACCCCAACATGGACTGGGATGACGCCTACGCCATCCAGGACGAGATCAAGCGCCGCAAGCTCGCCCGCGGCAACAAGATCGCCGGCCTCAAGGCGGGCCTGACCTCGCGCGCCAAGATGAAGCAGATGGGCGTCGAGACCCCGGTGTTCGGCTTCGTCGCCGACTACATGTCGGTGCCGGATGGCGGCGAAGTGAAGTTCGACGAGCTGATCCACCCCAAGGTCGAAGCCGAAATCTGCGTCGTCACCAAGGCGCCGCTGCGCGGCCCCGGCTGCCACATCGGCAACGTCATGGCGGCGATCGACTTCGTGCTGCCGGCTGTGGAAGTGATCGACTCGCGCTATCGCGACTTCAAGTTCGACCTCAAGAGCGTGATCGCCGACAACACCTCTTCGGCCCGCTTCGTGATCGGCGGCAACATGCGCGATCTCGGTGTGCTCGACCTGCCGACCCTGGGCGTCGTGCTGGAAGTGAACGGCGAGGTCAAGTCGATGGCCGCCGGCGCTGCGGTGCTGGGCAACCCGCTGGTGGCGATCGCAATGATGGCGAACGAACTCGGCAAACGCGGCCAGGAAATCCCGGCCGGCACCTTCATCATGACCGGCGGCGTCACCGAGGCGATTCCGGTTCAGAAGGGCGACAACGTCAACGTCCGCTTCCAGGACCTGGGCAACGTCTCGTTCCGTTTCGTCTAATAACCTACTGCACGCCCGGATCAGTCCTGCGCTGAAACGTGGCGCATCGGGGCAGCAGCGGCTAAGAATGCCGCTGCTGCCCCACGGATGGCTGGCCGAGCGATGCGGTGCTTTCGGGAGGCATAGCGATGTCATCCAAACAAGATCTCACCCGGCAGTTCACCGCCGAGGAAGGCGTCATCCACATCGGCGGCATTGAAGCCCTGGTGCGGTTGACGATGGACCAGATCCGGTTCGACCGCCGCCGCGGTCTGAACAACGCCATGTTCGTCTCCGGTTACCGCGGCTCGCCCGTGGGCATGCTGGACGCGAACTTCATCAAGCAGCAGAAGCTGCTGATGCAGCACAACATCCAGTTCACCGACGGCCTGAACGAAGACCTCGCCGCGACCGCGGTCTGGGGCACGCAGATGCTGCACACCGTCGGCAAGCAGAAGTTCGACGGCGTCGTCGGCACCTGGTACGGCAAGGCGCCGGGCGTGGATCGCAGCGGCGACGTGCTCAAGCACGCCAACTATACCGGCACGCTCAAGAACGGCGGCGTGCTCGCCATCTTCGGTGACGACCCGAGCTGCAAATCATCTTCGCTGCCGAGCCAGTCGGAAGCGATGTTCTACCACGTCGGCATCCCGTCGCTGTATCCGGGCAACGTGCAGGACATCCTCGACTTCGGCCTGCACGGCTATTACCTGTCGCGCATCTCCGGCCTGTGGTGCGGCCTCAAGATCGTCACCAACGTGGCCGACGGCAGTGGCAGCGCCCTCGTCGACCCGGATCGCATGAAGTTCATCACCCCGGTGGTGGAACTCGACGGCAAGCCCTACGTGCCCGAGGTCAACCTGGGCATGAACGTGCGCAAGGACGCGCTCGACATGGAGCGCACCCTGTACTACGCGCGCCACGAGATCGCTCGCCAGTACGCGCGCGAGAACAACCTGAACAAGGTCGTGCTGCCCAACGCCGACGCCTGGCTGGGCATCATCACCGCCGGCAAGACCTACCACGATCTGCGCCAGGCCTTCCTCGAGATGGGTCTGGACGACGACGCGCTGCGCCGCTACGGCATCCGCATCCTCAAGATCGGCATGCTGCACCCGCTGCAGCCGCAGGACATCAAGGACTTCGCCAAGGGCCTGGAAGAGATCTTCGTCATCGAAGAGAAGCGCCCATTCATCGAACTGTTCGCGAAGGAAATCCTCTACGGCACCGCCAACGCACCCCGCATCGTCGGCAAGCGTGACGAGGAAGGCCGCGACCTGCTCCCCTTCCACAGCGAATTCGAGTCCGACATCATCGTCCGCGCGCTGCATGCGCGCATGTCGCGCAAGGCGAAGCTGGAATCGGCCGAAGCCTGGATCAAGCGCCTGGACGAGATCCACAGCCGCAACTCGCTGACGACGCTGGGCCGCTCGGCCTGGTATTGCTCGGGCTGCCCGCACAACACCTCGACCAAGGCACCTGACGGCAGCGTCGTGTCGGCCGGCATCGGCTGCCACACGATGGCGATGTGGATGAACCGCGGCGTGGTGATGGGTACCCACATGGGCGCCGAAGGCACGCAGTGGATCGGCATGCAGAATTTCACCGACACCAAGCACATCTTCCAGAACATGGGCGATGGCACCTACGCGCACTCCGGCAGCCTGGCGGTGCGCTACTGTGCGGCGACCAACACCAACATCACCTTCAAGATCCTCTTCAACAGCCACACCTCGATGACGGGCGGCCAGGAGATCATGGGGGCGGAGCCGGTGCGCGCGATGGTGTCCGAGCTGATCGCCAACGGCGTCAAGCGCGTGATCGTCACCGCCGAGGACCTGAGCCGCTACAACGGCGTCAACCTCGTCGGCAACACCGAAGTCTGGCACCGTGACCGCATCATGGAAGCGCAGAAGGTGCTGGCTGCCACCGAAGGCACGACGGTGCTGATCCACGACCAGGAATGCGCCGCCGAGTTGCGCCGCCAGCGCGGCCGGGGCAAGGCCTACGAGCCGGAAGCGCGCATGGTGATCAACGAACGCGTGTGCGAAGGCTGCGGCGACTGCGGCCAGAAATCCAACTGCATGTCGGTCGAACCGGTGCAGACCGAATTCGGCCGCAAGACGCGCATCCACCAGCCGTCGTGCAACAAGGACTACTCCTGCGTGAAGGGCTTCTGCCCGTCCTTCCTGACCATCACCCCGAACTCCGCACCGGCCGAAGGCGATGGCAAGAAGAAGAAAAAGGGCCGCCTGCCGGCGCTCGACCGCAACCTGCCGGATCCGGTGTTCAAGGTGAACCCGGACAACTTCGGTGCCCACGTGATGGGCATCGGCGGCACCGGCTCGGTGACGGTGGCTGCCACCATCGCCAACGCCGCGCGCATCGACGGCAAGTATGCGATCGGCCTCGACCAGACCGGCCTGGCGCAGAAGGGCGGCACCGTGATCTCGGACATCAAGGTCACCAGCACGCCGTTCGACGGGTCTAACAAGATCTCCGACGGCAGCACCGATCTGTACCTCGGCTTCGACATCCTGAACGCCACCGACGCCAAGAACCTCGACAAGTGCCATCCGGACCGCACGATCGCCATCGTGTCGACCGGCCAGGCGCCCACCGGCTACATGGTGTCGGACAAGTCGGTCCAGTTCCCCGCCACCGGCGGCCTGACCCGCGGCATCGACCGTGTGACGCGCAAGAACGACAACGTGTACATGGACGCGCAGACGCTGGCTGAAGGCCTGTTCGCCGACAGCATGGCGACCAACATGTTCATGGTCGGCGTGGCCTACCAGGCCGGTGCGCTGCCGATCAGCGCGGCCTCGCTCGAAGCCGCCATCAAGCAGGCCGGCGTCGGTGTCGAGATGAGCCTGCTGGCGTTGAAGTGGGGCCGCATGGCGGTGGTGGACCTCGACTTCGTCAAGGCCGAGATCCACAAGTACGAAGCCCATGCGCCCAAGCTGCCGGAACTGACGCCGGAAGCGCGCCAGATCGTCGACACCGTCGGCGCCAGCGGCGAAGTCAAGCGTCTGCTGGAAATCCGTGTGGCCGACCTGATCGAGTACCAGGATGCCGACTACGCGCGCCGCTACGCCGCCAAGATCAAGGCCGTGCTGGAGGCCGAGAAGCGCGTGGCGCCCGAGAGCACCGCGCTGACCGAAGCCGCAGCCCGCTACTTCTACAAGCTGATGGCGTACAAGGACGAGTACGAGGTCGCGCGCCTGCACTCCGACCCGGCCTTCCTGGCCGAGCTGGATGCGCAGTTCCCGAACGGCTACACGGTCGAGTACAACCTCGCGCCGCCGCTGTTCTCGAAGCGCGACCCGGAAACCGGCGAGCTGATCAAGCAGAAGTACGGCCCGTGGGTGCTTAAGGCCTTCCGTCACCTGGCGAAGTTCAAGAACCTGCGCGGCGGCAAGTGGGACATCTTCGGCAAGACCGAGGAGCGCCGCCAGGAGCGCCAGGCGATCGAGGACTACAGCAAGCTGCTCGACGAGATCGCCGGCAAGCTGAACCGCGACAACCTGGCGACGGCGGTGCAACTGGCCAGCGTGCCGGACGACATCCGCGGCTACGGCCACGTCAAGGAGAAGCACGTCCATCTGGCGAAGGAGAAGGAGGCCAAGCTGCTGGCGGCCTTCCGCAATCCGCAGCCGGCTCGCGTCGCCGCCTGACCCATCACCCGGCAAGGGTGGTTCCGCCTCCGGGCGGGACCGCCCGACGCCGGCGAAAAGAACTCCCTCTTGGCCTCTCCCGCACATCGCGGGCGAGGTTTTTTTTGTCTTGCATCGGAACATCGCTCACGCGCGCGTGCCGCCGCCGGTTGCCCTGAGGAATCTCACCCCGATTTGCTTGCTGGAACGGCTGGGACTCGCAACGCCACAGGTCTGGCGGTGGGGGATGCGTGGAGCGGACGAGCACTGTCCGAGCCCCGAGCGAAGCGAGGTCGGGTTGCGCAGGACACAGAGCGCATCGCCCGCCGCCAGACCGGATTACGAGTCCTCCTGAGACACCCTCGAAACGCAGGTTTGACGCCCGCTGCCGGGCACAACAGAATCTCCCCTGCCTGCATGATCCTGTCGGTGTCATCCGCGCCATGCGCGCGGATATCTGCCTTCGCCACGGCAACACGCACCTGCCGACAGGCAGGCTGATGCCTCGAACCTATCCCGGACCTCACCGATGAGACGCGCCCCATCCGCCGCCCTGCCCGGCCCCGAGCCGACGAGCCGCCACGACTGGCAGACGATCAGGAGCCTGCTGCCCTTCATCCTCGCCTACAAGGGCCGCGTGCTGTTCGCTCTCGCCTGCCTGGTTGCGGCCAAAGGCGCCAACGTGGCGGTGCCGCTGATCTTCAAGGACCTGATCGACGCGCTGTCGATCACGCCGCGGCAGGCGATGGTGATCGTGCCGGCCGCGCTGCTGCTCGCATACGGCGTGCTGCGCTTTTCGACCTCGCTGTTTACCGAGCTGCGCGAGATCGTCTTTGCCCGCGTCACCCAGCAGTCGGTGCGCGAGATCACGCTGCGCACCTTCCGCCACCTGCATTCGCTGTCCCTGCGCTTCCACCTCGAACGCCAGACGGGAGGCCTCACGCGCGACATCGAGCGTGGCACGCGTTCGGTCGGTTCGCTGATCAGCTACACGCTGTATTCCATCCTGCCGACACTGATCGAGATCGGGCTGGTCATCGGCATCCTGCTGGTGCGCTACGACGCGGTGTTCGCGCTCATCACGCTGGGCGCGCTGGTGCTGTATGTCGTGTTCACCATCCGCGTCACCAACTGGCGGACGGCCCTGCGCCGCCAGGCCAACGAGCTCGATTCCGCGGCCAATTCGCGCGCCATCGACAGCCTGATCAACTTCGAGACGGTCAAGTACTTCAACAACGAGGAGTACGAAGCGCGCCGCTACGACGAGCAGTTGCAGAAGTGGATACAGGCACAGATCACCAACCAGTATTCGCTGTCGGCGCTCAACGTCGGCCAGGCGGCGATCATTGCCGTCGCGGTCACCGCGATGATGTGGCAGGCCACCGTGCGCGTCGCGGCCGGCACGATGACGATCGGCGACATCGTGCTGGTGAATGCCTTCCTGATCCAGCTCTACATTCCGCTGAATTTCCTGGGCGTGCTGTACCGCGAGATCCGCCAGTCGCTGACCGACATCGAGCGCATGTTCGGGCTCATGCACCAGCACCGCGAGATCGCCGATGCGCCCGATGCCCTGGACCTGCCCGCGGGCCCCGCCAGCGTGCGCTTCGAGCATGTCGGCTTCGCCTACGACGCCAAGCGCCCGATCCTGTTCGACGTCGATTTCGAGATCCCCACCGGCAGCACCGTCGCCGTGGTGGGCCACTCGGGCTCCGGCAAATCGACGCTGGCGCGCCTGCTGTATCGCTTCTACGACGTGCAGCAGGGCGCCATCCGGATCAACGGCCACGATCTGCGCCAGCTCACCCAGCACAGCCTGCGCTCGGCGATCGGCATCGTGCCGCAGGACACGGTGCTGTTCAACGACACGCTGTTCTACAACATCCAGTACGGCCGCCCCGAAGCCAGCCGCGCGGAAGTGGAAGCCGCCGCACGCGCAGCCCAGCTCGAGGACTTCATCCGCCAGTTGCCCGACGGCTACGAGACGCGCGTCGGCGAGCGCGGGCTGAAGCTCTCCGGCGGCGAAAAACAGCGCGTCGCGATCGCCCGCGCGCTGCTGAAGAACCCCGCCATCCTGATCTTCGACGAGGCCACCTCGGCGCTCGACTCGAAGACGGAGAAGGCGATCCAGGCGCAGATCGAGCGCGCCGCCGAAGGCCGCACCGCGCTCGTCATCGCGCACCGGCTATCGACCATCATGGACGCCGACGAAATCATCGTGCTGGAGGCCGGCCGCATCGTCGAGCACGGCCGCCATGCGGCGCTGCTGGCACGAGGCGGCGCCTATGCGCAGATGTGGCTGTTGCAGCAGCAGGAGGAAAAGGAGGCACTCGTCAGCCTCGCGAATGAGTGACGAAGCCGCCGATGAAAATGCACCTGTGATAGCTCGTGACGTTAGAGGGGCGCCTTTCCGTCGATTGCGGGCTGCGCATCCGGACTGACCGCAATTCCGCCGCTCGCCGGTTTTGTGCGATGCTTGCAGGCGCTGACGATCGGGCTCGCAAATCGGCGAGCTGTCCTTTCTCCCGACCACGACTGGAGGCTGTTCATGCGTAAATCCCTCACCGCCCTTGCCGTCTGCCTGTCCGCCATCGGCCTCGCCGCGCCGGCGCATGCCGAGTTGACCGGCACGCTGCAGAAGATCAAGGAAAGCGGCTCGATCACCGTCGGCCACCGCGAATCCTCGGTCCCCTTCTCCTATCTCGACGCTGACCAGAAGCCGGTCGGCTACGCGATGGATCTGTGTGCGAAGGTCGTCGACGCGGTCAAGTCCGAACTGAAGATGCCCAACCTGCAGGTGAAATACCAAGCGGTCACCTCGCAAAACCGCATCCCGCTGATGCAGAACGGCACCATCGACCTCGAGTGCGGCTCCACCACCAACAGCGTGGCGCGCCAGCAGCAGGTCGGCTTCAGCGTGCATTACTTCATCACCAGCGTGCGCATGGCGGTGCGCAAGGACTCCGGCATCAAGGACATCGGCGACCTCAACGGCAAGCCCGTCGCCACCACCACCGGCACCACGTCCGACGCACTCATCAAGCAGAACGAGAAGGGCAAGCACATCGACGTGAAGAACATCTACGGCAAGGATCACGCCGACTCCTTCCTGATGGTGGAAAGCGGACGTGCCGCAGCCTTCGTGATGGACGACATCCTGCTGGCCGGCCTGATCGCCAACTCCAAGAACCCCTCGGACTTCGCCATCGTCGGCCCGTCGCTGCGTGACGAACCCTATGGCGTGATGCTGCGCAAGGACGATGCCCCCTTCAAGGCGCTGGTCGACAAGACGCTGATCGGCCTGATGAAGTCGGGCGAGGCGGAAAAGCTCTATACCAAGTGGTTCATGAACCCGATCCCGCCGCGCAACGTCAACCTCAACTTCCCGATGAGCCCGGCGCTCAAGGCCGCCTTCGCATCGCCCAG
Source organism: Pseudomonadota bacterium (assembly GCA_018240585.1). Taxonomy (GTDB): domain Bacteria; phylum Pseudomonadota; class Gammaproteobacteria; order Burkholderiales; family Rhodocyclaceae; genus Thauera. The sequence continues at coordinate 24,716 of JAFEFM010000086.1, forward strand.
CGACAAGGGCGTAGAGTAAGCAACCGCGCACGCGTGGCCACGGCGGGCGGCATCCTGCGCCGCACTCCGTGCCCGCGATGTTGTCTGGTCGGCCACCGGAGCCGACTATCGTGGCGTGCCGAGGATGACACGCCGCTACTCGCCAGGGGATCAACATGAACTACCACTGGGATTGGCAGTTCTTCTTCCAGGAGGCCGATGACGGCCTCAAGTATTACGAGTGGGTGATCTCCGGCCTCGGATGGACGACAGCGGTGTCGCTCGCCTCGCTCGCCGTGGCGTTGCTGCTGGGCTCGGTGCTCGGTGTCATGCGTACCACGCCCAAGCGCTGGCTGGTGGCGGTCGGCGACACCTACGTCGACCTGTTCCGCAACATCCCGCTGATCGTCCAGCTCTTCCTGTGGTTCTTCGTCGTGCCCGAGCTGGTGCCCGACAAGATCGGCATCTGGATGAAGCAGGACCTGCCCTATATCGTCACCGCCGTCGTCGGGCTGGGGCTGTACACCGCCGCCCGCATCGCAGAGCAGGTCAAGTCGGGAATTAACGCCCTGCCGCGCGGCCAGCGCTTCGCCGGCCTCGCGCTCGGCTTCACCGAATGGCAGACGTATCGCTACGTGCGCCTGCCCATGGCCTACCGCATCGTGTTGCCGGCGCTCACGTCGGAGTCGATGAACATCTTCAAGAACTCGGCGGTGACCTACGCGGTGGGCATCCTCGAGCTCTACTTCCAGTACAAGCAGATCATCGAGAAGACCTCTCAGGTGCTGGAAATCACCATCGTGGTGACGCTGGCGTATTTCATGCTGGCCTTCGTCATGAACCGCATGCTCGCCTTCGTCGAGAAGCGCACCCGGGTGCCCGGGCTGATCTCGGGCACGGGAGGGAAGTGACATGAGCGACTTCGACTTCTCGGTCATCACCGCCAACTGGCACTTCCTCGCCGAAGGCCTGCGCTACACGCTGCAGGTCACCGTCACCGCGATGATCGGCGGCATCATCATCGGCACCCTGCTCGCGCTGATGCGGCTGTCGTCGAACAAGCCGCTGCAGTGGTTCGCCGCCGGCTATGTGAACTTCTTCCGCAGCGTACCGCTGGTGCAGGTGATTCTCGCCGTCTACCTGATCCTGCCGCTGCTGCTGCAGTTCCTCACCGGCAAGATGATCCCGATCGGCGCGGAAAACTCGGCCTACTTCACCTTCACGATCTTCGAGGCAGCCTATTACTCGGAAATCATGCGCTCGGGCATCCAGTCGGTGCCGCGCGGCCAGATCGGCGCCGGTTATGCACTGGGCTTCACCTATGGGCAGACGATGCGGCTGGTGGTGCTGCCACAGGCTTTCCGCAACATGCTGCCGGTGCTGCTCACGCAGACCATCGTACTGTTCCAGGACGTCTCCCTGGTCTATGCGATCGGCGCCACCGACTTCTTCGGCGCGGCCGACAAGATCACCCAGCGCGACCTGCGTCCGGTGGAGATGTACACCACCGTCGCCGTCGTCTATTTCATCATCTGCTTTGCGCTGTCGCGGCTGGTGAAGCGCCTTCAGGCCCGCATCGCCATCATTCGCTGACCCCGGGAGTGAGCACCCATGATCCAGATCAAGAACGTTTCCAAGTGGTACGGCAGCTTCCAGGTCCTGACCGATTGCACCACTCAGGTGCAAAAGGGCGAAGTGGTCGTGGTGTGCGGCCCCTCGGGTTCGGGCAAATCCACGCTGATCAAATGCGTGAATGCGCTCGAGCCTTTCCAGCAGGGCAGTATCGTGGTCAATGGCATCGCCGTCGAGGACCCCAAGACCGACCTCCCCAAGCTGCGTTCACACGTGGGCATGGTGTTCCAGCATTTCGAGCTGTTCCCGCACATGACCATCACCGACAACCTGGCGATCGCGCAGATCAAGGTGCTCGGGCGCAAGCGTGACGAGGCGGTCGACAAGGGCCTGAAACTGCTCGACCGCGTCGGCCTGAAGGCGCATGCGAGCAAGTTCCCCGGCCAACTCTCCGGCGGCCAGCAGCAACGCGTGGCGATCGCGCGCGCGCTGGCGATGGATCCGATCTGCATGCTGTTCGACGAGCCGACGTCGGCACTCGACCCGGAGATGATCAACGAGGTGCTCGACGTCATGGTCGAGCTGGCGCGCGAGGGCATGACGATGATGTGCGTCACCCACGAGATGGGGTTCGCGCGCAAGGTGGCGCACCGCGTAATCTTCATGGACCGCGGCGCGATCGTCGAGGATGCTGCGAAGGACGATTTCTTCGGCAAGCCGCGTTCCGAGCGCGCGCAGACCTTCCTCGCCAAGATCCTGCAGCACTGAGCGGATTCGCCCCGCCCAGGACGCGCTTTCGGCCGGCCACGCGACCGGCCCCCACCCGAGGAGACGACCATGAAGTTACTGCAACGCATCGTGCCCGGCCTCGCTGCCTTCGCCCTTCTGTTACCCGGAGGGTTGCAGGCCCGCGAAACGCCGACTGACACCCGACTTGCCAATGTCGTGATCCTGGCCACGGGCGGGACGATTGCCGGCGCCGGCGCCACCGCCGCCAACAGCGCCACTTATCAGGCGGCGAAAGTGCCGGTGGACAAGCTCATCGCCGGCGTCCCCGAACTGAAGGATCTCGCCAACGTGCGCGGCGAGCAGGTGTTCCAGATCGCTTCGGAGAGCTTCACCAACGACCACCTGCTGCAACTGGGCAAGCGCGTCAGCGAACTGGCGAAGCAGGCCGACGTCGACGGCATCGTGATCACCCACGGCACCGATACGATCGAGGAAACCGCGTACTTCCTGAACCTGGTCGTCCACAGCGACAAACCCATCGTGGTCGTGGGCTCGATGCGTCCCGGCACGGCGATGTCGGCCGACGGCATGCTCAACCTGTACAACGCGGTCGCGGTGGCGCGCAGCGCGGATTCCCGCGGCAAGGGCGTGCTGGTGGCGATGAACGACGAGATCAACTCGGGACGCGACGTCACCAAGATGATCAACATCCGCACCGAGGCCTTCAAGAGCCCATGGGGTGCGCTGGGCATGGTGGTCGAAGGCAAGACGTACTGGTTCCGCCAGCCGGTGAAGCGGCACACGGTCAATTCGGAGTTCGACATCGACCAGATGAGCGCGCTCGCGCCGGTGGAGATCGCGTATGGCTACGGCAACGTGTCCGACGTGGCGCCCCGTGCTTTCGCCCAGGCCGGCGCCAAGGCCATCGTGCATGCCGGCACCGGCAACGGCTCGGTGGCCAAGCAGGTCGTTCCAGCCCTGCAGGAACTACGCAGCCAGGGGCTGCACATCATCCGCTCGGCGCGCGTGACCGGCGGCGGCTTCGTCATCCGGAACGCCGAACAGCCCGACGACAAGTACGACTGGGTCGTCGCCCACGACCTGAATCCGCAGAAGGCGCGCATCCTCGCCGCCGTCGCCCTGACCAAGCCGCGCGACGCCAAGGACCTGCAGCGCATCTTCTGGGAATACTGAGCGTCTGCGGCACGGGCATGGCGAGGCTCGACCCGCCATGCCCCTGCAGCTAAAGACCTGCGTCCGTCCCGCCGCCGCTGCGCGCCATCTCGACGACGTGACGCGTCAGCGACGGCACGAAGAGTTCAATGAAGGCGTACACGAAGCCACGCAGCCACGCATTGCGACGGATGCCGATGCGCGTCATGCTGGACTCGAACAGGTGGCTCGCATCCACCATGCCCAGCCTGCGGTCTTCCTCCGCGCTGTAGGCCATGCGCGCGAGGATGCCGACGCCCAGATCCATCTCCACGTACTTCTTGATCACGTCGGAGTCGATCGCGGTGAGCACCACGTTGGGCTTCAGGCCGCGCCCGAGGAAGGCCTTGTTGATCTGGCCCCGCCCGGTGAAGGCATCGTCGTAGGTGATCAGCGGGTAACGCGCGATCGCCTCCAGCGTCAGCGGCTGCTCGCGCAGGATGGGATGACGCGGCGTGGCGACGATGCAGCGGTTCCACTGATAGCAGGGCAGCGTCACCAGTTCCGGATTGTCGGCGATGGCCTCGGTGGCGATTGCGAGATCCGCCGTGCCGCCCAGCACCATGTCGCACACCTGCCGCGGATTACCCTGGTGCAGCTCCAGCCTGACGCGGGGATAATGCTGCATGAAATCCCGCACCACGCCCGGCAGCACGTAGCGCGCCTGGGTGTGAGTGGTGGCGATCGAAAGGGTGCCGGCCGATTCGTTGGAGAACTCCTCGCCAACCTGGAAAAGGTTGTCCATGTCGCGCAGCATGCGCTCGGCGATCGCCAGCACCGCCCTGCCCGGCTCGGTGACGGCGACCAGGCGCTTGCCGTGGCGAGCGAAGATCTCGACGCCGAGTTCCGCTTCCAGCAGGCGGATCTGCTTGGAGACGCCAGGCTGCGAGGTGAACAGCGCATCCGCGGCGTCCGACACGTTGAGGCCACGTCGAGCCACCTCGTGAATGTATCGAAGTTGCTGGAGATTCACGGTCGTTCGATGAGCTGCCCGAAACTGTTAATAACCAAAAGTTCTTAAAGTCTAACGCAAATCTCCTTTTTGACCCTAACCGGCACAATTACGATGCCGGGCATCGAAAAGGACGTCGCTCATGGATTTCGCCTATACGGTCGCAGGTTTTTCAGTCGGCGCCATCGTCGGACTCACCGGTGTCGGTGGCGGTTCGCTGATGACGCCACTGCTGGTGCTGCTGTTCGGCATCCACCCGTCGGTGGCAGTCGGCACGGACCTGCTCTACGCTGCGATCACCAAGGCCGGCGGCACGCTTGCCCATGGCCTGAAGGGAACGGTGGACTGGCAGATCACCCGGCGGCTGGCCAGCGGCAGCATCCCGGCCGCTGCCCTGACGCTGGTGCTGGTGCACCAATTCGCCCCGGGCGGCATCGACGGTGCCGCCAGCCTGATCAAGGTGGCACTCGGCGTGGCGCTGTTGCTGACCGCTGTGGCGCTGATCTTCCGCCGCCGCATCCAGGACTATGCGCGCCGCCGCTTCGGCGACACACACAATCCGGTGCGCACTGCACAGCTGACGGTACTCACCGGCGCGGTGCTGGGGGTGCTGGTATCGATTTCGTCGGTGGGCGCCGGAGCGCTCGGCGTCACTGCGCTGTTCTTCCTGTACCCGGCGATGCCCGCGCTGCGCATCGTCGGTTCGGATATCGCGCATGCCGTGCCGCTGACCGCGGTCGCGGGCATCGGCCACTGGTTCCTCGGCAGCGTCGATTGGCTGCTGCTCGGCAGCCTGTTGATCGGCTCGCTGCCCGGCATCTGGCTCGGGAGCCACATCTCGACCAAGGTGCCCGATCGCATCCTGCGCCCCATCCTCGCCACCATGCTGGTGCTGGTGGGCGCGAAGCTGATCGCCCACTGAACTCAGCCACGACGACAACGACAAGGTCCGCGGCCCGTACCGCGCCGACATCCAACGATTCGCATCCAACACAGAGAGTCCTCATGTATCAGTACGACGAATACGACCAGCGCCTGCTCGACGAACGCGTCGCGCAGTTCCGCGACCAGATGCTGCGCTATCTCGCCGGCGAACTCTCCGACGACGAGTTTCGTCCGCTGCGGCTGCAGAACGGCCTCTACATCCAGCGCCATGCGCCGATGTTCCGCATCTCCGTGCCCTACGGCAATCTGGCCAGCCGCCAGTTGAGGAAGCTCTCGCACCTGGCGCGGACCTACGACCGCGGCTACGCGCACTTCACCACGCGCACCAACGTCCAGTTCAACTGGCCGGCGCTCGAAAACGTGCCCGAGATGCTCGCCGAGCTCGCCAGCGTGCAGATGCACGCCAACCAGACCTCGGGCAACTGCATCCGCAACATCACCGCCGATCCGTTCGCCGGCGTGGCCGCCGACGAAGTCGCCGATCCGCGTCCGTTCGCCGAGATCCTGCGCCAGTGGGCGACCTATAACCCCGAATTCGCCTTTCTGCCACGAAAGTTCAAGATCGCCTTCAACAGCGCGGCCGAAGACCGCGTCGTGCTGCGCGTGTACGACATCGGTCTCGACCTCATCCGGAATGACGCCGGCGAGCTCGGTTTCCGCGTACTGGTGGGCGGAGGCCTCGGCCGCACCCCCATCCTCGGCGAGGAAGTCGCTGCCTTCGTACCCTGGCAGCACCTGATCACCTATTGCGAAGCCATCCTGCGCGTCTACAACCGATATGGCCGCCGCGACAACCTGTGGAAGGCGCGCATCAAGATCCTGGTGAAGGCGCTCGGCGTCGACGAGTTCCGCCGTCAGGTCGAGGATGAGTGGGCGCATTCCAAGGACGGCCCCAGCACCATCACCGAAGCAGAACTCGCCCGCGTGGCGGCGCACTTCGCGCCTCCGGCCTACGAGGACCTGCCCGCGCACGACGCCGCCCTCGACGAACGGCTCTTGGAGAACAAGGCCTTCGCGACTTGGTTCAAACGCAATGTGCGCCCCCACCGCCAGCCGGGTTACGCCTCGGTGATCCTGTCGCTGAAGAAGACCGGCACCGCGCCGGGCGACGTGACCGCCGAGCAGATGGACCTGATCGCCGATCTCGCCGACCGCTTCAGCTTCGGCGAGGCGCGCATGCTGCACGAGCAGAACGTGGCACTGGCCGACGTGCGCCGGCAGGATCTGTTCGAGGTGTGGCAGGCCGCGCGCGAAGCCGGACTGGCGACGCCGAACATCGGCCTGCTGACGGACATCATCTGCTGCCCGGGCGGCGACTTCTGCAGCCTCGCCAACGCACGCTCGATCCCGGTCGCCGATGCGTTGCAACGTCGTTTCGACGATCTTGACTACCAGCACGACATCGGCGAGATCGACCTCAACATCTCGGGTTGCATGAACTCCTGCGGCCATCACCACGTCGGCCACATCGGCATCCTCGGCGTCGACAAGAACAACGAGGAGTGGTACCAGATCACGATCGGCGGCACGCAGGGCAACGGCACCACGCTCGGCAAGGTGATCGGCCCCTCGTTCGCGCTCGACGAAGTGGTGGGCGTGGTCGAGCAACTGCTCGAGACCTACGTCGAACTGCGCCATGAAGACGAGCGTTTCATCGACACCGTACAACGCGTCGGCATCGAGCCCTTCAAGACTCGCGTCTATGCCGACCGCCAGCCGCACAGGAAGCCTGCCCATGTCTGACAAGATCATCAAGAACGGCCGCATCGTCGCCGACGC
>JAFEFM010000087.1 GCA_018240585.1 Pseudomonadota bacterium
ATCTTCGAACGTTTCACCCAGGGAAGCGAAGGCCTCGGCGCCAGCGGCAGCGGGCTGGGGCTGAGCATCGTCAGGGAGTTCGTGGAGCTGCATCGAGGCACGGTGGTGGTGGTCGATGCGCCCGGCGGGGGAGCCATCTTCCAGGTGGAGTTTCCGGCGCGGGCGCCGGAAGGCAGCTTCGTGCGCCCCGGCGGCGCGGCCGATGCGCCCTTGTCGCCGGAACTCCTCGGGCCGCTGGCGCCGGCTGCGTTGCCGCCACTCGCGGAGGCGGCAACGCAGCCGGGCAAGCCCAGGGTGCTGGTGGCCGAGGACAATGCCGATCTGCGCCTGTTCCTGTACGACGTGCTCTCCGACGAATACAACGTGCTGCTGCGCGAGGACGGCGCGTCGGCCTTCGAGGCCGCCGTCGCCGATCCGCCGGATCTCATCATCGCCGACCTGATGATGCCGCGCTGGGACGGCGAACGCTTCATACGCGCGCTGGCCGCACGGCAGGACTTCCCCAAGGTTCCGGTGCTGGTGCTGTCGGCGCGGGCCGATGACGCGTTGCGCGAGAACCTGCTCGAACATCTGGTGCAGGATTTCCTCACCAAACCCTTCTCGGCGCAGGAACTGCGTGCCCGGGCGCGCAACCTGGTGACGGTGAAGCGCACCGTGGACATCCTGCAGAAGGAACTCAATTCGCAGGCCTCGGACATCCTGGAGCTCACGGCGGGCCTCGTGGCGAGCCGCAAATCCCTGCAGCAGAGCCTGACCGCGCTGCAGGTGATGGACCGCCGCTGGCTCGGGCTGTACGAGAACACCGCGGTGGGCATCGCGCTGGCGGACCGCGAAGGCAGGATCCTCTCCGCCAATCCGGCGCTGCGGCGCATGCTGGGCTATGGGGCCGAGGAACTCTCCGGCGTCTCCCTGATGGAGATCACCGATCCTGCGCAACAGGCCATGACGCGGCGCAACGTGGACGGACTGTTCGACGGGGAATTCCCCAGCTACACGCAGCAGAAGCGTTACGAGAAGAAGGGCGGCGGCCACCTGTGGGCCAACGTGTGCGTGTCACGCATCCCGGCACTGGAGGAGGACGGCCCGATGTTGGCGGTGATCGTCGAGGACATCACCCAACGCATGGAAGCCGAGCGCTCGCTGACGGCGACGCGCAACGAACTGGCGCGGGTGGCGCGCTACACCGCGATGGGCGAACTGGTGGCCACGATCGCGCACGAGATCAACCAGCCGCTGGCGGCGGTGATCACCAACAGCGAGGCCGCGCTGCGCTGGCTCGCCCATGACTCGCCCAACCTCGCGGAAGTGGCCGCGGCGCTCAAGCGGCTCAACCGCGACGCCAGCCTGGCCAGTTCGGTGATCGCGCGCATCCGCGGCTTCCTGCGCGCGGGCGACATCCATCGCGAGCGCATCGACGTGGCGCACCTGCTCGACGAGTTGCTGCAGATGCTGCAGGCGCTGCTCGCGGAGGCCGGTGTGCGGGCGACGGTGGAGCTCGCCGAGCCCCGGCCCTGGCTGATGGCGGATCCGGTTCAACTGCAGCAGGTGATCCTCAACCTGATCGTGAATGCGGTGGATGCGATGCGCGACCAGCCGGAAGGCAAGCGCTCGCTGCATATTGCGGTGACGAGGAGTCCCGCGGGGGGATTGCAGTTCTCGGTGCATGACAGCGGCCCGGGCATCGCGGAGGACTCGGAGGAACGGCTCTTCGAGGCCTTCTTTTCCACCAAGCCGGAGGGCCTGGGAATGGGGCTGGCGATCAGCCGCAGCATCGTCGAGAACCATGGCGGCCGCCTGTGGCTGGACAGGAGCAGCGGCCCCGGCGCGTGCTTCTCGTTCACCATTCCGGACAACTGAGAACGGGTGCGACGGTGACGACGAAGATGAGCACGGGAAAGGACGCCGCGGCGGTGCCCGAATGGGTGTATGTGGTCGATGACGATCTCTCGGTACGGGAGGCGCTCAGCAGCCTGATCCGCTCCGTCGGCCTGTCCGTCGACACCCATCCGTCGGCTGCGGCCTTCCTCGCGGCGCCACGCCATGCGGGCGCGGCCTGCCTGATCCTGGACGTGCGCATGCCGGGCCTCAGCGGGCTCGAACTGCAGGCGCAGCTCGCCGACCTCGATCCGCCGCTGCCGATCATCTTCATCACCGCCCACGGCGACGTGCCGATGGCGGTGCGGGCGATGAAGAAGGGGGCTATCGAATTTCTCCCCAAGCCCTTCCGCGACGAGGAACTGCTCTCCGCCATCCGCACGGCCCTGGCGCGGTCGCACGGCAGCCAGCGCGAAGCGCGCGAAGTCGGCGAGATCCGCCGCCGCTACGAGCTGCTGACCGCCCGCGAAAGGGAAGTCGTCCCCTACATCGTGAAGGGGGCGTTGAACAAGCAGGCCGCGGCGGACCTCGGCATCTCGGAGATGACGATCAAGGTGCATCGCCACAACATCATGAACAAGATGAGCGCGAAGACGTTGCCCGACCTCGTGCGCATGATGGAGCGGCTCAACCCTCCCGCCCCGGACGCAGGGGCGGAGCCGGCGCAAGGCTGATCGCGGCGCGCCTGCGCCGGCATCCCGCTCACTCGCGGAACTGCTCGCGCGCGAACTGCCTGAACATGTCCACCGCCGGCGATTCGCTCCGCCTCGCCAGGCTCACCAACGCATAGTGCCCGACCCGCTCCGCGTGCGGCTCGACGCGGATCTCCTGCACCCGGCCAGCGGCGATGCGGGCGCGGGCGCTGGCGAAGATGCCGAAGAACACGGCGTCGGTGGCTTCGACCACGTCGAGCAGGGCGCTGACATCCTCGCTGTTGATCGTGACCATGCGCTCGGGGTGGGCATCGGGGCCGAGCTCGGCAACGAGGATGCGGGCGAGTTCGTCGCTGAGGGGCATCGAGGCCACCGGGTAGCGGCGCAATTCGGCGAAATCGATGCGTGGCAGGCCGAGCAGCGGGTGGCCGCTGCGGCACAGGAAGCCGCCGCGCAGCGGAGCGAGCAGCTCGATGCGCAGGTCGTCGGCAGGCGGCAACGCGCGCCGGTCCACCGCGATGATTTCCACCGTTTCGCTGCGCAAGGCCTGCAGCAGCAAATCCACCGCGCCGCGTGCGGTCCTGATCTTCACCCCCGGGTGGTGCATCGCCATTTCGCTGAGGAAGGGCACCATCAGGATGGACGCCGGCGTGGGGCCGAGGCCGATGGCGATGTCGCCGATGCGCCCTTCGCGCAGCAGCGCGACGCCGCGCTTCAGCTCGGCCGTCTCGGCGAGGATGCGACGCGCGCTGTCGACCACCTGGCGGCCGTAGGCGGTGAGCGTGTTGCGCCGGCCGACGCGGTCGATGAGCATGACCTGCAGCTCCTCCTCCAGCGCCTGCAGGCTGCGGCTCAGCGCGGGCTGGGTGAGGTGCAGCGCGTCCGCCGCCTTGCGGAAAGACTGGTGCTCGGCGATGGCGACCAGATGGCGCATCTGCGCAAAGTTCATTTATTACCACCTGTAATTGATTTGAGGAATATTCTGCATTGGACGCATCGTACTCCGCTCCTTAAGCTGCACGCCGCCTGATGTCGCTTTCCGCGCATCGCACATCACACACCAACGAGGAGACAATCCATGAAAATCAAGACCCTGAGCCTGGCCCTGGGAACCCTGCTGCTGGGCGCAGTCATGTCCGCACAGGCGGTCGAAGACGGCGTGCTGAAGAACATCGAGACCCGCGTCGGCGCCATCGAAAGCAAGCTGATCGGCTGGCGGCGAGACATCCACCAGCACCCCGAGCTGTCGAACCAGGAAGTCCGCACCGCCAAACTGGTGGCCGATCACCTGCGCAGCCTCGGTCTGGAAGTGAAGACGGGCGTGGGCGGCACCGGCGTGGTGGGCATCCTGAAGGGCGGCAAGCCGGGCAAGGTGGTGGCGCTGCGCGCCGACATGGACGCGCTGCCGGTCAAGGAGCAGGTGGATCTGCCCTTCGCCTCCAAGGCCAAGGGCAAGCACATGGGCAAGGAAGTTGACGTGGCGCATGCCTGCGGCCACGACGCGCACACCGCGATCCTGATGGCGACGGCCGAAGTGCTGGCCGGCATGCGCGACCAGATTCCGGGCACGGTGAAGTTCCTCTTCCAGCCGGCGGAGGAAGGTCCGTCCGAGGCGCTGAAAGGCGAGCACGACCACATCGGCGCGCTGGCGATGGTGGATGCCGGCGCGCTCGACAACCCCAAGGTCGACGCGGTATTCGGCCTGCACATGATCCCCGCCTTCCCGGTAGGCACGATCGGTTACCGTTCCGGCCCGATCCTGGCGTCGGGCGACACCTTCACCATCAAGGTGAACGGCAAGCAGACGCACGGCGGCTTCCCGTGGAACGGCGTGGACCCGATCGTGAGCACCTCGCAGATCGTGCTGGGCCTGCAGACCATCGTCAGCCGCCAGCTCAACCTGACCAAGGAACCGGCGGTGATCTCGATCGGCTCCATCCACGGCGGCAACCGCGAGAACATCATCCCCGAAAGCGTGGAGTTGCTGGGCACGGTGCGCACCTTCGACGACGGCATGCGCGACGACACGCTGGCGCGCATGCGCACCACGGCCGAGTCCATCGCCCAGGCAAGCGGCGCGAAGGCGGAAGTGAACTTTCTGAAGCCGGGTTACTCGACCACCGTCAATAACGCCGATCTGAGCGCCCGCATGCTGCCGACGATGCAGCAGGTGACCGGCGGCAAGGCGGTGATCACGCCCAAGCTGACGGCCTCCGAGGATTTCTCGGAATTCTCGAAGAAAGTGCCGGGCGTGTTCTTCTTCCTCGGCTCGAGCACGCCGGGCAAGGAAAAGACGGCGGCGCCCAACCATTCGCCGAAGTTCGAGATCGACGAAGCCTCGCTCGCGGTGGGTGCGAAGGCGATGACGGCGATGGCGCTGGACTACCTCGGCCAGCCCTGAACCGGACTGGCATCGCGCGCGGCCGGGCACACCTCGGCCTCGCTGCGGCCTTGCGTCAGTCGCCGGCAAAGAACTCGCCCGGCGTGGCGCCGAACTGTTCGCGGAAGGCAGCGATGAAGGCGGACACCGAGTCGTAGCCGCAGTCGAGCGCGACGTCGGTGACGCGCTGCCCCGCCTCCAGCCCGGGCAGCGCGCTCAGCAGGCGCAGGCGCTGCCGCCACAGGCGGAAGCTGAGGCCGGTCTGCTGGCGCATCAGCCGCGCCAGCGTGCGCTCGGACACGCCGAGGCGCGCGCTCCAGTCCTGCAGGCCCTCGCGCAGGTCGGGCTGCGCCTCGAGGCGGGCGCACATCTCGCGCAGGCGTTCGTCCTGCGGCAACGGCAGCACCAGGCCGGCATCGGGGGCGGCGGCAAGCTGGTCGAGCAGCACGGCGACGAGACGGCCGGCCCCTGCGTGCTCGTCGTACTCCACCGGCAGCTCGGCGAAAGCGCGGATCAGCTCGCGCAGCAAGGGACTCACGGCGACGACCCGGCACACCGCGGCGGCCCATGGCACCGCGGCCGCGGCCACGTACAGGCTGCGCACCTCGGTGGTGGCAAGGCGACGCACCTGGTGCTCGACCCCGGGCGGAATCCACACCGCGCGCTGTGGCGCGGCGATGAAGCGCCCGGCCGCGGTGCGCACGTCGAGCACACCCTTGCTCGCATAAGAGAACTGGAACCAGGTGTGGCTGTGGCGGTAGCCGAGCACCAGGTTGGGCAGGGTTTCCGCGTGGCCGTAAACCGGGCGCGGCAGGCTCCGGAGTTCCTCAGGCGATCGGGAGTCGGGCGGGCACATGTCCGGTTGGCGACATCGGGCGGCATTTTGGCGTTAGTCGGAAGTATCGCGCTGCGTTAAGTTACGTCGCAAGCCAGATCGACATCCTCAAGGAAACCCACATGAAGCGCCTGCGCCCCGACAACTTCACGCTCGCCCTGCTCGGCGCAGTCGCGCTCGCCAGCCTTCTGCCCGTGCAGGGCGCCGCGGCGGGCGCCTTCGAGGGCATCACCTACGCGGCGATCTCGCTGCTGTTCTTCCTGCACGGCGCGCGCCTGTCGCGCAACGCCATCGTCGCCGGGGCGATGCACTGGCGCCTGCACAGCCTGGTGTTCGCGTGCACTTTCGTGCTGTTCCCGCTGCTGGGCCTGGCGCTGGCGCCGGTGCTGCGGCCCCTGCTGGGCAACGAGCTGTGGACCGGCATGCTGTTCCTGTGCGCGCTGCCCGGCACGGTGCAGTCGGCGATCGCCTTCACCTCGATGGCGCGCGGCAACATACCTGCCGCGGTTTGCAGCGCCTCGGCCTCCAGCCTGGTAGGCATCGTCGTGACGCCGCTGCTGGTGGGCCTGCTGATGGGTACCCAGGCCGCCAGCGCACCCTTCGGTGAGGCGGTGCTGAAGATCAGCATGCAGTTGCTGCTGCCCTTCGTCGCCGGGCATCTGGCACGCCCGCTGATCGGCACGTGGGTGCAGCGGAACCAGCGCTGGCTGAAGCTGGTGGACCAGGGCTCCATCCTGCTGGTGGTCTACACCGCCTTCAGCGCGGCGGTGATCCACGGCCTGTGGGACGCGATCCCGCCCGCCGCGCTGGCGGTGCTCGCCGTCGTGTGCTGCGTGCTGCTCGGCCTGGTGCTGTGCGCCACCACCTTGCTGAGCCGGGTGCTGGGTTTCGACACCGAAGACGAGATCGCCATCGTGTTCTGCGGCTCGAAGAAGAGCCTGGCGACCGGCGTGCCGATGGCGCAGATCCTGTTCGCCGGCGGTGGCGCCGGCGCGGTGATCCTGCCGGTGATGCTGTTCCACCAGATCCAGCTCATGGTCTGCGCGGTGCTGGCGCAGCGCTACGCGCGCCGCCCGGCCGCGGCGGAAGCGGCCGCCGGCCTCAATCCACCTTGAGCAACTGCACTTCGAAAGTGAGCGTGGCGTTCGGCGGCACCGCGCTGCCGGCGCCCGCTTCACCGTAGGCGGTGCGCGACGGGCAGGTGAGCCTGGCCTTGCCGCCCACGCGCATGCGCTGCAGGCCCTGCGTCCAGCACGGGATCACGCCGTTGAGCGGAAAGGCGATGGGCTGGTTGCGTGCGATCGAGCTGTCGAACACCTTGCCGTTGTCCAGCGTGCCCTGGTAATGGACGAGGACGGTGCTCGTCGCGCCGGGCCGTGCGCCATCGCCGCGCTGCAGGTGTTCGATGCGCACGCCGGAAGGCAGGGTCTCGACGTCCGCTTCGGCCGCAATGGCGGCGGTGGTCAGGGAAAGGCCGGCGAGCAGGGCCAGGGCAGTGTTCTTCAGCATTCGGGGGTTCCATGTAAGGCGAGCGCCGGATGTTCGCACGATTTGCGCCGCCGCAAGCACGTCCCGCTGCATTAGACAAAACTGAAATAGCGACCTAGACTTGCAAGTAAGTAATCACTTACTTGCAAGAAATGGCTACGAAACCTTCCCGCCAGCCCACCGAAGACCGCCAGGCCGAGATCGTGCTGACCTTGCTGCGCCTGGCCGCCGGGCGCAGCGCGCTGGACATCACCACGAGCGACATCGCCCAGGCGATGAACCTGTCGCAGGGCGCGCTGTTCCGCCACTTTCCGACCAAGGAGGCGATGCGGCTGGCCGCTGCCGGCTGGATCGAGGCCGAGCTGCTGCAGCGGCTCGACGCCGCGCGCGCGTCCGCCAGCTCGCCGGTGGACGCGCTGCGCGCCATGTTCCTCGCCCATGTCGACTTCTTCATCGCCCACCCGGGCGTGCCCCGCTTCATCTTCGGCGAGCTGCAGCAGGCCGACCGCACGCCGCTGAAGGAGCGGGTGCGCGAGCTGATGGCGCGCTACCGCGAACGCCTGGCGGCCTTGCTCGATGCGGCATCCGCTGCCGGTTTGATCCGCCCCGGAACCGACCACGCAGCCGCCGCCGCGCTGTTCCTCGGCGCCATCCAGGGCCTGGTGATCCAGTCCATGGTGAGCGGCAGCATGGACGGCATGCGCGAACAGGCGGAGGCGGTGTTCGGGCTCTATCTGACAGGACTGGAGGCGCGGTCATGAAGCGGAAATTCGCTGTCCGGCACATCGGCCTGGCCCTCGCCGGCGTGGTGCTGCTGTCAGGCTTCGGCATCGTCGTGGCGCGTTCCGGCCCGCTGGCGCCTGTGCGGGTGACGGTGGCGACGGTGGAAACCGGCAGCATCGCCGCCTCGCTGTTCGGCATCGGCACGGTCGAGGCGCGGCGCAGCTACTTCGTCGGCCCGACGGCCGCGGGGCGCGTGCTCGCGGTGAGCGTCGACGTGGGCGACATGGTGCGCGCCGGCCAGGTGCTGGCGGAAATGGACCCGGTGGATCTCGACGAACGCCTGCGCTCGCTGCAGGCCTCCCATGCGCGCGCGCAGAGCGCGGTCGCCGCTGCCGAGGCGCAGCGCCAGGATGCCCGCGCGCGGCGCGAGGTGGCGGCGATCAACAGCCGGCGCTACGTCGAGCTGGGCGGGAAGCATTTCGTCAGCGCCAGCGCGGTGGAAGGCAAGCAGCAGGAGCTGGTGTCGGCGCAGGCGGCGACCGATGCCGCCGAGGCCAATCTGCTGGGCGCGCGCCACGAGCTGGTCCGGCTGCAGGCCGACCAGCAGGCGCTGGGCGAGCAGCGGCGCAACCTGCGGCTGATCGCGCCGCACGACGGCATCGTCACCAGTCGCGACGCGGAGCCGGGTTCCACCGTGGTCGCCGGCCAGTCGGTGCTGCGCCTCATCGAGCCGGACAGCCTGTGGGTCAAGGTGAGGCTCGATCAGGGGCGCTCGCGCGGACTGGCGCACGGCATGGCGGCCGAGGTGGCGCTGCGCTCGAACCCGTCGCAGCGCCTGGCCGCGAAGGTGGTGCGCGTCGAACCGGTGAGCGACAGCGTGACCGAGGAGCGCATCGCCTTCGTCGCGCTGAATGCGCCGCCGGCCGGCCTGACGGTGGGCGAGCTGGCCGAAGTCACGCTGCACGGCGCGCCCGCGGCACCGTCGCTGGTGCTGCCCAACGCCGCCATCAAGCACACCCTGGCCGGCACCGGCGTGTGGCTGCTGCGCGACGGCAAGCCGGCCTTCGCCACCGTCACGGTCGGCGACAGCAGCCTCGACGGCCGGGTGCAGATCCGCGACTCGCTGCGCGAAGGCGACGTGGTGATCGCCCACAGCGAACGCGAGCTGACGCCCGACACCCGCATCCGCGTGGTCGAACAACTCGCCGGAGGCCGCTCGTGATCAGCCTCGCCGGCCGCGACATCCTGCATGCGTGGTCGAAGTTCGTGCTCACCGGTATCGGCCTGGGACTGCTGATCGGCGTCACGCTGACGATGGCGGGCGTCTATCGCGGCATGGTCGACGACGCCAAGGTGCTGCTCAACAACAGCGGCGCCGACCTGTGGGTGGTGCAGAAGGACACCCTGGGCCCCTATGCCGAATCGTCCAGCCTGCGCGACGACGTGTATCGCAGCGTGCTCGGCCTGCCCGGCGTGGCGCGGGCGGCCAACGTGACCTACCTGACGATGCAGGTACGCAAGGGCGACAGCGACGTGCGCGCGATGGTGGTCGGCTTCGAGCCGGGCCAGCCGGGCGAGCCGGAATACCTGGTGGCCGGCCGCCAGGTCACGCGCAACCATTACGAGGCGGTGGCCGACGTGAAGACCGGCTTCCGGCTCGGCGAGCGGATCCGCATCCGCCGCCACGACTACCACGTGGTAGGGCTCACCCGGCGCATGGTGTCGTCGGGCGGCGACCCGATGGTGTTCATCCCGCTCAAGGACGCGCAGGAGGCGCAGTTCCTCAAGGACAACGACGCCATCCTCAACGAGCGCGCGCGCACCGCCGCCAACCCGGCGCTCAACCGCCCCGGCGTGCCCGGCCTGCTGGATGCGCTGCAGGCCAGCCAGGCGAGCAGCCGCAACGTCAACGCGGTGCTGGTGCAGGTCGCGCCGGGCACCGCGCCCGCCATGGTGGCCGACACGGTGCAGCGCTGGAAGCACCTGCAGGCCTACACCCGCGAGCAGATGGAAGAAATCCTGGTGGCCAAGCTGATCGCCACCTCGGCGAAGCAGATCGGCATGTTCCTGGTCATCCTCGCCATCGTCAGCGCCGCCATCGTCGCCTTCATCATCTACACCATGACGCTGGGCAAGATCCGCGAGATCGCGGTGCTGAAGCTGATCGGCACACGCAACCGCACCATCGCCGGCATGATCCTGCAGCAGGCCCTGGGGCTGGGGCTGATCGGCTTTCTGGTGGGCAAGACGGTGGCGACCTGGTGGGCGCCGGCCTTCCCGAAGTACGTGCTGCTGGAGCCGGGCGACGCGCTGCGCGGCTTCGTCGCGGTGATGCTGATCTGCGCCATCGCCAGCACACTGGCCATTCGCGCCGCACTGCGCGTCGACCCGGCGACGGCGATCGGAGGCTGACATGGACGGCTACGGCATCCGCATCGAAGGCCTGCGCAAGCGCTACGGCGAGGGCGACACCGCGGTCGACGCGCTGAAGGACGTGAACATGA
>JAFEFM010000088.1 GCA_018240585.1 Pseudomonadota bacterium
CAGCAGCCGGTCGCCGCCGCCGCCCGGTTCGACGTCCAGCCCGGCGGCGACCCCGCTGCCGGCCGCCTGGCCGAGATCGGCCTCGCGGGTGAGGATGTATTGCTGGTCGCGGATCAGATCGCGCGCGGCAAGGAAGCGGCCGTCGAAGTAGCGCGGACGTTCGCGGCGCGGATCCTCGATCAGCGCACCCGCGGTACGCAAGGCCGCAACTTCCGCTGCGCTCAGGCTTGCCCTGCCTAGTCCCTTGGTCAGATCCATGACTCTGTCTCCCCGGCGCATCTCGGCGCCGCATGGTGTCCCGGCTCATGCGCCGCAGGGCGCAAGGCACCGGAAGGTTGCGTCAATTCAATCCAGTCCCAGCCCGAGCGCGCCCGCCAGCATCCCCAGGTGCGGCAGGAAGCGCCGCCCGCCGTTGTCGACCACCACCCCGCCGGTGCGCGCAGGGGGATCGCCCGCACCCACGCCGATGAACACGCGGGCCAGGAACACCGCCGTCGGGTCCAGTCCTGGAGGGTGCCCGGGTGGCGGCGCGAGCTGGCTGTCGGCGCCGACGGTCGCCGCCAGATCCGGCCAGCCGTCGAGCACCGCGTCCTGCAGCGCATCGCGCCGCGCGGCGCCGGTCAGGGCCGACAGATCGCGATCGAGCAAGGGGAGGCCATTGAAGTCGTCGTCGAGCCCATCCGTCCTCGGCACGAAATGGACCTCGTACGCATCGCGCAGCCGCGAAGTCTCGACCGCATCCAGCGCATCGAACGGCCCGCTGGCGAAGGCTGGCGTGAGGGCCTGGCGGCAGGTCACGAAACGCACGAACACATCGACGATCACCGCGCGTTCCGGCAGCGGCCCCGCGCCCGCCGCGATCTCGTCGTTCAGCCTCGCGCTCGCGAACCGTCCTGCATCGGCGAGCGCCGCGCGGCGCAGGTCGTCTCCGCCGTCGCGCTCGAGCTCGCCATCGAACCAGCGCTGAAGGCGCAGGCACACCGGGTTCGGCACCTCGATCAGTCTGCCGAGACGATCCACCGCCAGCCCTGGCGCGACGCGGATCTCCTCCGGCTGCGTGCCGCTCGCAGCGCGCAAGGCCACCCGCAGACCGGCCAGCGTGCCCCCCCCCAGCAGGCCTGCAGCCCCGGGGCTGTCGCCCACCCCCTCGGGCAGGCGACGGGCGCCCGCACCGCTGGCGAAGGCCAGCGCACGCGCCAGGCGGTTGCGGTGATAGATCTGCTCTGCGGCGAAGTCGTCCGCGCCCAGCAACATGCCCGTCGCGTAGTTGGGCCTTGCCGCATCGGGCAGGCCGTACAGTGGATCGTCCGCGGGTGGGCGAAGGTCTCGGTTCATCATTCACTCCTGCGCGTTCTGCGTGTCTTGCGCCCTGCGGCGGGCGGCGTCGGCGCGGGCGGCTCCGGCGGCGCTTCCAGGTCGGCCTGGCGCGGCGCTTGCCCCCGTGGCGTGCGTATCACCGTCGGACCGATCGTCGTGCCGGTGGCGAGGGTGGTCGTCGTGGCCGGATTGATGACGGGATTGACCGGATCGATGATCGTGGGGCGCAGCACCGGCTGCAGCGGCTCCAGGATCTGCAGCCGCTGCACCGACACATCCACCACATCGACTGAACTGCGGCGGCCATCGGCAGTGATGACCTGGAGCTGGAAGCGATGCACGCCCAGCGGCAGACCCGGGTCGACCGTCACCACCGGCTCGGCGGTCTTGACTGCGCGCCCGACGACGAAGGCGACCATGACGGCATTCCCCTCAGGTGATCGGCTGACCGAGATAGGTCCACAGGTAGGTGGTGACCCGCCCGCCGCCGGCATCGAAGGACTTCTCGCCGCTCAGCGTGAAGCTGGTGCCGAATGACACCGAGCGCGGCGCGGTGAGGACGGCGGTCGGATTCGCGGTGTCGGCAACGATCACCACCACCTCGTCGGGAATGGAGGTGTTGCCGGAGTCGTCCACGACCACCAGGCGGAAGGTGTGACGCCCGAGCGGCAGCGGCTTGTCGGTGGGGACCGTCACCTCGACGGTGGGGGTGTCGGTCTTCACGACCTGGTTGATGATGAAGGTTGCCATGGCGATGCTCCTCTCTACGGTGAGATCTGTGCAGCTCGTATCAGTCGATGCGGCGCCACCGGAATTCGGCAATGCGACGCCCGGCGGCAGCACGTGATGCGCTGCCGTCCAGCACGAAGGATTCTCCAAAAGGCGCGCCGAAGTCGCGGCCTGCGTCGGCCACCGGCCTGCCCCGCGGCACCGCGTCCAGGATCGGCGCCACCGCGCCGGACAGGCGCGCGTCCAGACTGCCGACGTCAAGCACCAGGTCGCCGTTGCCCAGGCTGGACACATCCGCACGCGCGGCGATGAGCGGCCGCGGTGGCCCCAGGTAGGTGTCGACGCCGACGAGGCTGGCGATGCCCACCAGCAGCGGCCAGCTTGCGCTGTCCACCTGCACTTCCACATGCGCAGGCGACTCGAGCTCGACGATGCGCCGGATCAGGCCAAGGTCCTGCGCCTCGACTTCCTGATGCACCAGCACCAGCACGCGATACGCGAGCTTGTCGTAGAAGGCCAGCACCGCCGCGCGCTCGGCGTCGCTGGCGACCTCGTCACGGAACAACGCCAGCAGTTCGGCCCGCTCGGCCTCGCCCAACACCAGCGTGTCGCCGACAATGGAGTTGCCGCTGATGACCAGGCCGGGCAGCAACGGATCGTCTTCCACCGCGAGGTCGACACCCAGCAGCGTGGCCATCAGGCGGCGCATGCGAAAGCCCTCCAGCACCACCAGCTCTCCGCCACTGACGCCGCCGTCGGTGGCGATGTCCAGCGCCAGGCTCAGGCCCCGCCGCGTGCCATGGAAGCGTGCGAGCTCGGCGGCGTGCATCAGCCAGGCACGCCGGCGCTCAACCGGCAGCGCGCCATCGAAGGCGACGCCGATCCAGCCGGCGAGCCATTCGAGCGCTTCTTCCGGCGCCACCGCGGGATCGGTGAGCAGGTGCGCGCCGGCAACCCGATCCTCGAGCGCGGTGAGCCAGCCCTCGGGGTTGGCGAGCATGCGCTCGAGGAAATCGGCCGCGCTGGCCGTCGCCGGCGCGTCGGGCTG
>JAFEFM010000089.1 GCA_018240585.1 Pseudomonadota bacterium
GCCGGCGGAATCTTGCCGGCGGCGGTGATCTGACCGTTGAAGAAGCGACCGAAGGCGTTGGCCGCCTCCACCACCGCGCGGTAGCCGCTGATGCCCGCCATGGAGGACAGCGCGTCCATCTTCTGGGCGCGGCTCAGTTGCCGCGGCAGGCAGTCGATCGCCAGCACGGTGGCGCGCCTGGCCTGCAGTGCCTGCATCAGTTCGGGGTGCTGCGCCGGCCATACGAAGCCGATGAGCGTCGCGCCCTCACGCAGCAGGCCGACTTCGTCCAGCGTCGGCGGGCGAACCTTGAAGACGACGTCGGCCCGCCCCCACACATCGGCTGCGCCCGGCAGCACCTCGGCGCCGGCGGCACGGTAGTCCTCGTCGCTGAAGTTCGCCGCGGCGCCGGCGCCGCTTTCCACCGCAACCGAGAAGCCCAGCTTGATGAGCTTGCCCACCACCTCGGGAACGGTCGCTACGCGTTTTTCGCCAGACGCGGTCTCGCGCGGGACTCCGATCAACATGTCCTATTCTCCTTCATGCGTTTCCTTCGATACTCCGTGTCAGCACTCGATCGCCCTCGCCGAGCCCATGCCGATGGCAGTGGCAGGCACGATGACGACCTGTTTCGTGATTCGTGATCTGCTTGCGGGTTGCTCTTGATTGCGGGGAAGCAGGTCCCGGATGGTTCCTGCTTGGGTGCAGAACCAGGCTCCCCGCAACTGGGGGAATGATACGAAAGCATGCCGGCACTAACGAGCGCTTCGTCAGCGTGCCGGCATGCAAGGTGTGCACAATACCTGCACTTGCGACGAATCGCCCGTGGTTCAGCTTGTGCTGTGCGGTCGATTGAACCCGCGTTGAAGCTGCGCCCGGATTATCGCTTCCTTTGCGGCGGCAGATCGGTGCAGCTTCCGTGCGCGACTTCGGCGGCCATGCCTACGGTCTCGCCCAGGGTGGGGTGGGGGTGGATGGTCTTGCCGATATCGACCGCATCGGCGCCCATCTCGATGGCCAGGCACACCTCGCCGATCATGTCGCCGGCCGAGGGGCCGACGAGGGTGCC
>JAFEFM010000008.1 GCA_018240585.1 Pseudomonadota bacterium
AGCTCGATGTTGATCGCCTGCGGGTCCGGCGCCTCGTGCCACGAAGGCACGATCCACAGCCGGTCGGTGATGCGGATGGGGTCGAACTGGCTCTGCGTGAGCTGTACCCAGTTCTGCTCGGCGATTCCTTCGGTGATGAAGGGCGGCACGGCGGCCAGGCCGGCGGCGCGCGAGGCTTCGGCGAGCATGGCCGTCAGCCCGTCATCGGGTGTGTTGCCGTCGAACAGCGCGATGACGCGGCTGTGGTCCCACAGCGAGGTCGGCAGGTGGCCGGGCTCGCCGAACTGCGGCTTCTCGGCGTCGGTGCCGGCGTCGGCGTCCTCGATGGACACCGACAGCGCGCCGGCCTCCATCAGTGCGTCGGACAAGGCCTCGGCCCTCGCGGCATCGGCCTGCAGCGTCACGGAAATCCACGTGGACATGGCGGCGGACTCAGGCCTTGACTTCGTTGCGATTGGCCAGCTTGTGTTCCAGGTAGTGGATGCTGGTGCCGCCCTCGTTGAAGCCGGGGTCGAGCATCAAGGTCTGGTGCAGCGGAATGTTCGTCTTGATGCCCTCGACCATCATCTCGGACAGCGCGATGCGCATGCGGCGGATGGCCTGGTCGCGGGTGTCGCCGTAGGTGATGACCTTGCCGATCATCGAATCGTAGTGCGGCGGCACCATGTAGCCGTTATACACGTGCGAATCGACCCGCACGCCGGGGCCGCCGGGCGTGTGCCAGTTGGTGATGCGGCCGGGCGAGGGCGTGAACTTGAACGGGTCCTCGGCATTGATGCGGCATTCGATGGCATGGCCGCGGAACTCCACGTTGCGCTGGCGGAACCAGAGCTTCTCGCCATCGGCGATGCGGATCTGCGCCTGCACGATGTCGACGCCGGTGATCATCTCGGTCACCGGGTGCTCCACCTGCACACGGGTGTTCATCTCGATGAAATAGAACTCGCCGTTCTCGAACAGGAACTCGAAAGTCCCTGCCCCGCGGTAACCGATGGTGCGGCAGGCCTCGGCACAGCGCTCGCCGATCTTGGCAATGAGCTTGCGGTCGATGCCCGGCGCGGGTGCTTCCTCGATCACCTTCTGGTGGCGGCGCTGCATGGAGCAGTCGCGCTCGCCCAGATAGACGGCGTTGCCGTGCTGGTCGGCCAGGACCTGGATCTCGACGTGGCGCGGGTTCTCGAGGAACTTCTCCATGTACACGGTCGGGTTGCTGAACGCTGCCTGGGCTTCGGCCTTGGTGGTGGTCACCGCGTTGAGCAGCGCGGCCTCGGTATGCACCACGCGCATGCCGCGGCCGCCGCCGCCGCCGGCTGCCTTGATGATCACCGGATAGCCGACGGCACGTGCGATGCGCACGATCTCCTTGGGGTCGTCGGGCAGTGCGCCGTCCGAACCGGGGACGCAGGGCACACCGGCCGCCTTCATCGAATCCTTGGCTGACACCTTGTCGCCCATCAGGCGGATGGTGTCG
Source organism: Pseudomonadota bacterium (assembly GCA_018240585.1). Classification (GTDB taxonomy): domain Bacteria; phylum Pseudomonadota; class Gammaproteobacteria; order Burkholderiales; family Rhodocyclaceae; genus Thauera. The sequence goes on from JAFEFM010000008.1 coordinate 1,472, forward strand.
GCACGCGGCCCGATGAAGACGAAGCCGGATTGTTCGACGCGTTCGGCGAAGTCGGCGTTCTC
>JAFEFM010000090.1 GCA_018240585.1 Pseudomonadota bacterium
AACGCCAGCGCGACCGCGTGACTGATGAGCTGGCGCCGAACCGGCAGGTCGGGGGACAGCTTCTTCACGTTGGGTGCCTTGATCCTGGCCTGGGTGAGATGCAGCCACGCGAGGAAGGGCACGATCTTGTACAGCATTGCGCTGATGGCGCCGACGAAGCCGCCGTGCAGGATCAGGATTCCGGCCAGCAAGGGCAGGGCGTCCGCCTCCGTGACCAGCGCGCCCAGGACTGCGATCGCACCGGCGATGACCGAGGCCATCGCGAGCCTGAAGGCGAGAAAGGACGCATCCGGCGTGCTGCGGCGGGAGCGCGCCTGCAGCCGCAAGGTCGTGGCGCCGAAACCGATCGCCAGCATGCACAGGAGGCTTGCCAGGGCGATACCGATGCCGTGCAGCGAGGCGATTGCAGAGATCGACCACAGGGTCAGCAGGATCAGCACGGAGGGCGCCCAGATGCGCGTCAGGAGCCGAGGATAGGCAGGGGTGATCTGAAACATCGGCACGATCACCCAGCTGGTTGCAGCCACCAGCATCGCGCCCCAGCCCATCCACGCCCACCCCGCGTGCAGGTTGACCAGTGCGGGCAGTGCGATCGGCAGTTGCAGGCCGCGCGCGAGGGCGGTCGCGAGGGTGACGCCCAGGGCTGCGGCGACCACCAGCCCGATGAGCGCCAGACGCAGATCGCGCGGCGTGTCACTGCGCCCCCGCGCCGATGGGGTGCGGTGGAACGCCAGGGCGGCAGCGAGCAGGAAAACGACGAGGCCGGCGGCAAGAAGTGCTGCGCCGGTGAGCGTGGCGGCGGGGTGGCCCTGCCACAGGCCCCAGCTCAGGACGATGCTGCCGCCTGCCAGAAGGGGATGGGAGAGGCGCGCGATGCGCAGCGGCGAGAGCAGCGTCGCGCCCGCGACTACCGGCAGGATCTGCATCAGGGCGCCCAGCATGACCTGCAACATGACGCCGGTGGCGACGAGGTGCACCGCGCCCAGTGCCGCCGGTGACCAGCGCGAGGCGAGCGCGCCGCCGTCGATCAGCAGCAGCGCGCCGGCGGCGATGCCGAACAGCGGCGCGGTCAGGAAGTAGCGCAGCGGCACCGAGAATGGCGGCGCATCCTCGTAGGACAGGCCCGGGTTGGCGCTGCTCATGGCCGGGTGATGCGGATCTCGACCACGCCGTCATCACGCACCGCTTCCTCGTGCCGATAGCCGTCGCGGTCGAGGATGCGGAACAGGGGGTAGG
>JAFEFM010000091.1 GCA_018240585.1 Pseudomonadota bacterium
GATCTCCTGTACCGTCTGTGCCTGTTCCTGCACACCGGCCGGCGACCCGTGGAACTCGAAGAACAGCATCGGCGACTCGCGCAGCGTGGTCTTGCTGTAGCGGTTGATCGCCTTCACCGTGAGCGCATCCAGCAGTTCGATGCGTGCGACCGGCACGCCGAGCTGTATGGTCTGGATCACGGTATTGACCGCGTCGACGATGTCGGGAAAGGCGCACACCGCGCTGGAAATGGCTTCGGGCAGCGGATGCAGGCGGACGGAGAGCTCGGTGATGATGCCCAGCGTGCCTTCCGAACCCACCAGCAACCGGGTCAGGTCGTAGCCCGACGAAGACTTGCGCGCGCGGCTGCCGGTGCGGATGACGCGCCCATCGGCCAGCACCGCGGTAAGTGCAAGGACGTTCTCGCGCATGGTCCCGTAACGCACGGCGTTGGTGCCGGAGGCGCGCGTCGAGGCCATGCCGCCGAGGCTGGCGTCCGCACCCGGGTCAATCGGGAAGAAGAGGCCGCTGCCTTGCAGGGCGTTGTTGAGCTGCTTGCGCGTGACGCCGGGCTGCACCACGGCGTCCATGTCCTCGGCGTGGATGGCTAGCACCTGGTTCATTTCGCTCAGGTCGATGGTGATGCCACCGCGCACCGCGAGGATGTGGCCTTCAAGCGAGCTGCCCACGCCGAAAGGGATGATCGGGACACGATGCTTGCGGCAGTTGCCCACGACGAAGACGACCTCCTCCGTGTCGTGCACGAACACTACCGCGTCCGGCAGCGCGTCCGCGAAGTGCGACTCGTCGTGTCCATGATGGGCGCGGACGGCCGCCGCGAGGCTGAAGCGCGCACCGAAGCGCGCATTCATCGCATCGATGAACTCCTGCGGCAGCGGGACACGTTCGTGGTCAGAGCGGGCGGTCATCGGTCTTCTCTCCAGGATGGGGTCCGTCATTATCGCTGCCGCGCGCCGCGGCGACATGTTGCACGTCGGGCGCAGCGCCTTGTCCTGCCCGCGCTCGGCTGCGCGGTGTTTTTTGTCGATCAGACCAAAAAGTATTTGACACGATCGGGTTCGACGCCTATAGTTTGGGGCTCGCCGCGTGGAGGGATACCCAAGCGGTCAACGGGATCAGACTGTAAATCTGACGGCTCTGCCTTCGAAGGTTCGAATCCTTCTCCCTCCACCAAAGAATTTGTTTGTCGTGTTGCGCTGTGGTGCGAACGACGGGCGGTTGAGTCGGATCGACTCCTGGTTTGCGTCGTGGTAAGTGCGGGTGTAGCTCAATGGTAGAGCAGAAGCCTTCCAAGCTTATGACGAGGGTTCGATTCCCTTCACCCGCTCCAGGTTTGCTGCGGTTGTGCTGTTTTTCGGAGCCCATGTAGCTCAGTGGTAGAGCACTCCCTTGGTAAGGGAGAGGCCACGTGTTCAATCCACGTCATGGGCACCACTCATTTTCTGCCTGGCCTGGCGCGGCGGCCAATGTGATTTGGCTGCCGCACTGGTTTTTCTGGTTCTGATTTTAAGGATAGCGATATGGCTAAGGGTAAGTTTGAGCGGACGAAACCGCACGTGAACGTCGGTACGATCGGCCACGTTGACCATGGCAAGACGACGCTGACGGCGGCGATCACGACGATCCTGTCGAAGAAGTTCGGCGGCGAAGCGAAGGCGTACGACCAGATCGACGCGGCGCCGGAAGAGAAGGCGCGCGGCATCACGATCAACAC
>JAFEFM010000092.1 GCA_018240585.1 Pseudomonadota bacterium
GGGAAGCGCTCGTCGATCCAGTTCAGCACAGCCTGAGATTTGGTCGTCATCGCTTATGCCTTTCCGTCGTCACCGACGAGGATGGTGGAGTCCGCGAGATATTTGTGCGGGGGAACCTCGAGGTTGTCCGGCGCCGGCATGCTCTTGTACACACGACCGGCGAGGTCGAACTGAGAGCCATGGCACGGGCACAGGAAGCCACCGGGCCAGTCCGCTCCCATGCCGCTTTCGGCACCGACCTTGAACTTCTCGGAAGGCGAACAGCCGAGGTGAGTGCAGATACCCACCGCCACCAGATACTCGGGCTTGATCGAGCGGAACTTGTTCTTGGCGTACTCGGGCTGCTGCGGCTTTTCCGAGTTCGGGTCGCTGACCTTCTCTTCGGTCTTATCCAGCGACGCCAGCATCTCGGGGGTGCGACGCAGGATCCAGACCGGCTTTCCGCGCCACTCCACCGTCATCATCTCGCCCGGCGCGAGCTTCCCGATATCCGCCTCGACCGGCGCGCCGGCTGCCTTGGCACGCTCGGAAGGCGTCAGACTGGCGACGAACGGCACTGCCGTCGCCACGGCGGCGACACCGCCCGCAGCCGACGTCGCCAGCAACAGAGTGCGGCGGCCGCTGTCCACTTCTTGATCAACGCTCATGACCCTCTTCCCTGAAAGGAAAACGAAAGACCCGGATACAAAAAACTGGGAGAGTATATCGGATTCACTGCAGCAGAGAAAGCGCGCGAGCCGCAGTTCCATACGGGACAAGGCTTTGCGCGGATTATTCGCAGCAGCGAAAGCCTTGAGATGAATCAAGTATGCTGCAAAGCAGCATCAATCAAAGGGACCGGCGCTCGACCAGTGCCTGGGCGATGGTGCCGGTGTCGGTGTGCTCCAGTTCGCCCCCCACCGGCACGCCGCGCGACAGGCGGCTGACCTTGAGGCCGCGCGCCGACAGCAGCGTGGCGATGGTGTGAGCGGTCGCCTCGCCTTCGTTGGTGAAATTGGTGGCGAGGATGACCTCGGTGACGGCGGGATCGCTCGCCCTAGCGATGAGCTTGTCGAGCTTCAATTCGCGTGGACCGACGCCGTCGAGCGGCGACAGGCGGCCCATCAGCACGTAGTAGAGGCCGTTGTAGGACTGCGTCTGCTCGATCATCGCGAGATCGGCCGGCATCTCGACAATGCACAGCAGCGAGGCGTCGCGCCTGGGGTTGGCGCAGCGCTCGCAGATCTCGCTTTCGGTGAAGGTGTTGCAGCGCTCGCAATGACGCAGCACCGCGAGCGCATGCGACAGGGCGCGAGCGAGGCGACCCGCGCCACGCTGGTCGCGCTGAAGCAGGTGATAAGCCATGCGCTGCGCCGACTTCGGCCCCACGCCCGGCAGGCAGCGCAGGGCGTCGATGAGTTCGTCGAGGCTCGATGGCGTCATGCGGGCGGGTGGCTCAGAACGGCAGCTTCATGCCGGGCGGCAGGTTCAGGCCAGCGGTGAAGCCAGCCATCTTCTCCTGCGTCGTCGACTCGACCTTGCGGACGGCGTCGTTGACCGCGGCGGCGACGAGATCCTCGAGCATTTCCTTGTCGTCCATGACCGATTCGTCGATGGCCACGCGGCGCACGTCGTACTTGCAGGTCATCAGCACCTTGACCATGCCCGCGCCGGACTGGCCCTCGACCTCGACGGTCGCGAGCTGATCCTGCATCTTCTTCATGTTTTCCTGCATCTGCTGGGCCTGCTTCATCAGCCCGGCAAGGCCGCCTTTCATCATGGTGACGCTCCTGAGAGTTTGGAAGGATAGGTCAATCGGTAGGGGTTGAGGCCGCGCTCCGGCGCGGCGGTCAGACGGGTCTCACCGAAGCTTCGACCAGCGTGGCGTCGAAGCGCTCGATGAGTTCGCGCACGAAGGGATCGCTCTCGAGCGCGGCGACGGCTTCGGCGTGACGCACGCGGCGTTCCGCCTCGTCACGCTGGGCCGGCGTCTCGCCGGCAATTTCACCGAGCGCAATGGAGATCTTCAGCGGACAGCCGAGCGCGGCACCGAGTTGCTCCTGCATGCGCTCGACCGCGTTGCGATTCACGTCCAGCAGATGGCGATGAGTGTGCGACAGCCGCAGCCTCAGGCCACCTTCGTCGAAGCCCAGCCATTCGCAATGCTGCGCCAGTTCGCGAATCATGCCGCCCAGCCCGAGCGCACGGATCACGCCGCGCCAGTCGGCCGCTGCCATCAGCCCAGCCACATTGCCGGCCGCGGACTCATCCCTGCCCTCTTCGGCGCCTGCAGTCAAGGCGGCCGCATCTTCGCGCGAGGGCACCGGCGTTTCAGTCTCGACCGTGGCGGCGGTTGCTGCGGCCGACGATGGCACCACCGTCGCAAGCGCCGCCGCAGGGGCCGCCGGCATGTCGTCCTCGTGCCACGGCGGAGGGCCCTGCGTACCCGTGTCCTGCGCTGTGGCAGCGAAGGCTTCGGGCGGCAGATCCTCCCACGGCGGAATGTCGCGCGCCGGCGCCGCTGCAGGACCCGCCGCAACCGGAGCGGCAGCAACGGCTGGCACGACGGGTTCCGGGACTTTCACAGCGGCGGGCGCCGCGCTACGCGGCGCCGACCTGACAGGCCGCGGAGCCCCTGCCGCGGGGCGCACCGGCGCTGGCTCGCGTTGTGCCGCCGGCGCGGCAGGGTCGCGGCGCGGCGGTATGCTTTCAGCCGCGCCGGCCGATGACGCGGCGCCGGCAGGCAGGCTTGTCGCACGACCGCTGCCACCTTGATCCGCCATGCCTGCACTGCCCAGCGCCGGCGGCTGCTCCGGCCGGAAGGCATGCAGACGCAACAGGGTCATGGTGAAGCCGGTGTAGTCGTCCGGCGCGAGCGCCAGCTCATCACGGCCATGGATCGCGATCTGATAGGCCAATTGCAGATATTCGGCATCGAACAGGCGGCCGTGTTGCTGGAGGCGTGCCCGCTCGGCTTCGTCGTCGATTGCGGCGGGCGCGAACTGCACCAGCGCGATGCGATGCAGCAGGGTCGCCAGGGTCTGCAGGGCCGCATCGAAGGACAGGCTGCGCGCCTCCATGCCGTCGGCCGCTGCCAGCATCGCCGCCAGGTCGCCTGCCGCCAGCGCATCGAGCACCGCGTGAAGATGGTCGTCGCCCACCGTGCCCAGCATGTGCGTGACCTGCTCCTCCTCGACCTTGCCCGCGCCGTGCGCGATCGCCTGGTCGAGCAGCGACAGCGCATCGCGCATCGAGCCGGCCGCGGCCTTGGCCAGGTGGCGCAGCGCACCCGGCTCGAAGGGCACCTCCTCCGCCTGCAGGATGCGGGTCAGGTGGTCGACGATGTGCCCCTGTGGCATCTGCTTGAGATTGAACTGCAGGCAGCGCGACAGCACCGTGACGGGAATCTTCTGCGGATCGGTGGTGGCGAGGATGAACTTGACATGCTCGGGCGGCTCCTCGAGCGTCTTCAGCATGGCGTTGAAGGCATGCCC
>JAFEFM010000093.1 GCA_018240585.1 Pseudomonadota bacterium
CGCACCACCGGCGGCTGGGCGGCGGAGGACGACGCGAGCAGATAGACGAGGCCGTGAGAGGTGGCGGAGCGCCGCCTGGCCGCGCCGCTGGCGTCCTGTCCGCCGACGGCGCCGCGCAGCGCTTCGATCCAGGCCAGCACCTGTTCGCGCGGGCGCTCGGGGCTGCCGCGCTGACGCAGCCAGGCCAGCATCATCGCCGCGACGTGCTTGCAGTTGCGGCCCACCGGGCAGGTGCAGTCGGACATCAGGCGCCATAAGCCGTTACGTCCCTCGGCGACCTCCATGTACACGCTGTACGGGGTCCGCTTCGTTCCCTTCACCCGTGCCGACACGCTGAAGTCGTTGCTCGAAAGCTCGCTCACGCGACCGATGTAGCCCAGGCCCTTCGCGACCTCGTTCGCGCCCAGCCATTCGACGAGGGTTTTCTGCGAGATCTGGTCGAGAGCGGTCATGCGGGCGATGGAGGTCTGTAGGTTCGGCTTGCGCGGCGGGCCGCAGAGGCCCGGGCCGGATGCTGGCGGCGTGCGGCGTACGGCGTGCAGCGGCGGGGCCGAATGTTCGCATGGATGGGGCGCGGACGCATCCGACGCCCGCCGGACGTCCGGATTCCGGACGGCAATAGCGAAAACGGTCGGCCTGCAGCGGCGGTGGCGGTGCTGCAGTGCATTGCCGTTGCCGCGTGAACGCTTTCGTGCCGCAGCTTCCCGGAATTTTGCGCTGCACATGCGCCGCCGTGGCATGCGGGTTGCGATGAGGGAAGTGGTGCCAAGCACACCACCAGTTCATCCAACCAGAAGGAACGGAGACAACCATGCAAGTCCAGACCGCATCACGGGTACAGGTGATGGGCATCGATGCCGGCGGCACGATGACCGACACCTTCTTCGTGCGCGACGACGGCCGCTTCGTCGTCGGCAAGGCGCAGAGCAATCCGGCGGACGAGTCGCTCGCCATCTTCAATTCCTCGCAGGACGCGCTCGCCCACTGGGGGCGCGATGTGGACGAGGTCTATCCGGAGCTGGCGACCTGCGTCTATTCGGGCACCGCGATGCTCAACCGCATCCTGATGCGCAAGGGCCTCGACGTCGGCCTGATCTGCAACCGCGGCTTCGAGCAGATCCACTCGATGGGCCGCGCGCTGCAGAGCTACCTCGGCTACGCGCTGGAAGACCGCATCCACCTCAACACCCACCGCTACGACGAGCCGCTGGTGCCGGTGTCGCGCACCCGCGGCGTGACCGAGCGCACCGACGTGCAGGGCCGCGTCGTCATCCCGCTGCGCGAGGACGAGGTCCGCCGCGCCACGCGCGAGCTGGTGGCCGCCGGCGCCCAGGCCATCGTCATCTGCCTGCTGCAGTCGCACAAGAACGAGGCGAGCGAGCAGCGTGCGCGCGACCTGTGCCGCGAGGAGCTGGCGGCGCTGGGTGTCGACATCCCGGTGTTCGCCTCGGTGGACTACTACCCGTCGCGCAAGGAAAGCCACCGCATGAACACCACCATCCTGGAGGCCTATGGCGCCGAGCCCTCGCGCCAGACCCTCAAGAAGGTGAGCGACCGCTTCAAGAAGCACGGCGCGAAGTTCGACCTGCGGGTGATGGCCACCCACGGCGGCACCATCTCGTGGAAAGCCAAGGAGCTGGCCCGCACCATCGTGTCCGGCCCGATCGGCGGCGTCATCGGCTCCAAGCTGCTGGGCGAGGCGCTGGGCGACGAGAACATCGCCTGCTCGGACATCGGCGGCACCAGCTTCGACGTGGCGCTGATCACCAAGGGCAACTTCGCCATCAAGTCCGACCCGGACATGGCCCGCCTGGTGCTGTCGCTGCCGCTGGTGGCGATGGACTCGGTGGGCGCCGGCGCCGGCAGCTTCGTGCGCCTGGACCCCTACAGCAAGTCGATCAAGCTCGGCCCCGACAGCGCCGGCTACCGCGTCGGCACCTGCTGGCCGGAGAGCGGGCTGGATACCGTCACCGTGTCCGACTGCCACGTGGTGCTGGGCTACCTGAACCCGGACAACTTCCTCGGTGGTGCGATCAAGCTCGACGTGCAGCGTGCGCGCGACCACATCAAGGCGCAGATCGCCGACCCACTCGGGCTGTCGGTGGAGGATGCCGCCGCCGGCGTCATCGAGCTGCTCGATCTCACGCTGTCCGAGTACCTGCGCGCCAACATCAGCGCCAAGGGCTACAACCCGGCCGACTTCACCTGCTTCTCGTATGGCGGCGCCGGCCCGGTGCACACCTACGGCTACACCGAGGGGGTCGGTTTCAAGGACGTGGTGGTGCCGGCCTGGGCGGCGGGCTTCTCGGCTTTCGGCTGCGCCTGCGCCGACTTCGAGTACCGCTATGACAAGTCGGTGGACCTGGGCGTCGCCCAGTTCGCGCCCGACGCCGACAAGGCCGCCGCCTGCCGCACGCTGCAGGACGCGTGGGCGGAGCTGGCGGTCAAGGTGATCGACGAGTTCGTGCTCAACGGCTACAAGGCCGAGGACGTGATGCTGATCCCCGGCTACAAGATGCAGTACATGGGCCAGTTGAACGACCTGGAGATCGTCTCGCCGGTGTCCAGCGCGGCATCGGCGGACGACTGGGACCAGATCGTCGACGCCTTCGAGACCACCTACGGCCGCGTCTATGCGAGCTCCGCCCGTTCGCCGGAGCTGGGCTTCTCGATCACCGGCGCGATCCTGCGCGGCATGGTCGCCACCCAGAAGCCGGTCCTGCCGGAAGACCCGGATGCCGGCCCGACGCCGCCGAAGGAAGCCTGCCTCGGCACCCGTCCCTTCTACCGCCACAAGAAGTGGGTCGATGCCGCGCTGTGGAAGATGGAGGCGCTCAAGGCCGGCAACCACATCGTCGGCCCCGCGATCATCGAATCGGACGCCACCACCTTCGTCGTGCCCGACGGCTTCGAGACCACGGTCGACAAGCACCGCCTGTTCCATCTCAAAGAAGTGAATTGAGGAGACCCGACATGAACATGATGACAAGCAAGGAAGTCGGCTTCGCCGACCTGCTGAAGAACGGCCAGACGCTCAAGCAGTTCCGCGACGGCATCATCGAGCGCACCCAGGCCAGCGGCCATTACAACGGGCTGGAGAAGCTGGAGTTCCGCGACAGCGACCCGATCGGCTACGAGAAGCTGTTCTCCAAGCTGCGCGGCGGCCTGGTGCATGCCCGCGAGACGGCGAAGAAGATCGCCGCCAGCCCCATCGTCGAGCAGGAAGGCGAGCTCTGCTTCACCCTCTACAACGCCGTCGGCGACTGCGTGCTGACCTCGACCGGCATCATCATCCACGTCGGCACGATGGGCGCGGCGATCAAGTACATGATCGAGAACAACTGGGA
>JAFEFM010000094.1 GCA_018240585.1 Pseudomonadota bacterium
CCCGTCCCGGCTGACGCCTCTAAATCAACCCATCAAAAACAATCTAAAGAAAATCAACCGGCGAAGCCGGCGCCTTTTGTCAAAATCGAAGGCTGCGCGCTGCCCACAGAACTTGCCTGGCTCGTCGCCCGCAACGACATGAAACCCACCGGGGTGCTCGCGCTGATGAAGCTGGCCAGCAGCCGCAAGCAGCGGCTCTCGGACATCGTGCAGGCCTCGCGCAAGTACCTCGAGGGGCTCACCGATCGAGGGCTCTTCGCCTACCTCCGCAAACTGGTGCTGCAGGACAAGGACTACCGCGCCGTTGTGCAGCACGAGACGCAGGCGCACCAAGCCGGGCTCGACAAGGCACGCGTGGCCCGCAAGGCGGCGGAGCTCGAAGGCCGCGCTTACCGCACCCGAGACGGCCGGATCCAGGTCTTCGTGAGGGCAAACGGCTTTGTTGAGCAGATCGGGCCCGATCGTCGGGGCTTTAGGCCGATGGATGTCGCGTTCCTTGATGCCATCGACGAGGGACGGCTCGTTCCGATGGCCGTGGGTGTCCCGTGAATCGGGCGGGTCCGCGCAGGAACTTTCGGTGCCGCGGTCACGCCCTTGCGCGCGATGGTGTTGGTCATGACTGCACTGCCAGGGAGAACGAACCGCCCGCGGCCCGTAGCCGACAGCCTGGCCCGACTACTGCCCATCATCGGGCAGCGACTGGAAGCGGCCGACCAGACCGCACTGCACGAGACGCACGCGTTCGATGCGACGTCAGCAAAGCGGTGTTGACGCGCGTCGAGACCACGGTGAGGCGCATCCTCACACGCAGGATGAAGTGGCGTGCAACCGGGGACTCTCCGCGCATTTGGGCTGCGACGATGCGGGCACGTCGGCGAATGGCGGAGTCACCAGGCTTTTCGCCTTCGGCCACCACAGCGCTCGCATGGATGAGTGCGGGCCACCTCAATGGGATCACCTGGACCGCCGAAGCGGTCCGCCCACTTCACCAGCGAGGCCAGTCATGAAGCACATGGAAGGCGACGCGTTTGGGCGTCTGATCGCCTATCAGCACACCGTGGGAACAATGGAGTACATCGCCACCAGGATGCCGAAGATGGAGGCGGCTTCCGGTTTACGATCACGTCACCAGACAAGACGGCTCTCAAGCTGAGCGTCTATCTCGAAGCCAGCGTCCTCAACCCGATGATC
>JAFEFM010000095.1 GCA_018240585.1 Pseudomonadota bacterium
GAGCAGCACCGCGCAAGGATCGAAGCCTTCCAGGCCGAGGCGGCCGCCGCTGCGCTTGAGCGGCTCCAGCGTCAGCGTGGCGCCGTTCGCCAGTTCCAGCACGGTGGGCGCGACGATGTCGGGCAGCAGGCTGCCGATGCGCACGTCCAGCCCGGTCAGGCGCAGGATGGACACCAGCTTGGCGACATTCTGCAGGTAGAACTGGTTGCGGGTGTGGTTCTCCGGCACCAGCAGCAGCTTGCTGGCGTCGGGGCAGATGCGCTCGATCGCCGCCTGTGCCGCCTGCACGCACAGCGGCATGAAGGCGTCGTTGAGGTTGTTGAAGCCGCCCGGGAACAGGTTCAGGTCGACCGGCGCGAGCTTGAAGCCGGAGTTGCGCAGGTCGGTGGAACCATAGAACGGCGGCGTGTGGTCCTGCCATTGCGTGCGGAACCACTTTTCGATGTCGGAGGCATTGTCGAGAAACTGCTTTTCCAGCTCCAGCAGCGGGCCGGTGAGCGCGGTGGTGAGGTGAGGGACCATGTCATTTCCCGGGGAAACGCCATCGACGCGAACCGGCGATGGCAAGAAGGATTGGTTGGAATATTACACCATAGGCCCGTGCACCTTGGCTCGGCGAGGGCGAGCCGGATCGGTGGTACCGACGCGTCGCCCTCCCCGTCGCCTTTGGCGCTACTCAGCGCGGCAGCGGCAGCTTGCGCTCGTCCTTGACCACTTCCATCACCACGTAGGTGTGCGTCTGGCGCACGCAGGGCAACGCCGAGATGCGGTCGCCCATCACGCGCCGATACTCGGCGATGTCGCGCGTGCGCACCTTCAGCAGGTAGTCGAAGTCGCCCGCGATCATCAGGCAGGACTCGACTTCCGGGATGCGCCTGACGGCGTCGTTGAAGCGGCTCAGATCCTGCGCCGAGGTGCTCGACAGCAACACCTGCACCACCACCAGATGGTCGGCGCCCACTGCCTTCGGGTCCAGGTCCGCGTGGTAGCCGCGGATCACGCCGTCCTTCTCCAGCCGCCGCATGCGCTCGGCGCACGGCGTCTTGGTGAGGCCGACGCGTTGTGACAGATCGACCACCGACAGCCGTGCGTCGTCCTGAAGCTCGCCCAGAATTTTCAGATCGATCCGGTCCATTGCACTGCAACAGGCTTTCCGCCTGTGCCTCGAGGTAATTTCAGGAATTATGTCTGTATAAATAGCAATTTTGGCGCCATTAACTAGACTTGTTGGAGAAAAATTCCGCTCCGGGATCCGGCACATAGCGAGCCTGCCGCCCGCCCTTCCGAACCCTGTCGTGCCCCTGCCGAAAGCATGCAACGGAGCCGCACCATGAACGCCAGCCTTTCCGCCGCCGCCCTGCCCGACAGCCCGCGCAGTCCGCTGCGCCAGCGCATCGATGCCGCCTGGCGCACGCCAGAACCTGAATGCGTGCCGCACCTGGTGGAGGCGGCGCGGCTGGACGAGCGGCTGCAGGCGAAGGCGCGCGACATGGCGCGCAAGCTGGTCGTGGGCCTGCGCGCCACGCGCGCCCGCTCCAGCGGGGTCGACGCGCTGATGAAGGAGTTCTCGCTGTCCAGCCAGGAGGGCGTGGCGCTGATGTGCCTCGCCGAGGCGCTGCTGCGCGTGCCCGACAAGGCCACCGCCGACCGCCTGATCCGCGACAAGCTGGCTGACGGCGACTGGCGCTCGCATGTCGGCAACAGCCCGTCGCTGTTCGTCAATGCCGCGACCTGGGGCCTGCTGATCACCGGCCGCCTGGTGTCGACCAGCAGCGCGGAAGGCCTGGGCGCGGCGCTGACCCGCCTCGTCGCGCGCGGCGGCGAGCCGCTGATCCGCAAGGGCATGGACCTGGCGATGCGCATGCTGGGCGAGCAGTTCGTCACCGGCCGCACCATAGACGAGGCGCTCGAGCGCGGCCGCGCCCACGAGCAGCGAGGCTACCGCTACTCGTTCGACATGCTGGGCGAGGCGGCGATGACCGCCGCCGATGCCGAGCGCTACTTCCGCGACTACGAGCGCGCGATCCACGCCATCGGCAAGGCGTCCGCCGGGCGCGGCGTGGTCGACGGCAACGGCATCTCGGTGAAGCTCTCCGCCCTGCATCCGCGCTACACCTGGGCGCAGCGCGAGCGCGTGTTCACCGAGCTGCTGCCGAGGCTGCAGGCGCTGTGCGTGCAGGCGAAGGGCTACGACATCGGGCTCAACATCGATGCCGAGGAGGCGGACCGCCTCGACATCTCGCTCGACCTGCTGGAGGCGCTGGCGCACGATCCGGCCCTCGGCGCCTGGACGGGCCTGGGCTTCGTGGTGCAGGCCTACCAGAAGCGCGCGCCTTGCGTGCTCGATTTCATCATCGACCTGGCCCAGCGCAGCGGCCGGCGCATGATGATCCGCCTGGTGAAGGGCGCCTACTGGGATGCCGAGATCAAGCGCGCCCAGCTCGACGGCCTGGCGGGCTATCCGGTGTATACGCGCAAGCTGTACACGGATGTGTCCTACCTCGCCTGCGCGAAGAAGCTGCTCGCCGCGCGCGAGCTGATTTACCCGCAGTTCGCCACCCACAACGCCCACACGCTGGCAGCCATCTTCCAGCTCGGCGCCGACAGCACGCCCGACGGCGGCTGGCAGGCCGGCGACTACGAATTCCAGTGCCTGCACGGCATGGGCGAGCCGCTGTACGACCAGATCGTCGGCGACCCCGCCACCAAGCGCCTGGTGCGCATCTACGCGCCGGTGGGCAGCCACGAGACGCTGCTGGCCTACCTGGTGCGCCGGCTGCTGGAGAACGGTGCCAACACCAGCTTCGTGAATCGCATCGTCGACGAGAACGTGCCGGTCGAGGAGCTGATTGCCGACCCGGTCGAGCAGGCGGCGCCGCTCGTCGGGGCGCCGCATCCCAGGATCCCGCTGCCGTCCGGCATCCTCGGCGCACGGCGGAACTCCGCCGGCCACGACCTCGCCAGCGAGCCGGTGCGCGCGCGCATCGCCGCCGCGCTGGCCGCCAGCCGCGCCACCGCCTTCGCCGCGGCGCCGATGCTGGCGACGGCCGTCGTGA
>JAFEFM010000096.1 GCA_018240585.1 Pseudomonadota bacterium
GCTCCAGGCTGCGGGCCTCGCCTACGGCCTGCCGCTGGCAGCGGCGCTGGCTGCCGCGATCGTCGCGCAGGAAACGGCCGGCACCGACGGCATGGCCCTGCTCGCCGCAATCGCGGGCCTGGCGGCGGGCCTCGGCGTCATGAAACGTGCCGCTGCGCGCATGGCGGCGCGCGGCGCCCTGCAACCGCGAGTCGTCCGGCGGGCCGACGCCGTGCACGCCCTCACCCGCATCCATCGCCCGGGGAGCTGAACCATGCGCGAATACCTGTTGCTGCTGGTCAGCGCCGCGCTGGTCAACAACGTCATCCTGGCCCGCTTTCTCGGCCTGTGCTCGTTCATGGGCGTCACCACCCGCGTCGACACGGCGCTCGGCATGGGCATGGCGACGACCTTCGTGATCACCGTGTCGGCGATGGCGGACTGGGCGGTCGAGGCTTGGCTGCTGCAGCCTTACGGGCTGGGCTACCTGCGCACGGTGACCTTCATCCTGGTCATCGCCGCGGCGGTGCAATTCACCGAAATGTCGGTCAGGAAGCTGTCGCCGGCGCTGTTCCAGACGCTGGGCATCTACCTGCCGCTGATCACCACCAACTGCGCGGTGCTCGGCGTGGCGCTGCTGCTGGTCGAAGGCCGCATGAGCTTCGTGCACAGCACCTTGTTCGCGCTGTTCTCGTCGCTCGGCTACACCCTGGTGATGGCGATCTTCGCCGGCCTGCGCGAGCGCCTGGCGCTGGCCGACGCGCCACCGCTGTTCGACGGACCGCCGCTCGGCTTCATCACCGCGAGCCTGCTGGCACTGGCCTTCATGGGCTTTTCCGGCATCGGCGCCTGACGCCTGCCCTCACCGCCAACGGAGAGAAAAATGATCGTCGCCATCGTCAGCCTGATGGGCATCGGATTGGCCCTCGGCGCCCTGCTCGGCGCCGCATCGAAATGGCTCGCCGTCGAGGAGAACCCGATCGAGGCCGAACTACAGGCCATGCTGCCCGGCTCGCAATGCGGCCAGTGCGGCTACGTGGGTTGCGCGCAGGCTGCCGCCGCACTGGCGCGCGGCGAGGCGCCGCTGACGCTGTGCCCGCCCGGCGGCCGCGCCGTCGCCGAGGCGCTGGCGAAGAAGCTGGGGGTGAAGGCGGACCTGTCGGCGCATGAGGAAAAGGTGCCGCAATACGCCTGCATCCGCCCCGACCTGTGCTTCGGCTGCACCCGCTGCATGGCGGAGTGCAACGTCGACGCCATCATCGGCGCCACCAAGCAGATGCACGAC
>JAFEFM010000097.1 GCA_018240585.1 Pseudomonadota bacterium
GTTCATGCAGCGCCTGATCGGCTACCAGCGCGCCTTCGAGCTGACGCTCACCGGGCGCATCGTCGATGCCGACGAGGCGAAGGCCATCGGCCTGGTGCTGGACGTGGTCGAGCCCGACCAACTGATGCCGCGCACGATGGAACTCGCGAACCGCATCGCCGCCCAGCCGCCCAAGGCCACCCGGCTCACCAAGCGCCTGATGAAGATGGCCCAGCGCATGGAGCTGAAGGATTTCCTCGACCTGTGCGCCGGCTTCCAGGGCATGTGCCACAACGAGCCCGAGCATCTGGAAGCGCTGAACAGAATGCTGGCAAAGGGCTGAGCGCCGATGTCACACCGAGTCCCGTTCGATGCCCCCTTCGTCGCGCCGGCACGCTTCGACGACGCGGCCGCCGCGCTGGCCCGGGTCACCAGCATCTACGAGGCCGGCGTCGACCACCTGCGCAGCGCCCTGCAGCGCTACGTGGCCGGCGACGAGGTGGGCCGCCATGTGCGCGCCTGCTATCCCTTCGTGCGCGTGCGCACCAACACCGTGGCGCGCGCCGATTCGCGCCTGTCCTACGGCTTCGTCGCCGGGCCGGGCATGTACGAGACCACCCTGACGCGGCCCGACCTGTTCGGCGACTACTACCTCGAGCAGTTCCGCCTGCTGCTGCAGAACCACCATGTCGACCTGGAGATCGGCACCAGTTCGCAGCCGATTCCGGTCCATTTCTCCCTCGACGAGCAGGAACACCTCGAAGGCCACCTCGGCCCCGAGCGCCGCCAGTTGCTGCGCGACCGCTTCGACCTGCCCGACCTCGCGGCAATGGACGACGGCATCGCCAACGGCACCTACGAGCCGCGCGCGGGCGAACCGCATCCGCTGGCGCTGTTCACCGCGCCGCGGGTGGATTACTCGCTGCACCGGCTGCGCCACTACACCGGCACGCTGCCCGGGCATTTCCAGAACTTCGTGCTGTTCACCAACTACCAGTTCTACATCGACGAGTTCATCGAGCTGGGCCACGAATACATGGCGGACGGCTCCGGCATGCACGACTACGTCGCCTTCGTCGAGCCGGGCAACGTCGTCACCCGCCGCACCGGCCTGCCGCCCGAGCCCGGCGACGAACTGGGCGCCGCGCCACCGCGCCTGCCGCAGATGCCGGCCTATCACCTGGTGCGCAAGGACCGCGCCGGCATCACCATGGTGAACATCGGCGTCGGTCCGGCGAACGCCAAGACCATCACCGACCACATCGCGGTGCTGCGCCCGCATGCCTGGATCATGCTCGGCCACTGCGCCGGGCTGCGCAACAGCCAGCAACTGGGCGACTACGTGCTCGCCCACGGCTATGTGCGCGAGGACCACGTGCTGGACGAGGAACTTCCGCTATGGGTGCCGATCCCGCCACTGGCCGAGGTGCAGGTCGCGCTCGAAGGCGCGGTGGCGGACGTGACACAACTGAGCGGCTACGAGCTGAAGCGCCTGATGCGCACCGGCACGGTGGCGAGCACCGACAACCGCAACTGGGAGCTGCTGCCCTCGCACGGCATGGCGAGCAGTCCGGAGCGGCGCTTCAGCCAGAGCCGCGCGGTGGCACTGGACATGGAATCGGCCACCATCGCCGCCAATGGCTTCCGCTTCCGCGTGCCCTACGGCACCCTGCTGTGCGTCAGCGACAAGCCGCTGCACGGCGAGATCAAGCTGCCGGGCATGGCCGACCGCTTCTACCGCGAGCGGGTCGACCAGCACCTGCGCATCGGCATCCGCGCCATCGAGCGCCTGCGCGAGCAGGGTGTGGACCGGCTGCACAGCCGCAAGCTGCGCAGCTTCGCCGAGGTGGCGTTCCAGTAGCCGCTT
The DNA here is from genome assembly GCA_018240585.1 of Pseudomonadota bacterium. Taxonomy (GTDB): domain Bacteria; phylum Pseudomonadota; class Gammaproteobacteria; order Burkholderiales; family Rhodocyclaceae; genus Thauera. Next base: position 1,847 of record JAFEFM010000097.1, read on the forward strand.
GATGTTCGGCCGATCCAGCACGGCGGCGCGCCCGTAGCCGCCGACCGGGCCGCGATCCCGCGCGGCTTCGCCGCCGGACGTCACGCCCCGTAGCCCTGGCTCAGCCAGTCGACCAGCCGCAGACCGCGCCGCCGCGGCCTGCTCGCGGCCTGGCGCTGCGCATAGACCTCGTTGAGCAGCACTGCGCCGCCGGCAAGGCGCTGCAGCGTCAGACGCGAGACGAAAGTTTCGGTGGAACCCGGATGCGGGCCGATGACGATGACGCCGGTGTGCGGCAGCGCCTCCGACAGTAGGCGTAGCATCTCGTCGGCGGACACCGGATCCAGCGCATCCAGCGCGCTGCCGAGCACGACCCAGTTCGGCGCGTTGAGCAGCAGCCGGGCGATGGACAGGCGCTGCTGCTCGGCCCCGCTCAGCACGCGCGCCCAGTCGGCATGCTCGTCCAGGCGCTCGGCCAGGTGCGCCAGTCCGACACGACCGAGGGCACCACGCAGCAGCGCGTCCACATGCGGGCTGTCGCGGCGCGGAAAGGCGAGCGCGTCGCGCAACCTGCCCTCGGGCAGGAAGGGGCGCGCTCCCACCGCGATCATCTCGCCATCGGCCGGCAGGGCCACATGGCCGCGCCCCCAGGGCCAGATGCCCGCCAGCACGCGGAACAGCGCGGCAGCGGCATCGGGATCGCCATCGACCAGCACGTGTTCTCCCGGGAGCACTTCGACATCGAGCGCCGGCAGCATCGCCGTGCCGTCGGGCGAAGCGATCCACAGTTCGCTCACGCCCAGGCGCGACTGCGGGCTGCGGTCGAGATTGATGGCGGTGTCGCCGGTACGCGCCGCCTCGGCCGCCACCGTGCGCACCGCCTCTTCCAGCGCCAGCACCCTTTCCACCGACGCCCGCCACTCGGCCAGCCGCGGCAGGTTGTCCACCGGCCACGACAACGCGGCGGTGACTTGCTGGAAGGCCTGTGCCGACTGCATCAGGCCGCCCAGCGTGAGCAGGCCGCCGAGAAAGCGCGGCGTGCTGACGAGGATGGGAAACACCGGCGCAAGAATCGTGTACGCGGACGAGAAGGCCAGCAGCCGCGCCAGCCCGGCCGACTGCGCATGCCAGGACTGCACGATGGTCTCGAACAGGGCGCCCAGCCGGCCGCGCTCGGTCGCCTCGCCGCGCGCCAGTGAAATCGCCTCGCCCAGTTCGCGTGCGCGCACCAGGCCGAACCGGAAATCCGCCTCGCGCGTCTGCCGCGTGTCGGTCGCCCGCACCAGCGGCCGGCCCAGCACGAAGGCCACGCCGGAACCGATGCCCGCATAGGCGATCGCAAGGAACACCAGATGCCCGGGGACCTCGACGCTGGCAAGCTCGATGCGGCCCGACAGCGACCACAGGATGTCGACGAAGGTCACCAGCAGCAGCGCGCAATAGAACAACGAGTTCGCGAGGTCGAATGCCGCCTCGGTGGCGATGCGCACGTCCTCGGCGATGCGGCCGTCGGGGTTGGCGTGGTCGCCCGGGATGAGCGCCGTCTGGTAGTGCCGGGCCTCGTCCATCCAGTGGCCGACCACATGTGCGGTCAGCCAGCGCCGCCAGTCGAGCTGCAGCCAGCGGCGCACCACCAGGTGCAAGGTGTTGACGACGATCGTGCCGAGCACGATCAGCGCGAAGATGAGGATCTGGTCCATCGCGCGCTCGGTGGAGCGCCGCTCCAGCGCGTCGAACAGGTCCGCATTCCAGAGGTTGAGGCGGATCGCCAGGCCGACCTGGCACACCACCAGCAGCGCCAGAAGCAGCAGCGTCAGGCGCGGCCTCCAGCGTCCGCGTCCGGTCCAGTACGGACCGGCGAGCCGCATGAAGGCATGGAAGAAGCGCAGCGGGCGGCCGTTCGAATCCTGCGCACTCATGCCGCCCCCCGCAGCCGGCCGCGGCGTGCCGCGATGCCGGCGGCGCGCTGCGCGGATGACGCCCGGTTGGAAGCAGTGGAACCCATGGCGGAGGACGGACGCTTGCGGGAAAGGGGCGTACGATCGGATTCGAGTATTTCGGGTTCCGTGACTTAGGTCAAATGCTGCACTGCACGACGGAGCTAAGGTGAATGCCACCCCTGCGCGCATGCGCCGGGTGCGGATCGGCCCCGGAGAAATCGTCATGAAGCACATGTTCACCATAGACGGCAATGAAGCCGCTGCCTCGGTCGCGTTTCGCGTTTCCGAGGTGATCGCGATCTATCCGATCACGCCTTCCTCCAACATGGGCGAGCTGTCGGACGAGTGGGCCGCGCAAGGCAAGCTCAACCTGTGGGGCAGCGTGCCGCGCGTGGTCGAGCTGCAGTCCGAAGGCGGCGCCGCCGGCACGGTGCATGGTGCGTTGCAGGCAGGCGCGCTGGCGACGACCTTCACCGCGTCGCAGGGCCTGCTGCTGATGATCCCCAACATGTACAAGATCGCCGGCGAGCTGACGCCGACGGTCTTCCATGTCGCGGCGCGCGCGATCGCCACCCATGCGCTGTCGATCTTCGGCGACCACTCCGACGTGATGGCCACGCGCGGCACCGGCTTCGCGCTGCTGTCGTCGGCCTCGGTGCAGGAAGCGCACGACTTGGCCGCCATCGCCACCGCCGCGACGCTGGCCGGCCGCATCCCGGTGCTGCATTTCTTCGACGGCTTCCGCACCTCGCACGAGGTGGCGAAGATCGAAGGCATCGCCGACGACACGCTGCGGGCGCTGCTGCCGGACGCGCTGATCGCCGCGCATCGCGCCCGCGCGCTGTCGCCCGAGCATCCGGTGATCCGCGGCACCTCGCAGAACCCGGACGTGTTCTTCCAGGCGCGCGAAGCGCAGAACCCGCTGTTCGACGCCTTCCCCGACGTGGTGCAGCAGACGATGGACCGCTTCGCCGAGCTGACCGGCCGCCGCTACCGCCTGTTCGATTACGTCGGCGCGCCCGATGCCGAGCGCGTGATCGTGCTGATGGGCTCGGGCGCGGAGACGGTGGAGGAAACCATCGAGCATCTGGCGCGCCGCGGCGAGAAGGTGGGCCTGCTCAAGGTCCGCCTGTTCCGCCCCTTCGCGCCGGCAGCCCTGCTCGCCGCGCTGCCCGCCAGCGTGCGCGCGATCGCGGTGCTGGACCGCTGCAAGGAACCGGGCGCCGACGGCGAGCCCTTGTTCAAGGACGTGATGGTGGCACTGGCTGAAGATCAGGCTGGCGACAGTCCGCGCTTTGGCGCGATGCCGAAGCTGATCGGCGGCCGCTACGGCCTCGGCTCGAAGGAGTTCAACCCGGCGATGGTGAAGGCGGTGTTCGATACGTTGAGCGAGACGCTCGCCGGCCAGCCGCCGCGCCGCCGCTTCACCGTCGGCATCGAGGACGACGTCACCGGCCTGTCGCTGCCCTTCGATGCGAGCTTCCGTACCGACGCCGCGCGCGAAGGCTTCGCCGCGGTGTTCTACGGCCTCGGTTCGGACGGCACGGTGTCGGCCAACAAGAACTCGATCAAGATCATCGGCGACGAAACCGGGCTCTTCGCCCAGGGCTACTTCGTCTATGACTCGAAGAAATCCGGCGCGATGACGGTGTCGCACCTTCGCTTCGGGCCGCGGCCGATCCGCTCCGCCTACCTCACCGGCGACGGCGACGCGCGCTTCATCGCCTGCCACCAGCCGCTGTTCCTGGAAAGCCACGACCTGCTGTCGCACGCCGCGCCGGGCGCGGTGTTCCTGCTCAACACCAGCGTGCCGCCGGAGCGCGCGTGGGATGCGCTGCCGCTGGCACTGAAGCGGCGGATGGTGGACAAGCGCATCGCCTTCCACGTCATCGATGCGTACAAGGTGGCGGACGAGGCCGGCATGGGGCGGCGCATCAACACCGTGATGCAGACCTGCTTCTTCGCCATCTCCGGCATCCTGCCGCAGGAGCAGGCGATCGCAGCGATCAAGCGCGCGGTGGAAAAGACCTATGGCCGCAAGGGCCGGCGCATCGCCGAACTCAACTGCGGCGCGATCGACACCACCGTCGCCCGCCTGCACCAGGTCGAGGTGCCGGCCGCGCTCGACGCCAGCGCGCCGGAAACGCGCGCCGCGGCCGGCAGGCGCGTCATCGAGATCAAGGCGCTCAACGACTTCACCCGCAACGTCACGCTGCCGCTGATCGCCGGCAAGGGCGACGCGCTGCCGGTGTCGCTGCTGCCGGTCGACGGCACCTGGCCGACCGGCACCGCGCGCTTCGAGAAGCGCAACCTCGCGCTGCAGCTGCCGGTGTGGGAGGAAGACCTGTGCACCCAGTGCGGCAAGTGCGTGTTCGTGTGCCCGCACTCGGCGATCCGCGCCAAGGTCTTCCCCGCCGAACTCGCCGCCGCTGCGCCGCCGACCTTCAAGCACGTGCCCGCGCGCAGCAAGGACTACCCGGCCGGCTCGCACATGAGCTACCAGGTGGCGCCCGAGGACTGCACCGGCTGCACGCTGTGCGTGGATGTGTGCCCGATCCGCGACAAGTCCAACGTGTCGCGCAAGGCGCTGAACATGGCCGACCAGGCGCCGCTGCGCGCACCCGAAGCCGAGAACTGGGCGTTCTTCCTCGGCCTGCCCGACCGCGACCCGCGCGACGCCAAGCGCGGCACGATTCCCGGCTCGATGCTGCTGTCGCCCTACTTCGAGTTCTCCGGCGCCTGCGTCGGCTGCGGCGAGACGCCCTACATCCGGCTGGCGACGCAGCTCTTCGGCGATCGCATGATGGTCGCCAACGCCACCGGCTGCTCGTCGATCTACGGCGGCAACCTGCCCACCACGCCCTACACCACCGACGCCCACGGCCGCGGCCCGGCGTGGAACAACTCGCTGTTCGAGGACAACGCCGAGTTCGGCCTGGGCATGCGGCTGGCGACCAACCAGCTCGCCGA
>JAFEFM010000098.1 GCA_018240585.1 Pseudomonadota bacterium
CGGCTTGGCTTTTTCGAGGTCGGCGGACGTACGCAGGGTGAGTTCCAGGTCGCCCGTACCCCAGTGTCCGATGTTACTCATGCCTGCTGCTCCTGCCCTTCGAATTTCGGCAGCGCCGCCGCCACGTCGCGAAAGGCGGCGAGTGCGGCTTCGAGGTGCTCGATGATCTCCTGCTGCAGTACGTCCGGCGGCGGCAGGTCGTCGAGATTGTCGAGGCTGTCGTCCTTCAGCCAGAACACATCCAGGCTGGCCTTGTCGCGGTTGATCAGCTGGTCGTGGGCGAAGTAGCGGAAGCGTTCGGTCTCCTTGCGCTTGTGGCGGTTGGGTGAGCTGCTCCAGGTAGTCGCCGTAGCGCACCCCGTTGTCCTTGAGGGTGTGGCACAAGTTCCAGACTTTCTGGATGAGGGAGGCGGTGTTCATGTGTCGAGTCCAGTTGTGTCTGTCACCTCGGCGGTGTATGCCTGACGCGGATCACGGGTCGAGGCAAAGGCCGCAAGCAGCGCGCCGTCCTGAACCATGGGCGTCAGCGTGCGCTTGCGCAGGTCGTCGGCGTCACGCTGCAGGGCGTGCGCCAGAACCCGCAGTCCGAGGAAACGCCCGGTGCACAGCGTCCTGACGGTGGCGCGCACGATCTCCGCACTCGTCCGCCGCCGCCGCGAAATCGGCGCGGCCAGTGTCAGCAACGCCTCCTGCAGATCGGCCGGAATGGCGTTTCAGTCGTGATAGGTTGCGAGCTCCGGTGGTTTGGCACCGAGCTCCGGTGGTTCGAGGCCGAGCTCCGGTGGTTCGGCTCCAGGCATTCGGCTCCCGAAATCCGTCGCATCGAAGGCCGCCGCCATCGTTTGGCGCTGCCAGGGCAAGAAGTAGACCATGCTTCGCCCTGCACCGTCCGCGATCAGCAAGATTCGCGCTGCCTCGGACCGAGCGGAAGGCACGGGTGAGAGTCGTGGCTGGATTAGCACGCGTGCTACCTGATTATCCCTAGCCTTTTCATGCCCAAGCGCAATTCCAGTTCAAGCGCTTGGAATCCTGACAGGCGCCGCAATCGCTCCAGCGACACAGCTTCGCCAAGCGCATTCAGCATCGGAGAAACGCCTTGCCGTCGTTTCCGTGAGCTCGGGTTGGTCTTCAGGAAGGCGACGTGCAAGGTCAGCTTCGGATCACGTGTTGTTTCCACTTCTGCGGCGTTGCGTGGTAACTCCAGCGCCTCGTCGGATAGAGGCGTACCAAACACCCCGCGAATCGCGTCGCCGTCTGCAAGCGCCCATGATTCCGTTTCGCGTATTGGAACCACCGCGACGCCGACACCATCATTGGGAAGCTCCCGAGCGAGCATGTCGATGGCGGGCTGCGCACACGTCGCACGGGCGCGCTCCGCACTACCTGCGCCATCGGTGTGAATGAAAACGATGCGCCAGGCGCCCCGAGCTTCGCGAGCAGCTTCAATGATACGTTCCTCGCGTGGGGCGTCCTTCATTCGTTCGGGTGCGTCTAGGGAGATCACTTCCTCAGCGAACTCCACCGATTGGTTCGCCTCGTTCAGGCAGATGTCTTCACACAGCCGCAGCAGCAAGGGTCGCAGGAAGTAGTAGTCGGTGGGGCCTTCGGCATATAGCGCCAGTCCGAGGTAATGCATCCTCAGCCCTCCGCCGCTACGGTATCGAGCACTTTGCGAACCTCGAGATCGGAGACGATGCCTTGCGGATTCGCCTCGTCCCCGAACAGGGAGGCTTGCGGTTTGGAGTGAACGGGCCGAAGGCGCGTCTTGCGGCGTTGCTCCTTGCGTGCGGGGTCGGTCACCACGGCCGTGTCGGCGAACAGCACCGCGCCGTCGACGGGGCGCAGATTCGCGTCGACGAGGGCAGACAAGACCACCGGAGAATGACTGTTGAGCAGCAACTGGCTGAGCGGCGGGGCGCCCTCGTCGGCGTCGTACTGGGCTGGATCGGTGACGATGTCCTTGAGCTGCTGTACGAGCTGCTTAATGCGGCCGGGATGTACGCCGTTCTCTGGTTCCTCGAAGCAGATGAGGCCCCGATGGCGCGGGTCGTGCAGCAGGGTCAGCAGGGCGAGGATGCGCAGTGTGCCGTCGGAAATGACACGTGAGGTGAAGGGCAGGCCGTCGCGCATCGTGAGTTCGATACGGTATTCACGGCTCGCCTCGTGCAGCTTGGCATCGAGATGGGCAATTCCCGGGATCAGATGGTTCAGTTCGGCAGCGATGTCGCTCAGTACCCCATCCGGCTTTTCGCCACTTGCGGTTTCGGCCTTGAGTTGAGTCAGTACCGCAGCAAGGTTGGAGCCATCCGCATCCAGCATGTCCGATGCCGTTGCCGGGACCGGACGCCGCAGCAGTGCGGGGTCGAGCTGCAGCAGGCGCCAGTGGCGCATTTCCTCTCTGAGGGCGAAGAGGTGCGGAAACTCGGCGTTGGTGACGCTGTACAGCACCGTTGCCTCGGCTGCACTTGCGGGTCGATTGCGCCCTTGCTTGCCGTCCTGATGGATGCTGAAAGCCAGCCCTTCGTCCGTCTCGTCGGTCGTGAGCCATGGCTTCAGGCGTGTGTACTTCAGATAGGCCGCACGAAAATCCTTGGTCGGATTCACCGCCTTGGCCCAGCGGTCGTCCTTGCGCATGATGGGCGTCACGCACTCCTGTGCCACCTGTATCCGCTCGATTCCAGGCTTGGTCTGGCGCCGCTCCAGCGTCACTTCATAGCGGAGCCGCGTGTGCGTGATCTTCACCTCGCTACCCCACGGGTCGCGAACCAGCGGGTCGACGAGCACCTCGGCGGCCATACGGATCTGGGTGCTGCGGCCCGACGGCGTCAGGCGGAACAGTTCGAGCGGTTCGCCGCGCATGTCCTTGACGGCCTCGGCGACGTCGCGCGTGGCGAGGAGCGAGAGCAGCCGAATCGCATCGAACAGGTTGCTCTTGCCGGCGGCGTTGCTGCCTAGCACCACGGTGAAGGGCAATAAGTCGATCGCGAGGTTCTCGAAGGTCTTGAAGCCGTCGATTTCGAGGCGGGTCAGCATGGTGCGGTCCTTCCTGGCATGGATCTCGATCCAGGTGTTCGGGCGGGTCTTGTTGCGGCTTGTCGCCCGGATCGTATCCGTTCGAGCAGCGCGCTGTCGGTGAAGCGGATCCGCTCGCCGGTGGCTTCGAACAGGAAGGGCAGCGGGCTGCCGCTGGTGCGCCACTTGAGGTTGGCGACGGCGTAGCGCGCGGGCTGGGATTCGACGGTGGTGAGGTGTTCGCCCGCTTCGTCGCGCTTGGCCTCGATGACGCCGACCGGCTGGCGGTCGACGAGCAGCACGTAATCGGCCGGGCCGCTGTCGGTAGGGTATTCGCGCACCGCGACGCCTTGTGCGGCGCCGAGGTCGAGCTGCTTCATGCCCTGCGCGGTCCAGCCGGCCAGTGCGAGACGGGCGTCGATGCGGCTGCGGGCTTTGGCTTCCGGCGTCATAAGTGGTCGTGTGGCAGGACAAACAGGTGGGACTTTAGCGCGAACGCCTGCGCTTCCCCCAAAGTTGATGAACAGCGGCTGGTGCAAGCGAGCGCCATCGCCCGGGATCGAAAACTGCCGTCAGCCGGCGTGGTCTTGCACCGCCCACCACATCGACATCGGCACGGCGAATAGCGCCTCCCCAAACGCCACGCATTCCCGCCCGGTGTACAACACGATCCCTCGCTGAAAGCGCTCTGGTTCGGTTTCCTGCAGATGGCGCAGACCCTTGAAATCCTTGCCGTCCGCCGTGGCGGCGGCCTTGACCTCGATGCCGGTGAGCTTGCCGTGGCGGTCTTCGAGCAGGAAGTCGACCTCGATGCCGGTCTGCGTGCGGTAGTGCCATAGCGACAGTCCGCGGGCGGAAAAGGCGAGGTGCTTCAACAATTCGGCGCAGACGAAGGTCTCGACCAGCCCGCCGGGCAGGCCGGGGGCGGTGGCGAGGGTGTCGGCGGTGTGGCCGCTGAGGTGGGCGAGCAGGCCGGAGTCGGGCAGGAAGACCTTGGGCGCCTTGACCAGGCGCTTGGCGGGGTTGCGCTCCCAGGCGGGCAGGCGGTGGATGAGGAACAGCGTTTCGAGCAGGGTGAAGTAGCGCTTGAGCGTGGTCTGCGCGATGCCGCTGCTGCGCGCGAGCTCGGCGAAGTTGAGCAGGCTGGCGCTGCGATGGGCAAGGAGCTGGACGAGATTGGGCAGCTCGGTGAGCTGCTCGAGCTTGGCGAGTTCGCGCACGTCGCGCTGCAGCACGGCCTGCAGGTAGCTGTCGAACCAGGCTTGGCGGCGACGCGAAGTGTTGCGCGCGACCGCTTCCGGGAAGCCGCCGGCGAGCAGGGTGTCGATGAAGACGTCGCGCTCGCAGGGCGGCAGGGGGCGGGTGATGAGATCGCCGTCGAAGAGCCACTCGGCGCGATTGAGTTGCGGATCGCCGGCCCGCTCGGCGCAGGACAGCGGGTTGAGTGCCACGATCTCCATGCGTCCGGCGAGCGAATCGGCGAGCGCAGGCAGCAGCATGACGTTGGCCGAGCCGGTGAGCAGGAATCGTCCCACCGCCTGGCCATGTGCGCGGTCACGATCGACGGCGGCCTTGATCGCGAGGAAGAGTTCCGGGGCGCGCTGGATCTCGTCGATGACGACCGGCCCGGCGAGCGCGGCGATGAAGCCAGCCGGGTCGGCGCGCGCGGCGGCCAGCGTGGTGTGGTCGTCCAGCGTCAGGTAGCGGCGTGGGGCGGCTTCGCGCAGGGACTGCGCGAGTGTGCTCTTGCCGGTCTGGCGGGCGCCGTTGAGCAGCACGACGGGCGTGTCGGCCAGGGCTTCGAGCAGCAGTGGGGCGATGTGACGGTCGTACATGAGCGCCACTTTAGGGTTATTTTTGGATGAAAATCAACCACTCAGTGGCTGAAAATCATCCACTGAGTGGTTGATTTTCAGCGCCTTCTCCAGCCAGCCGAAGCCGATGTGTTCCTCTTCTAGGCGCAGGGACGGGCGGATGCGATGGTCGCGCAGGTCTTCGTACAGACTGCACTCGTTGGCGGTGAGGCGGGAGACCTCGGCCGGTCCCGGGCTGTCCTCCCGGCCCCATAATCAACGGTCGCGATGGGTCGGAATACGCACTAGATTGCACCGATGAACGCGGACAGCGTTCTCTCGATCGGTGCGATGTCATTGCGGTCCATCAGCGCTGCGTAGATGTCGCCACCGAGGTCGGCCGGCATCTTGGAGCCGGCCTCGCGAACGATGAGCACGTTGCGCTTGCCCTTGAGGCCGCTGAAGTAGCC
>JAFEFM010000099.1 GCA_018240585.1 Pseudomonadota bacterium
ATCGACCATTTCCTCGTGCGTTTCGCGCGTGATTACAGGCGGCCGGTGCCGAGTCTGGACCGGGCGTCCGCGGCAGCGGCGCTGGCGCATTCCTGGCCGGGCAATGTGCGCGAGCTCGAGAACATCGTTCATCGCCAGTTCCTGCTTGCCGACGAAGGCGTCGTACACCTGGAGCCCATCTCCGACCCCGCAGTCGCTGCGGGGGCGAGCGAGGCGAACGGCGGCTGGAACATCGACTTTGCCGGCATGGACATGAAGCTGGCCAAGGCCGAGGTCATCGCCCGCTTCGAGCGCGATTACCTCGAGCAGGCGATCGCGATGACGCGCGGTAACGTCTCGCTTGCTGCGCAGCACGCCGGCAAGGAGCGGCGTGCCTTCGGCAAGCTGCTCAAGAAGTACGGCATCGACCGCAACCGCTTCCAGGCCTGAGGCCCGCTTCCACGCGAGTGCCCGTTGCACCCCGCCACCGCGACGACTCGCCGGCGTCGTGGATCGGTCGTCGTGCGCACATTTCCACCTCGCCGCTGTGCCTTGTCATTTTTGCGTGCGCGCTGCCTGTTAAACTCGGCATGTCTGACATGTTGCCGGGGGCGGCGGGCGAGGGCGGGTGATGACTCCAGAATGGTGGCACTGGTTGATCGCGGGGATTGCGCTCGTCCTGCTGGAACTGGCGATTCCGGCCTTCTTTGTGATCTGGTTCGGGCTGGGGGCAATCCTCGTCGCGCTGGCGCTGCTGCTTGCCGGCGAGCTGTCGCTGACGACGCAGATCGGGCTGTGGATCGTCGCTTCGCTTGGCATGGTCGTGCTTTGGTTCCGGGTTTTCAGGCGTGATCGATACAAGACGCTGGTCGGCACGGCCGACGGCACGGTGATCGGCGAAGTAGGCGTGCTGGTTGGCGCGGTGGCACCGTTCCAGCATGGCAAGGTGCGCTTCCAGCGCCCGGTGCTGGGCGCGGAAGAGTGGGTCTGCCTGTCGGAGAGCGCGATCGGCGCGGGTGAGCGGGTGAAGGTGGTGGCGGTGGAAGGCAGCTTCGTCAGGGTGACGAAGGCCTGAGTGGGACTTTCGGACAGGAATGAATCAATGAGTGCAGGGCTGGCAATTTCGATCGCGATCCTCGTGTTCGTGCTGATCACCATCGCCAAGGGTGTGCGGCTGGTTGCGCAGGGTGAGGAATGGGTGGTCGAGCGGCTGGGCAAGTATCACAGCACGCTGCGGCCCGGCCTGAACATCCTGATCCCGTATCTCGACAACGTGGCCTACAAGCTCGTTACCAAGGACATCATCCTCGACGTGCAGGAACAGGAGGTCATCACCCGCGACAACGCGGTGATCCTGACCAATGCCATCGCCTTCGTGAAGGTCACCGACCCGGTGAAGGCCGTGTATGGTGTCACCGATTTTTCCGAGGCGATCCGCAACCTCATCATGACCACGCTGCGTTCCATCGTCGGCGAGATGGAGCTGGACGAGGCGCTGTCGTCGCGCGACAAGATCAAGGCCCGGCTGCGCGAGAGCATCGCCGACGAGGCGGTGGACTGGGGGCTCACCGTGAAGTCGGTGGAGATCCAGGACATCAAGCCGTCGGAGTCCATGCAGCGTGCGATGGAATTGCAGGCGGCGGCCGAACGCGAGCGCAAGGCTGCGGTGACCAAGGCCGAAGGCGCCAAGCAGGCCGCCATCCTCGAGGCGGAGGCGCGGCTGGAGTCGGCCAAGCGCGATGCCAACGCGCAGGTGATGCTCGCCGAGGCCTCGGCCGAGGCGATCCGGCGCGTGACGAGCGCGGTAGGGGATCAGACGGCCCCGATGCTCTACCTGCTGGGAGAGAAGTACATCGCCTCGATGCAGGCCCTCAGCCAGGCCGACGGGGCGAAGGTGGTCGTGCTGCCGGCCGACCTGCAGAACGCGCTCAAGGGGCTGATCGGACGCCCGTGATGCACGCCCGGAGTGGCCCGGTTCCTCCACTCCGCATTTCTTCCTCCGCACGCTCCTGCGGCACTTTCGCCCGTGCCTTCCAAGGGAGCGTCGCTGTATTTCGTCCTCGATGTCTTCAGCCCATCCGCTCCTGCCTTTCCTGATCGCCGCGCTCAGCGCGATCGGGCCTTTTTCCATCGATGCCTATCTGCCCGCCTTCCCGGCGATGGCCGCCTCGCTCGGCGCGTCGCAGTTGCAGGTGCAGCAGACGCTGACCGCCTATTTGCTGGCCTTCGCCTGCATGGTGTTGTGGCATGGCGCGCTCGCCGACCGCTATGGCCGGCGCTCGGTGCTGCTGGTGTCGACGGCCGTGTTTGCGCTGGCCTCCGCCGTGTGCGCCGTTGCGCCATCAGTCGAGTGGCTGTGGGCGGGGCGCGTCCTGCAAGGCTTGTGCGGTGGCGCGGGAATGGTGGTGGGCCGTGCGGTGATCCGCGACCTGCATGAGGGTGCGCACGCGCAAAGACAGTTGTCGCGGGTGATGGTGATCTTCGCCGTTGCGCCTGCCATCGCGCCAATGCTGGGCGCCTGGATGCTGCAGGCGGGTGGATGGCGCAGCATCTTCGTGTTCCTCATGCTGTTCGGCCTGGCGCTGTTCGCACTGTGCTGGTTCTTCCTGCCTGAGACGCTGGCGCCCGAAGCGCGACAGCCACTGCACCCGATGGGCTTGCTGCGCGCTTATATTGAGGTGTTGACCGATCGTGCCTTCGTGCGCATCGGCCTCGCGGTGGCGCTGAATTTTTCGGGATTCTTCCTCTATGTGCTGGCGGCGCCGGTCTTCGTCATGACCCACCTCGGCCTCGGCGCCAGCGATTTCGGCTGGCTGTTCGTGCCGGCAGTCGGCGGCATGATGCTGGGATCCATGCTGTCGGGCAGGGTGGCAGGCCGGTGGGCGCCGCGGCGCGCGATCGCGGTGGGTTTCGGGATCATGATCTTCGCCGTCTTGCTTAACGTGGGGCTCGCCCTGATGCGGCCGCCGGGGTTGCCCTGGTCGATGATCGCCATTCCGATCTACACCCTGGGCATGGCGCTGGCGACACCGAGCATGTCGCTCTTCGGACTCGATCTTTTCCCCGAGCGCCGCGGGCTTGCCTCCAGTTGTCAGAGCTTCATGCAGACGGGCGTGAACTCGCTGGTTGCCGGGGTGCTTGCCCCCATGCTGTGGGGCAGCACGCTTACGCTCGCACTCGGTACAGGCCTGTTTCTCGCCATCTCCCTCGTTGCGCTGCGCGCTCCTGGCCGAGGGCGCCTGTAGTGACCGGCTGGCGCGAACCCGATCGGCAGCCGTCGCAAAAAACGTATTGCGCCGCACAAACCGCTGGTCTAAGGTGAAGCATGTCTCCGCCACACGCCGACTCCTCCTGGCGTGTGGCTTGCGGCCCGGGCTCGAGAGCGCTCGGGCTTTCTTTTGCGGGCGTTCAGTCGCGGCGTTCGGGTAGCAGCGCCGCAGGCCAGGCGTCGGCAGGCAGATCCTTGTAGCGCTCGGGCCATTGCGCCAGCAGCGCCTGGATCTCGGGATCCTCGTCCATCAGGCCTTCGGCGGCCCATTGCCGCACGAGGTCGCGCCCCCATCGGTTGTCGTGGGCATGCCGCTTCAGGTTATCGACGCGCATCTTCCAGATCGACTCGTTTCTCATCACGGAGCCCCGCAAAAAGCCGAAAGCCCGGCAAATGCAGCATTTGGCGGGCTTTCTGGATGTTCTGGCGGAGAGGGCG
>JAFEFM010000009.1 GCA_018240585.1 Pseudomonadota bacterium
GGCCGGTAGGCGCCCTGAACTTCGGGCACGCGGTCGGGCATGGGTGCCGCCTCCGCCGCCTGCGGTCGCACGCCGGCCAGTGCCGCCAGCGGTTCGACGACCTGCCCCCCCCGCTCCTCGCCCGGCGGCGGCGCGGCGAGCGCACTTCCCGCCAGCGGGTCATTCCCGCTCGCAGGCGCGGAAGATCCGAGTCCGAACATCGTGTCGATACCCGGACCGGATACCGACTCGCCGGTCGGCCCGAACCCCAGATCGTCGAGCGCCGTCGATGCCGGCGGCGCCGCGGCGGGGCGCGGTGCGAAGGGATCGGCGAAGGGGTCGAAATCGTCCGGGATGAGCGCAGCCGAACGCGCAGGCGGCGTCGCCGCGGACGGCGTGCGCGCCGCGCCTCCGCTTGCCGCATCCACGCGTGAAGGCGATTCGGAGAAGGCGGCAAAAGGATCGTCGATCGGACGCGGCGCAAGGGGAGCCTGCGCCGACCGGCCTGCACCGGGCGCTGCACCGCCGGACCGATCGCGCGCCTCCGCAGGGGCGGGGCCAACGCCGAAAAGCCCCAGCGGATCATCGACCGGCGCCGGTGGCGGGCGCTCGGCGCCAGACGCCTGTCGCGCCTCCCCTGCCACCTCGAGCACGTAGCCGCCTAGGGTGAGGCGGTCGCCAGGGCCAATCGGGGCAGCCCCGCCGTTGGGAACGACCTGCATCCCCGCATCGAACGGGTTTGCACCGACGTTGAGGATCTCGAAGCGGCCGTTCCGCCACACGATACGCGCCTGCAGTCTGGAGACATGGCGTTCGGGGTCGGGCAGCACGAGCTGGTTGGTATCGGCGCGGCCGATCGTGCCGCCGAGTTCGTCGAATTCATACGCGAGCGGCTGGGCAGGCGGCTGACCGTTGAAGGACACGACCCGGATCATGATCATCGCTGGAGCCCCTGGAAGAATCGCGCTCGCCACGCCCACGCGACGCGCTTCAATTATGGCACGTGGTCGATTCCTGCAATGGCGGCCGGCACAGAAAACGCGGCCACTCGGCTTCCCAGCAGCAACGGTGATCGAAGCCCGGAATCTCGACCACGCGAGCACCCGGATCGCGCCTCGCATAGCCTTGCACCATCGCCGGCGTAATGTTGCGATCCTCCGAGCCGATGTAATGAAGCTGAGTGATTGCCGCCGGCAAGGGCGCGCCGGTTGCAGGATTCAACGACCCATTGAGCGGAGAGAATCCATGCTCGCGGGACCAGGCGGCGACGTCGAGATTTCCAGCGATCGTCACCACCGCGCGTGTCTGCGGCAGGCGCGGGGCCATCAGCATGACGATCGCCCCACCGCCGCTGTGGCCGATCAGCACCAACTCGTCGAAACCGCGCGTCGCGGCGAATTCCTGCACGGCGCGCGCCATGCTCGCCACCAGGCGTTCGCCATAGCGCTCGTGGCTCCACTGCAATGGCTGACAGCGCTGCGGCCCATCGACCTCGAAATGGCAGGGTCGTCCGACATACAGGGCAGGGCCCGGATCACGGGCCATCAGGCGCAGGGCGACCGGGTCACGCGGGGTCGGATCGGCAGCCACGAACCGGCCGGCCAGCCACGGACTGCCATCGTGGTCGACATACACATGCAGTCGGCGCCCCCCCCGGCCCGCCCGATACTGGCTCCAGTGACGGAACCCCTCGCCTTGCAGCACGATCGGCTCGAAACCCGCAGCACGCGCGAACCGCCCTGCCTGCTCGGTTGGCGTGGCGCAAGCGCAGATCAGACACGCCGCGGCGACGCGGATCAGCCACCGCCGCTCCGCGCCACGGCGCTGCACGCGGCCGCCTCGCTCAGAATTCCAGCCGCACACCGACGGTCAGGCTGGTGCTGGTGGTGTCGCGCAGTCCGACCACGGTATCGATGTTGGCAAAGGCGGACACGCCGGATGGGAACACGCTGGTGAGTCCGGCGCGCAGGGTGAAGTAGTCACGATCAGGATGCGCAGTCGGAATCGTGAAGAAGGTGTTGAACGGGTCGTGCGTGTATTTCGCCACGATGTTCTCGTTGTTGTTCTGGAACTCGTGATTCCACTCGATCGCCGCATACGGGCTGATGACGCCCGACTGAACACTGATTGCCTTCGTGATCTGTGCGCCGATCGCGCTTTGCAGTGAATTCACGGAACGCGACTTCACATCCAGCCCCAGGCTGCTGCGCGACTCGCGTTCGGTGAAACCGTCGATCCCCAGGTGCGCGTAGCTCAGGCGCACGAAGGGCGTAATCGTCATGCTGTCGCGGCTCCAGTCGTAGCCGGTGGCGATCGACGCGGTGTATTGATCCGCATTGGTGCTGCCCTTTGCCGTGGTGTCGAAGCCGCTGACGCCAGTCGTGCTGGGCACCAGGATACGGCGGGCGCTGTCGAAATCGACCTTGGTGTAGCCGACGAAGCCCTCGACGTAGGCCTTGCCGAACGAGTGCGAACCATACAGGCTGACACCGGCGTTGTTCGATTCGACGTCGCCCAACCCGTTGTCGAAGTCGGCCTTGGTGTGCGCGTAGCTCAAGGCGATGCCGGCGACGGTGGAATCGCTGAAGCGATAGTCGACGCCAGCCGTGACGCCCACGTCATGAAAGTTGAAGCGATCCTCCAGTGCCGATCGATCCCTGGTCCCCCAGTTGTAATGCCCCTGCACGAAGCCGCTCCAGGGCCCGCCGGGACCGGAATCGGCGCTGGCGCCGCCGCCTCGGCTCCCGAACGGCAGCATTTCGGACAACAGCAGCGGCTGCCCATTGAGGTCGAATGTGGAACTGGCCAGCGGCCCCCCGCCTGCACCACGCCGCAGCGCCAGCAGCCGCGCACCGATCGGCGCATTGCCGGCAAAGGTGCGACTACGGTTCTGCGCATTCATCTCCTCCGGCGACACCCCCTGTAGCGCAGCACGCAGGCCGGATTCGCTCAATCCGAGGCTCTGCCCGGAAGGGCCGCTGTGCTGCAGGCCATTGCTCGTCTGCACCAGCTTGCGGCATGAGCTCAGCAGCAATTGTTGTTCCGCGGTCAGCGACGACGACTGGGCCGCCATCTTCGGGCAGATCGTCTGTATGGTGCTGGCGACCGGTGCCTGGACCGGCGTCATGGCGGAAACCGCATTGAGATCCGCGTTTGCGCAAGAGGCGTAGAAAAAACCGGCCGACACGGCCAGCAGCGACCCGCGGGTCACCTGGATGCTCTTCATGGCAGTTCTCCCTGGAGGGACCGAGTTTGATCCGAACGTGGTTGGGGCACGTCCCCTGCATTAAAGACAAGATCCGCCATTTTTCAACGCGCTGGCATCGTCTGCATCCCCCGCGCGGTGCCCGGGCGAAGCCAGGCCGGGCTCGCCAGAACACGGTCGGGATGCTATAGAAAAAGTGTCCCGCCCACGGTTCGCACCGGGCCTGCGTGCGCGACGACGATTGCCGTCGTGACGGTGTGTCTGCCGGCGGTGCAGCTTTCCATTTGCGCCGTAAAGTCTGCGCCGTAAAGTCGTTACCCGCCGGACCGCGGGCTGGGCTCGAACTCGCAGGGGTGAGGTCATGTTTCTCACGAACCAGTTGCGCAGATGCGCCCTCGCCGGCCTGTGGCTGCTTGGTTCGTCGATTGCATCCTCCGCCGTCCTCGCGGAGATCAGTCACCCGTCCCCCGCTCAACTGGCCCTGGCGCAACGCGAAGTCGACAAGCTGCTGGTGGTCGACTGCCTCCTGCCCGGCCAGGTCCGCCGCCTCGGCACACAACTGACCTATCTGAGCGCCCGGCGCCCGGCCAAGCTCAGCGCCGACGAATGCGCCCTGCGCGGCGGCGAATACGTGATGTACGACCGTGCCGATCTCGGCACCGCGCTGTCGTCGTGGTTGCCGCTCGCCAACAAGGGCGATCCCGAGGCACAGACCTACGTCGGCGAACTTTACGAGCGCGGGGTGGGCGGCGAAGCCCCGCGCTACGCGGATGCCGCGCAGTGGTACCGCAAGGCGGCCGATCAGGGTTACGCGCGGGGCATGATCAACCTCGGCTTTCTGCACGAGAAGGGCCTGGGCGTCGCGCGCGATCCGGCCGTCGCGCTGGCCTGGTACCGCAAGGCGGCCGGGCTGGGCGACGCCATCGCGCTCGAGGGCGGAGATCGCGCCACCAGCGAGGCGGAAATGCGCAAGCTGCGGCGCGAACTGGAAGACACGCGCCGGCAGCTCGACGACGCGCGCAAGCAGCTCGAGAAGGAGAGGACCAACTCGCAGAGCGAGTTGCGCCTGCTGGAGGACCGCATCCGCCAGGCACGGCAATCAGGCGACCGCGACACTGCCGCGCGACTCGGCGCGCAACTGAGTGACCGCGAAGCTGAGCTCGAGCGGCGCGGCCGCCAGGTGGCAGAGCTCTCTTCCGCCGCCGAAGGCTTTCGCCGCCAGCTTGCCGCGCTCGAAGCCGAAACCGCTTCGCTGCGTGACCAACTGAGCCAGGCGCGCACGCAATTGAACGACAGTCAGGTCGAGCTTGCCGCGCGCCAGGCCAACGTGCAGGAAACGGAGCGTCGCCTGCAGGCGATGCAGACCCAACTTGCCCGACAGAAGGATGTCGCCGGCAAGGCGGACGCCGAGGCTTCCCGCCGGCTCGAGGCGCAACTGCGCCTCAGCGAGCAGGAACTCGTCCGTCAGCGGCAGGAAATCGCCCGCGTCGAACGCGAGGCAGCCGACTACAAGAGTCGCCTGCAAGCACTCGAGGCGCGCAATGCGCAGGCGGCGCAAGTGGCCGCGGTGCCGGTGGCCGTCGCCATCGCACCACCGAGCATCCAGTTGATCGACCCTCCCGTCATGGCCACGCGCGGCCCCATCCTCGTCAAGATCCGCGGCACCCTGAAGGCGCGCGAGCTCGTCGGCAAGGTGACCGCTCCTGCCGGCCTGCTGTCCTTCACGGTGAACGATGCGACGCAACAGGTCGATAACCAGGGACTGTTCAAGACTGAGGTGTCGCTGCGCGCCGCGAACACGCCTGTCAGCCTCGTCGCGGTCGACCGCAACGGCAAGCGCGCCGAACTCGAATTCAGCCTCGTGCCCGAGGGCGTGGAGATCGCGCCTGCTCCGCCCCCCGCACCGTCACCGATTCCCGATATCCAGTTCGGCCGGTATCACGCGCTGGTGGTGGGCAACCAGGACTACCGCCAGTTGCCGAAACTCGACACGGCCATCGAGGATGCCCGGGCGGTCGGCGATCTGCTCGCCGGCAAATACGGGTTCAAGGTGACGCGGCTCACCAACGCCACCCGCTACGAGTTCCTGTCGGCGCTCAACAAGCTGCGCGCCGAGCTCACCGAACACGACAACCTCGTCATCTACTACGCGGGCCATGGCGAGATCGACCGCGCCAACCAGCGCGGCCACTGGCTGCCGATCGACGCGGAACCCGACAGCGACGCCAACTGGATCTCCAACGTATCGATCACCGACATCCTCAATGCGATGTCGGTCAAACACGTGCTGGTCATCGCCGACTCCTGCTACTCGGGCACCCTCACCCGCTCCTCGATCGGTCAGCTCGACGTCGGCGTCTCGCCCGAGGCACGCACCAAGTGGCTGAAAGCCATCGTCCAGTCCCGCACCCGCACCGTGCTCACCTCCGGTGGCGTGCA